>NZ_JAFQXT010000016.1 GCF_017406825.1 Methanobrevibacter sp.
ATTTTTTAATCATTTATTTTGAAATTAAAGAAAAATTAGAACGAATTTTTATCGAAGTGAAATTTCAAGTGTAAAAAAAATAAAATTTGAAAGAAGCCTATAAAATTTTACAGACTCAAAAAAAAGAAAAAAAAGAAAGAAGTGGAATTAGTATTCCACAGGAAGTGGTAATCCCATTTTTGCTCTTCTTTCACGTTCTTTGCCGTTTTTGTCTTTTTTACCTGCTGCTAATTTTTCAAGTAATCCAAGACCTGGTTTTACTTCGTCCATTGGTTTTGTTTCAATTAAACCAGCATCAACAGCAGCTTTAAATACGGTTTCACCATCGTCGGTTCTGGTTAAAACAGTGGACCATCCGTCAGGAGATCCTACAGAACCGGTTGATACGTCAGCCCATTCACATACGTAATCCATACAGATGTTACATCCAGCTTGTTCGTATCCGTGGGTTTCTTTAATAGCTAAACCTGAGTCTTCTCCGTCTTTGGTTAACCAGAATTTACCTTTTCCAATGTCCATTTTGCTAGCATCAGTTAAGGAGTCAAATCCTAATTTTGCGGTTGCAAAGGTATCAAGAGAAGCCATAGGGAAGTTTTCCATACAGTAGATACCGATGATTAATTTAATTTTTTCAGCGACAAATCTAGTGAATGGGTAAGCTTGTGCTTTTCTTAAACCTTGGGTTTGACATGGAGTTGATACAACACCAACTTTTTCTAATCCGTATTGACGGGTTGCTTCTTTTAAAGCAGATAAAGTTGGGGACATTGAGTATTTAGTACCTGCAGCTGCGATAACTTCATCGGATGAAGTTACAACTGTAGGAATTGGTCTCCAATCTTCGTCAGGAGTTCCAGCTACAACTGCACCTTCAATGATTCCTTCATCGAGTGCGTAACAGAGTAATGCTGAAACAATTCCTCCGTCTTGTGATACATCAGTAATTTTGCTATCAGTAGCTCTTGCAGATAATGCTTCTTTATAAGTTCCTAATGGCATGTTCAATCCTCCTATAATCCAGTTTCCTCTTTAATTCTTTTTATAGGTAACCATGCTCTTGGACACATTGCATAACAAGATCCACATTTAATACATCTGTCTCTGTCACAGCTAGGCCTACCTTCGGAAAAGCCCATAGCTCTTGTAGGACAAGCGAGAGCACAAGTTCCACATCCAGTACATAATCCGTTACGTATTACATTGGTTAATACGTCACATCCACATCCAGTGTTGCAAGCAGCTTTATCAATAGCAGGTTGTAAGTATTCCATGTCTCCGTTGCATAATGCAACAACAACTTTTGCAATCATTTCAGGAGCTACAGGACAACCAGGAAGTGCGCAATCAACTTTAACTAAAGAGCTGATTGGTGCAAAGGATTCGTGTTTAGGTTGTGCTTGTTGACCTCCACGTGCGAAGGTGGTGAAACAACCGGTCATAGCACAGGAACCGAATGCACAGATTAATCCTGATTTTTCTCTTGCCATTAATAATTCTTGTACACTGTGGTCATCTTGTAAACAGACTGATCCTTCAATTAAACATAAGTCCATTTCAGGCATTTCTTCAGCGTAAGTTCCGTGAACCCATTTGTCAACTAAAGTTTGTCCGTATACGATATCAACTAAATCAGTTAATACAGTAGATAAAATGTCATAGTTTTCAGTTAAAGACATTGCATCTCCAGTACAACCACTTAAGTGAATGTAACCAATACGTGGTTTTGCGGATGCTGCAGGAGCTGCTTCTGGTGCAGGTGCAGCTTCAACTTTTTCTTCTACTTTTGGTGCGACTTCTTCTTTAGAACCGCCAAAAGCTTTTTTCAATTTATCAAACATTATTTTACCCCGATTTCTTTTAAAATAATATCTATAGCTTTAGGAACTGCCTTTTCTACAGGTTCTGTTAAACCCATATCCACATCCGGTGTTGGAATTGATGCAGGTTTGCATCCTACAATAACGACTTCACATTTCTGAGCGATTTCACGAAGAGGATCCTCAACTGTCATTCCGTGAGGATTATCATATTTCCCTTTTTGCATAACTTCCGGGTCAAAAATTTCCACAGTGCCCGGTTCAGCATTGAATTCGACAACATCAACTACAATGAGTTTCTTCCAGTCATATTCACTATATAACGGGAAAAAATTAGTTGGTGCTGCTGTTCCACCATCAATGAATTGAACCCCATCAGGCAAAGTTATGCCTTCAAATTTTTCTTCGATTTCTTTTAGAATTTCTTTATCAAACTCATCATCAACATAGGAAGTAACTGCAGGGTCATAATAGTCTTTTGTGTCATTAAGATATTTTTGTAAAACATTAATGACTACCGGACCGTAACCATCATCTTTAAATAATATATTTCCGCATCCAACAACAATGATGTCTGAATCGTAAGGCATTAATTAATTCCTCCAAACTTAGATTCTCACCATTTCATTTTTGAGAATGGATTTGTCCTCATCATCAACTACCATTACATGAGTAGCACAGGATAAACATGGATCGTAAGCTCTGATTACATGTGGACCTAACTCATGGTGGAATCCTTCAGTTGCAGGACCCATTGTTGGAATGTTCCAGGTAGTTGGTACAATTGCTGAATAGAATTGGGTTTTGCCTTCTTTGACTTGAGCCATGTGTACGTCAGTTCCTCTAGGACCTTCTATGACACCAAATCCAAGCTCACCAGTTCCTCTTTTATCGTAAGATACGTTAGCAGGTGCTGCAGGATCAATTGCATCTAATGCTTCCATACAAGCATCATAGTTTTTCAACATTTCATCTGCACGTGCTACGTGTTGAGCAACTACACCTTTGTCTTTGAATCCAGCGAATTTTTCCATTCTTGCTCTAGGACCAGTTTCAACATTAGTACCTTCCCATAATGGAATTACTGAACATGCTTTTTTACCAATATCTGGGTCATCATACCATGCTTCAGGTAATACTTCTGAGAATTTGTCCATATCGAAATCGTTGGTACCGTAAGTTGCATCCATTGCCATTAAAGGTTGGTTAACTACACCTAAATCTTTAGGTAAACCAGCTTCAGCAACACAGTTTTTAATAAATTCAACGTGTGCTTCAAGTTTTGGTTTTAAAGCAGTCATTCTTTCGATTAATCTTTCTTTGGTGAATGGTGTGATGTTTCTTGCCATTCCTCCAACTCTGATATCAGATGGGTGAATACCTTCACCAGCAATCATGTCTACAACGTATTGAACATTTTTTCTAACTTCACTTACACTGTTAACTGCATCGACGAATTTGTCCTCAGGGACAACGTCAGGTGCAACTAAGAAGTGGTGAATTGCTGCACTGTTAATACCGTGTGCTGCTGCGACAGCTTTTCTTAACAATTTAGCTGCTTTAGGAATTTCAATTCCTAATGCCATATCCATTGCTTCAGCGGATGCTAAAGTGTGTGGAATAGGACATACTCCACAGATTCTTTGACATAAAACTGGAGCGGTTTCAGGTGCTTTGTTAAGAACCATCTTTTCTAAACCCCTTACAGGAGTTATACTTAAATACATACCTTTTGTAACAATCCCTTCGTCGTCGACTTCCATGACGAGTTCGGCATGGCCCTCTTGACGAGTTGTAGGGGATATAACTACTCTATCTTTCAAATATGTCACCTCAATTATAAATTAGAAACTAACGATAAATATATATGTTTATTATTATTAATAAACTACATCAAAAAATATAAATCGAAAGATATATAAAAGATAAAAAACTAATTTCACTTATTATAATTAAATGATATGACAGGAGGGAAAAAATGGATAAAGCAAATATAATCATTTCAATAATTATTGTATTATGTATCGCAGCAGCTGTTGCCGCTTATGGAATTACCAACAGTGACAACCCAATATTCTCAGATTTGTCCAGTATTGGTGCAAATGACAATAATGGAAATGGAATTGGAAATAATACTATAACAAACCAATCAGGCCCTGTTGCAACTGACACCGGAAATTCAGGTACTGGAACTGGATCTGGTGGTTCAGGTAGTTCATCTGGAGGTTCCTCCTCAAATTCAGGTGGATCATCCTCAAATGGAGGTTCAAATTCCAATGGTGGAGGTTCAACTAATACACAATTATCATATTCCGCTGCAAAAGCCATTGCTACTAATGCTATTCTGGAAGACGGATGTTATGCTGGAGACGGATATTTCTCAAATGGTTACTGGATTTTCCCGGTTTACGATGCTGATGGAAATGTGGTCGACAGTATAGGCGTTAATGATGCAACTGGTATGACAGAAAGAGTATAGGATTTTTTAATCCTTTTTTATTTTTTTTGTAAAGAATAGATAACTATAAATAATAAAAATCATAAAATTATTATTGTTATATGTGAGGGCCCGTAGCCTAGCTGGATAGGGCGTCGGACTTCTAATCCGAAGACCCCGGGTTCAAATCCCGGCGGGTCCGCTCTTACAAATTCTTTTTTTAAAAAAAATAATTTTATGAAGTAAATTTATTTTGGGCTTGTAGCCTAGTCTGGAAGGGCGTAAGACTCCTAATCTTAAGATCGAGGGTTCAAATCCCTCCAAGTCCGCTTTTTTTTTAAAAATTATCCAAAGTCACTAATTTAGGCTTTTTAACTTCTTTTTTGAAACATATTTGACCATACTGGCCGCCGCCACCTGGAATAATGTCAATAGTATTGTTTCTGAATGATTCAATAGCTAAAGCAACATTGAAATCTACTTTCTTAATATCCTCCAGCCCAACATTAATCAAAACATCGATTTCTGTTTTGAAATTATCAATTAATTTTTGCCAAATCCCCTGAACGGTCTTGGTTGTGACTCCCTTTCCATAAACGGAAGAGATAATCCCTGCCAAAGGCATCAGATGAACATACTTTGGCCTGAAACTAGGATGGTGAGGCTCTTCAAAATCGGCTATTTCAGATATTCTGAAATCAACTCCTTTTTTAATTGTACCTCCGCAATCGCATCTCATTTTCTTTTCCCTGGCCACATGGGGATCAACCAACTTATAGCATTTTGTACATGCGGTCATGTGATACTTTCCCAAATTAGGTACGAGACCATAATTTGCCTTAATTTCCTTATTTTTAAAACACTTTTTAATAGAGGAATAGGACATATCTTCAAGACTTATCTGATTAAACTCACGACCTAATCTGTGAGGCCATGGCGAATGGGCATCGGAATTACTTAAAAAAGGAAAATCCTTAAGTTCTGATATGCAATCGGCCATGTCCGTATCTGCAGACAAACCCAATTCAACAAAATCGGGCTTTTTTTCATAACAGTCATAAATGCTGTTGAAAGACTTGTACATTCCTGTCCATGGAGTGAATGAATGTGCAGGACCTATCAGACAGTCATAATCATGAACCATCTCCAATAATTCCGCCCCGCCCAGGTTTGTTTTAGGCCTTCCGTCGATATTCTTATTATTGGAAGGCAGCATCTGTGACAATTCACGGGCAATGCCGATATCGGGAATGATTATTACATGGTGAATTCGGTATTTTGCTTCAACCTCAGTCGTTAAAACAAAATCCATTCCTTCAGCAGTGTATATTCCGTCTCCGGAATAAGTGGTGCTTTGTTCTATAATGTCCAGCCATTTTGGATGGAAGGCATCGCCAGTCCCCAACAATTGCAGTCCCTTAAGTTTGGATTTTGGAGCCATGTTTTTAATCAGCATGTCCTTTGATGATGCCATCGAAAAACAACTGTGAATGTGAAAATCAGCATTTACCAACATGTTTAATTGTTAGAAATTATTATTATTTTAAATTATCCAAAATTTTTTTAAATTCGAAAACCGGAAATTTATCTTTTTTGGGTCTTAAGTCCGCACTCAATTCAGAATATGAATCCAAATTTTTTAAAAAACAGTTTGTTTTGCCGATTAAACTGATAATCTCTTCCCGAGTAGTTGGAAATGCAAGTTTTAGTGTTGGAATATTCAAATCATTAATGATTTTGACAAACAGGCTATGTGCATTGTTGCAGGAGTTTCCTCCGAACAAAATCAAATCATTTAACGGACTATACATCTTTTCATAATCCTTCGGCCTTTTTCCTATCATTATTGCGGCATCTGCCTTATCAATCACTTTAGAAAACAAAAAAAGCCTTGATTTTACGCCTGACGGAAGTTCACTTGATGAATATTTGGTGATTAGGTTGTCAAAAGTGAGATTTCCTTCGCAGATATCCATATTGTCATTGCGAGAAAAGTTAGTTGGGGAGAGATATGTATGTCCGTTCTTTTCTATTAATGGAATAACTATCATCGATGCGTCAGGTATAACTATAACATTCATGAAAAAAAGTAAATAAAAATTGGATTGATCATCCAATATATCTTAAATCATCCGCATTTCCAGCATTGGCTTTATTGATTAAATCCTGTTCCATCTGCTGAGCCCTTGCTATCATTTGCCTGGTTTCTTCAGCCCTCTCATCTAATTTTTCAACATTAATTTCAAAATTAAGAATCTGGGACAGTTTTTTCAATAAAGCTTCGGCGGATTCGGCATCGATGAAATATCCTGGAGTTTCGCCCATAAGGCACATTCCATGGATTCCACGACGAACGCCTAAGCCTAAAAATAATCCTGAAGCGCCAACTATTCCTCCATCATTGACTCTTATTTCGATTTCAGCTTCTTTCAATAATTCGATGTTGGCCTCATTTGTAGCGGCTCCAAATATCCTAGGATTTTCAACAGGCTGTGGAGAAGTTACCATACCACCTAATGTGAAAATTCTATCAATATCATATTTTGAGACGAAGTCTAAAATCTCCTGACACACCAAGTATTGTCCTTCCGGAGATAATGCCTGAGTGTTACCTACAAGAATGATTAAATCCAAATTATCTTCACCAACATCCCTTAAATAGTATAACTCGTTATACATGTTTTCAATGATGCCCTCGTCTTTTACAAGAACTTGAGGAGGGAATGTCGGGGAATAAATTTCAGCGAATTTGGTGGCTCCCAACTCATCAATCATATGATCAGCAGCTAATTTGCCGACATGACCGAGACCAGGTAATGCTTCTATAAAAATAGGATTATCCAATTCGATTTCTTCTAAAACATTAATTTCAGCAGTATTCATTTGTACTACTCCCTATTCATTGCTTCTTTTTTCAAAATTCTTCGATATTTGCCGTATTTGTCCTCAATAGAAAATTTAGGAGGATAAATAACTTTAAGTTGCCCGCCGCATTTTGGGCAAGCATCTTTTAAAGTATAAATCCCACAATCAGGACATTTATTCATTTTCATATTCATAAGAATCTAGTTATTATCTAACTCTCTTAAAAATGAACCGTTACCACCAGATTCTTCAACAACTGCAATACATCTTTCAGCTGCAGATTTGAGAGTTTTTTCTGCCAATATATAATCTGTAGATTTTACAGTTATTCTGTATCTTGGTGCCCCTACACATTGGACTTTAATTTCCTCTTCCTCATCCCCATTGTCTTCTGCGGCTTTCAATGCAGAGATGATGACATCCACACCGTCAGGCACGAATGTTTCGATATCCACATAACCGCTAATGTGAACTTCAGGAGGAGTAATGTTCTTTTTAGCTACTTCTGTTATAGCATCAGCCCAATCTTGAGGGATTCCTTCTTCAGTTAATGATTCTGCACCTTCATCAGAAGCTGTTTCGAAAGCGCCGTAAACATCTCCAAAGATGTCCATAAGTTCATAACCCACTTCGTCATAAGCTTCATCTAAAGTCTTATCTAATGATTTAGCAGATAATTCTAAGAATTTTTCAGCTTTTTGTTCAATTTTCCAATGTTGGATTTTTTTAGTTCTTTGGTCTTCACGGATTCTTTTTAAAGAAGCATCAACATGTCCTTTTTTAGGGTTTACTCTCAATACACGACAGACAATCTTTTGATTTTCCCTTACGTGGTCTCTGATATTTTTAACCCATCCAGAAGATACCTCAGAAATGTGAATGAAAGCTTCTTTGCCCTGATATTCTTCTAATTTAGCAAAAGCCCCATAATTAAGAACTTTATAAACAGTACCTACAATAAGTTCTCCTTCATCAGGCCATTCTTGACTTTTTCTAACCATACTTTCACCAACATTAATAAAAAATAGTAATAAGTTTAAAACTAGAAATCTAGTTTAAAACTTTTTCAATATGTGCGGTGATTTTAGCTTTACCACCACGTGATTTGACAAGGGTTTTACCACAAATAATACATTTTACATCAGATGCTGCACGATCAAATATTACTTGTTCATTGTCACAATCTAAACATTTAACTTTTAAAAAGTTTCCTCTACCTTTACTA
>NZ_JAFQXT010000017.1 GCF_017406825.1 Methanobrevibacter sp.
ATGGACTGATAGCTTCGATTGGTACGTCAGATGCAATTTCGTTGCCTCTATCATCGAATAAATCGATTTTATCATCAAACTTTGCCATTTTTTCCCTCCTAAATAAATAGAGTTTAACTAATATACCACTCTCAATGGTAAATTTTTTTACCAAATTGAGTTTTTAGCTACAAAGCAAGTTTTTGCAATAGCCAGCCATATGGTATACAAATTTTATTTTATAAAAGATATAATATAAAGATTACCTATGGGATATTTTAGAAAAGTTTATAAAGTATAATAAAATATTTTTTCTTTAAGAAAAAATCGTCTGAAAGTAATACTTTTTATTATTGATTAAAATCTGTTTTTTTATAATTTTTATCTCTTTAATTATTTTTTATAAAAAAATCGCATTAAAATTAATTTTAAAGATGAATTAATATCAAATAACAAAAATTTTTAAAAATAAAGATAAATAAAAAATTATTACTTTCAAGCTTGGAAGTAATAAATAATACTAAAAGTAATACATTATTTAGTCAAACAAAAAATCATGAATTTATAAATAAAATGAAATAAAAATTAAAAATATATGCAACTTGTAGCGGATGTTGGAGGTATACCTGGAAGGGACTGTAACGGTTTTTGCAAATACTGTTACTTCAGAAAGGTAAAAGAGATCAAAACTTTTGGCTGTGCACATTGCCTGCCCAATAAAATTGGGTGTGAACGATGCAGCAAAGGCGTTGCCGATTCACAAGGCGATTTTAAAGCTCCCTTTGAAGTGATGAATGAGGTACAGACCGCATTGATGATGGGAATGCCTCAGGGAGAAGTTAGCGCATACATTAGCGGAGGAGGAGACATAAGCTGTTATCCCCACCTTGAAAACCTGACCGCCAGCCTAAATCAATTTTCCATCTCTTCAGTACTGGGGTATACATGCGGAAAAGGCATTAACGACAGCGAAATGGCTACAAGATTAATAAACAATGGCGTTAAAGAAGTTTCCTTTACTATTTTTTCATCCGATCCGAAACTTCGAAAAGAATGGGTTAAAGACCCGAATCCTGCCGAAGCACTTAAGGCATGCCAGATTTTTTGCGAAAACATTGACCTGACAGGTGCAGCAGTAATCATACCTGGAGTAAATGACGGAGACGTCTTGCGAGAAACCTGCAACACTCTTGAAGAATGGGGTGCAAAGGGCATGCTTCTGATGAGATTTGCAAACACATTCAACGAGGGACTTATATTGGGAAACGAACCTATCATTAAAGGCATTGAATCCCAGCCCGTTGAAGAATTCGGAGAACTTGTTAAACAGATCAATTCCGAATACAAATTCAGGGTTAGCGGAACACCTATATGTGACCCTGAAACTGGAGGACCATTTGCAATAGCAAAAGACGAAAATGAAGTATTCCTGCAATTCATTAAGCCGGTTACAGGTGAAGCAACACTGATAACTTCAAAAATCGCCGCGCCATACATATCAAATATATTTGAAAAACTCCAGGTGGATAGCGTTAATATTGTCGCCTGCGAAAAGGAAATAGCCTGTTTAATAACAAAGGAAGATTTGGAAAAACTTGACTTGAGCGAAATTAAGGATGCCGTAATCATACCCGGCAGATCTTTTGTTCATCAGCTTGACGCTGAAAGAATTCTAAGTGCTGATGGTGTCGACAGGCTTGTTGGTCGTGGCCCTGATACATTAACCGTTGATGGTGAATTAAGTATTGATATGACAGATGAAAATGTCATTGAAAGAGAATTAGAACGCTTTAACGACCTAGTGGATGCCATTAACTTCTTTGGAATGAGATTGATTTAAAAAAAAGGAGTTAGTTAGAATCCTCGACAAGAGAACTCTCACTATTAATTTTCACTAAAATATAATCATACATTTTTGATTTTTTGATTTCTGCAAGTTCGGATAATTTCTTACCGTCAATAACCACATCTGCAATTGTATCGGCATAATTATCATAATTCAACTTCACACGGACACCGTCGAGCTGTGAGGTTACTGGTGTTGGAGAAATTACGTCCTTTATTTCTTTCACTTGATTTTCAATTGCATTTTTAACAACGATGGATGGCACCAATGGTGGATCCAATGCCATTTCACGTTTTTTATCATTTAAGATTTGTTCGATGGTTTCAACTAACTTATCAAGTGCACGTATATCCGGACCTCTTCTAAGCCTTCTCGGGATTCTTCCAAGTCCTCCGACATATGCGTCTGCACCCGGGAGTTCTTCAACATCGATTTCTGGTGCTCCTGTTACTATTACAGGTATATCAATATCATCATAAAGGAAAGCTTTTTCTTTAATGCAATTTTCAAAACTGCCTAATGCAAAAATGACAATGTCATGCTCTTCTATTAAGTCTTTTTCTTCTTCAGTGATTCCTGCAGTTCCTTTACCATCCCCTCTTGCAAGACCGATCATATTGTCTTTAGCACCGAATTCACGCAGATATTCGGAAATGTCACATGCCGCATGAGGCAAATGGTGTCTTGCAAGTGTTGGTGAAACGATAGCTATTTCAGAACCTGCCATAGGGGCAACTGATAATTTCGCAAGCAATTCCTTGGATTTCTCTTCAATCTTATCAACGTCTTCCAAAGGAACAGCCATATTTAAAACCAGTTCCATTTGTTGAATGCTGTCCTGAAGAATAAAGCCCCCTAAATCTTCAATTAATTCTCTTATTTCTTCACTTTTGTGAACTCCACCAGTAAATATCAATGTTTCATACATCTTAACAACTCTCAAAAATGCAATTATGTAGTATAATAATTTATAATTTATTTCTTATATTAAATTTTCTAAAATGGAGTATCTTAATTCTGCTTTTTTAAAGGGATTTTTAGAAATGTCATTGTGTGATGGGATTTCAACAAGATTGTCCGTTTCAATTACCTTATCCTTCAAGTAATCAGGATAGATTACATGATTGAAGTTATCTGAAACTATATTAAATCCCACATCGGAAACTATGTCCTTTAAAAACTCAGAATAAACCTTAACATTGACGCTCCTTTTAAAATCCGAATTCAAATATTTCCTGCAAAGCTCGTAATCCTCAAAAAAGGAAAGTATTTCATCATCCGTCAAATCATTTCCCGCGATTTCACAAACCTTTTTAATACTTTCAAATATTTGTGTGGCCGTATTGATTTTGATTGGCAGAGAATTCATCTTGACTTTGCTTTCCGAAAGCAGTATCGCCAAATCCCCCTCCTCTTCATCGGGAAATCTGTTTACCGCATAATCCTTAATGCCTGCCAATTTAACAATTTCCTCACACATGGGAGTAGTGACAATTTTCATAATATTATTATATCTCATCGAGTATAAATTACTTCATGAAAGTGACATTAAGTTTTGAGGAAAGTGCAAGCAGTGACGTTTCCATTATGGTTGATGCCCTAAGGGCAAGCACAACAATTACATTAGCCTTGGATAATTTTAAAAGAATAATTCCCTGCTTTACACCTGAAGAAGCGCTGGATTTGAAAGAGAATATTGGAGGAGTTCTTGCAGGCGAACGCAACGGAAAACAAATCGAAGGGTTCGAACTTGGAAACAGCCCTTATGTTATAAAGGATTTCAGACCCGAACATGACACGCTAATTTTCACATCAACCAACGGAACAAGAATACTTGAAAACATGACCTCAAAAGTTTTAGTGGGATGTCTGGTAAATGCTAAAGCCGTTGGCCTGAAAAGCATCGAATTGGCCGGAGAACATATCGATGTCGTGATGGCGGGGGTCAAGGGAAAATTTGCAGTTGAGGATTTTCTTGCGGCAGGTGAAATATTATATTGGATAAGGGAAAACCTGGAGGATTGCGAGTTAAGTGAATATGCTGAAGATGCAATTTTAAAAACCAGAGATTATGAATCCCTGAAGAAGGATTTTATAAATTCAAAGACTGCCAAGAGATTAATTGAACTGGGCTGCCTTGACGATGTTGAGCTATGCTGTTTGAAAAACATTAGCGGGAATGTTGCAATATACGAAAATGGGGAATTAACTTTATATATTTAAATCTCATAATATTAGATAGAATAATTTAGAAGAAGTGTTTTTGTGAAAAGAGAATGTTTAACCATAATCGGTACCGCCCATGTATCTGAAGAAAGTGTTAATGAAGTAAAAGATGCAATCTATGAACAGCATCCGGATGTTGTGGCAATTGAACTTGACAGGAACAGATACCACAGACTAAAACAGGAAATGATGGGTATTGAACAGGACGACAGCATTTCCGTAACCGACATCATCAAAGAAAACAAAGTGGGGTTATTCTTCACAAGCACACTTTTAGGTTATTTCCAGTCCAAAATCGGAGCGGAAGTTGATGTGGCGCCGGGTTCTGAAATGATTGGTGCCATTGAAGCGAGCGAAGATTTGGGAATTCCCATAGCCCTCATCGACAGAGACGTTAATGTTACCCTTCAAAGAGCCTTGAATAAAATGGGCTTTATTGAAAAAATGAAATTCCTATATGGATTGATCGCTTCAGTTTTAGGATTTGGGGATGAAGAGGATGTCGACATTGAAGAGCTGAAAAATCCTGATAACTTGGATGATTTAATGGAAATGTTCAAGGATGAGGCTCCAAATGTCCATGAAGTCCTTGTTCATGAAAGAGACGCGTATCTTGCAGGAAGCATAATGATGCTGCCGCAAGACCATGTCATTGCCGTTGTCGGGGCAGGACACAAACCCGGAATCGAAAGATACCTTGACAATCCTGAAACATTACCGAATTTGAGGTCTTTGGAAGTTATCGATGACAAAAAAGGCATTCCATGGCTTAAAATATTTTTAGCCATGATTCCAATACTGTTCATTGTGATATTTTTTCTGGCATACTTTAATGGGATAAATATCGCCTGGAACATCTACGACTTCATCGTGATCAGCATGATAATGGGATTTATCGGATCCATTCTTTCAGGATCAAAAATCCAATCCGCAATTGTTGGAGGGCTGGTTGCGCCATTGACAATCATTCACCCATTGCTTGCAGCAGGATGGTTTTCAGGATTGTGTGAAGCAAAATTCAGAAAGGTCAGACAAAGAGATATTAAGAATTTAGCCCACATTGAAAGTTTTAGGGATTTATGGGAAAACAACATATTCAGAATACTTCTAGTAGTTATAGGAACTAACCTGGGAGTTAGCTTAGCTACATTAGTAATATTGCCCTCTAAAGTATTCATACCATTATTTATGAAAATATTCGGAATGTAATAATTAATTTTATATAACATACTGATAAATTTATAATTACAATTAATTTTAATGGAAGAATCATGTATCTTATATTTCGTTGCGACTGCGGAAGGGCATTGTATGCAAAGGAAGGAGTGGCAACACGCAAATGTGTATGCGGAAAAACATTGAAAGTCAAATCAAGAAGAATATTTCAAAAAGTGGCCACTAGAGAAGATGCCTCATTAGCAGTACAGGAAATGCAAGATAAAATATACAATAATACCGGTTTTATGAAAGCCAGTGACTTATAATTAGTTTTAATGGTTGTTAAAAATGATTGGAACGACACTCGAAATAATTATCATATTAATTTTAATAATTCTTACAGGATATCTCTCAATGGCAGAACTTGCCGTTGTATCTATAAGAAAAGCGAAAATGCAGAAATATTTAGAAGAAGGTAATGAAAACGCACAAATTGTTTTTGATTTATTGGAAGACCCTAATGAATTCTTATCAACGGTTCAAATTGGAATTTCACTAATTGGCGTTTTAACAGGTGCATTCGGTGGAGTAACTTTAGCCGAACCCCTGTCAAAGCATATTTCCTTTATCCCTTACAGCGAACCTGTAAGTGTTGCAATTGTTGTAATTGTCACAACTTACCTGACATTGGTTGTTGGGGAAATTGTTCCGAAGGTCATCGCTTTAAATGACCCCGAAAGAATTGCCTTAAGAGTCGCTAAAAGCATGGTGGTTCTTGAAAAAGTTTCAAAACCAGTCAGTTTTGTTCTTGCAAAATCAAGCAGTTTTCTTTTATGGTTGCTTAGAATAGAGGATAAAAATGATGACACAGTTACCGAAGAGGAAATCGAACTGATGATTAAGGAAGGAAGAGAAGACGGAACCATTGAACAGGAGGAAGAGGACATTATCAAAAGGGTTTTCAAACTTGATGACCAAAAAGTTGAAACCATCATGACCCCGAGAAATGAAATCATTTGGATTAACCTTGAAGATGACAGGGATGTGAATAAAGTTAAAATCATTGAAAGCAAAAGATCCATTTTCCCAATAGCCAAGGGAGAATTGGATGATTTCATTGGAGTTGTCCAGGCAAAAGATATTCTTTCAGTCATGTTCAGC
Source organism: Methanobrevibacter sp. (assembly GCF_017406825.1). Lineage (GTDB taxonomy): Archaea > Methanobacteriota > Methanobacteria > Methanobacteriales > Methanobacteriaceae > Methanocatella. The sequence continues at coordinate 6,371 of NZ_JAFQXT010000017.1, forward strand.
GAGGAGGAATTTGATGTTTACAAAATCGTGAAAGAACCATTGGTGGTTTCCGAACATCTTGAAACCCTGGAGTTGCTTAGAGAATTCAAAGAAAACCAGGAATACGTTCACATGTCCCTTGTTGTTGATGAATTCGGCAGTGTCGAGGGTTTGATTACATTAAACGATTTGCTTGAAGGCATTGTGGGAGACATTCCTGGAATAGATGAGGAAGACGAACCTCAAGCTGTCCAAAGAGATGACGGAACCTGGCTAATCGATGGACGATACCCGATTGATAAATTCAAAGAGTTATTTGACTTTAAAGACAAATTGCCTGATGAGGAAGAGGACAATTACACTACCTTGGCCGGTTTTATCTTAAGCTTAAGCGGAACTATTCCCAATGAGGAAGACAAGTATGAATGTGGAAGATTCATCTTCGAAATTATTGATATTGACGGCCATCAAATTGATAAGGTCCTTGTGACTGATTTGGGACCTGAAGAACCTATTACAACCGAGGGATGAAATGGATGCATCAATAATTATTCAAGTTGTTTTATTGCTTGTAGGATTTGTATTTTTGATTAAGGGATCTGACTTTTTTGTTGATGGGGCCAGCAGCATTGCTTCAATTTTGAAAGTGCCTACAATAATTGTTGGTTTGACCATCGTTGCATTTGGAACAAGTGCACCTGAAGCCGCTGTTTCAATTACATCTTCATTGACCGGAAACAATGCAATGGCTGTAAGTAATGTTATAGGAAGCAATCTCTTTAACATGCTAATAGTAATTGGTGTAGCGGCATTGCTCAGTAACCTGCTAATGGAAAAAAACGTTTTAGAAAAAGATTTGCCGTTCCTTGTCGGAATTACAATATTATTTGCGCTGTTCATATTCATTGGAGGGGACATTTCCAATGTTGAAGGAATAATCCTGTTAGTGATATTAATTGCATACCTATTTTATCTAATTCGCAATGCAAGGAAATCAAGTGAATCCAATGTTGTCGAAAAACCGAAATTCAGCCTTCCAAAAAGTATAGTGTTAATGCTTCTCGGACTTGTTGGAATTATTCTTGGTGGAGATTTCGTTGTTGATAGCGCTTCAGCTATAGCAATTGCACTTGGAATGAGCGAAACACTTGTTGGATTGACCATTGTGGCAATCGGTACCTCTTTACCTGAACTTGTCACTTCAATTACCGCTTTAAAGAAAGGAGAAAACCAGCTGGTTATAGGTAATGTTATTGGCTCAAACCTGTTTAACATCCTATTCGTACTTGGTGCAAGCAGTGCAATAAGTGCAATACCAATCAATTCCGGCATGCTGATAGATGTTATCTTTATGCTTGCAGTAACTGTATTATGCTTCATATTCGGTAAAACCCAAGACAAATACGACAAAAAAGAAGGAATCATATTAATTGCACTATTCATAATATATATGGCATTTGCAATTATGAGAAATTAATCTAAAAAAAATAGAAATGAGAGTTATCATACTCTCTTTTTATAATTTACTTTTTTTATCAAACTCTTTCATCAACACTGTCCCAGTCAGGGTTTTTAGCAGGCAATATTGTAAATATGAAAGTTGCAATTAACAATGCCGCCGCAGCGATTACAGTAACGATTAACTGATCATAGGAAGAATAACTGATCACATCAACCATTCCTCCAATCCAAACGATTGAAACGAAAATCGGTAGAATGTATTTCACTATTAAAATCCACCATCTGCCAAGTTTAATGGTTTTGGATCTGGCGTTTAGGAAATCTATAAGTTTTTCGGCTTTGAATATCCAAGCAAATAAAATACATTCAAAAATAACTCCTAACAATATGGCAATCTGATTAATGAATGTATCAACATATCCTAAAACATAGCTTCCAATTGCTGTAGCATAAATCATGGAAACCGCAGCCCCAATGACAATTAAAATAGTCATGGTTCTTTTCCTTGACAGGCCAAACTTATTCTGAATTGAAAAAGACAAAGGTTCGATAGTGGATAGAATGCTTGTTAGACCAGCAAGATAAACTGTTATAAAGAATAAAGGTCCTAAAACATAGGCCCATTGACCCAACACATTAAATACAATTGGATATACTATGAAAACTAGCCCTGTTCCCTGAGTTACCAATTCGGCTACAGGAGTACCTGACTGAACAGACATATATCCTAAAATTGAAAATACCCCTAAAGCGGCAAAATTCTCAAATAAAGAGTTTGCAAAAGCGATTGAGATAGTATTGGTAATGAGGTCGGCATTATCCTTGGTATAGCTTGCATATGTAAAAGCGATTGACATTCCCAAACTTAAGGAAAACACGATTTGTCCAAATGCAGCCATCCAAATATCAAAATGGGTTAAAAGTAACCAATCGGGATTGAAAAGTTCCACCAGACCTACGGAAGCGCCGGGCAATGTTAAAGAAAATCCGACAATCACAACCATAATGGCAAATAATAATGGAACCAAAAATTTTGAAACTTTTCCAAGACCTTTTTCTAAGTCCCTGTGTGATATGAGCCAAACGATCACCCAACCAACAAGCATTGCAACGGCTATTACCGGAATGAAACTGGTTAACCCAATATTAGAACCTGTGGATTGTAATAGAGTTGAAGTAAAATAAGTATTGGGGTCGGCTCCCCATCCTTTAAACAGACTTAATACTACATAAATTCCATCCCAACCGAGAATGGCCGAATAATAAATCATTATCATGAAAACAGAAACGGGTAAAAACCATCCGAGATACTCCCATTTAGGGTTAATTTTCCGGATAGCCTTTGCAAATGATGATTTGAAATTATATCCCACCCCATATTCTAAAATCAAAAACGGTATGGCCATTAAAAGAATGGCTACAATATATGGAATATAGAATGCTCCCCCACCATTGGAGTATAATACGTATGGATATCTCCAAATATTTCCTAACCCTACAGCAGAACCTATCATTGCTAAAATAAATGATAAATTACTGCCCCATTCATTTTTATCCTCGGACATGATTAAGTTTCCTTTAAAGTTGTGTAAAACAAGTTTTTAATCTTAATCAATGAAAAACTTTTTTATAATTAGTATTAATTGGAAGTGATTAATATATGTTACACTATGTCCTGAGCAATTCCTTCAGCTCACATGCCTTACATATATCTGATGATGTCGGCTCGCCACAAATTTCGCATTCATTGAGGCGTGTATTAATGTCATTTTCAAATGTTAAAATTTGTTTGAAGGATTCCATCACATTGCTTTTAACACCTGGATATTGATCCTCGCTGACATTTAGAAATTCCTTGATTTTTGCTCTTAATGACAAATGGGAGTAAGGGCATTCCTCCAAATGAATGTCAATATTGTTTATTACGGCCCACATACCAACTTCCTTTTCGGGAGTGTTCCATAAAGGTTTGATTCTCGGAACCAGTTTCGGATGAATCACATCAAGTTCAGGGCCGAATTTTGAAAATTTTATCGTATCCCCACGAGCAAAACTCATTAAGAATGATTGAATTTCATCATCCAGGTTATGTCCGGTAGCAATTTTAGAGGCACCCAATTCATAAGCTGTCTTATTTAAAATATTTCTCCTAAATACTCCGCAGGGGATGCATGCACTTTTAAAATTAGAGCAAATCTCATCGAGACTGAAACCTTCCTCATCTTTGAATGATTTCTGCACCAATTCAACGTTTAATTCCTTGGCGTTTTGAATAGCCGAATCTATGCCGTGCTGCCTATAGCCTTCGATGCCCTCATCGACACTGATGGCCACTAAATCAAAATCAAGGAACTGTTTATAATTTTTTAGGGCATGCAAAGTCAGAACACTATCCTTACCACCAGACAATGCAACAGCTATTAATTCTCCTTCCCTGATTAATTCATAATCAGAGATTAAATTATTTATTCTTGTAAAGATATGCTTGTTGAATTCATCCTTATCTAATTTCACCATTACTAAAATAATTTATAGAAAGATAAATAAATAATTTTTCAGGTGAAATAAATGATTACATGTGATTTTGCGATATTGCCTGTGGGAACAGAAACTACAGAATGTAAAGATTATGTAACCGCAGCCGTCCAGTCAATTAAAGATTCAGGACTAAACTATCAATTGACCGGAATGGGAACCCAAATTGAAGCTGAAAACCTTGAAGAATTATACTCGGCAATAGCCGCCGCTCAAGAAGCGATTTTTGAACTTGGACTTGGCAGAGTATACACTGTCATAAAAGTAGATGACAGAAGGGATTTGAAAAACAGAACATTGGACGCTAAAGTTGAAACTGTAGAAAAAATGTTGAAATGAGTTAGTGTTTAATCTAACTCATGGGAAGCGGTTTTTACCGCTTCGATAACTAAATCCAAATCTTCCTTGGTTAAGGAAGGATGAACAGGAAGTGAAATTACATTATCTGCAGCAAGTTCCGCATTCGGACAATTTCCTTCAATTCCCAATGCCTTATAGATTGGCTGTTTGTATAATGGAATAGGATAATGGATGCCTGTTCCCACACCGCAGTCATTGATTATATCCACCCAATCATCACGGTTTCCTTTTTCCACACGGATTGTGTACTGGTGATATACATGTTTTGATCCATAAGCACAGTATGGAGTTACAACTCCGTCAACATCCTTTAGACCTTCATTTAAATATGCTGCATTATCAATTCTTTTTTTATTGAATTCGTCGATATTTTCCAATTGTGCAAGGCCGATTGCGGCGGAAATGTCAGTCATTCTAAAGTTGTATCCTATTGCATCGTGGTGATATCTCACGCTTGCTCCGTGTGCCCGGAATACTTTTGCGCTTTCAGCCAAATCTGCATCATCAGTGGTGATTATTCCCCCTTCAGAGGTGGTCATGTTTTTTGTTGGATAGAAACTGAAACAGGACATGTCCCCTATGCTGCCTACTTTTTTGCCGTTGCATGTTGCGCCGTGAGCCTGTGCAGCATCTTCAATGACAATCAAGCCATGTTTTTCAGCGATTTCGTTAATTTTATCCATATTTGCAGATTGCCCATATAACTGAACAGGCATAATGGCTTTGGTGTTTTCAGTTATCAAATCTTCAATTGCATCAGGATTTAAAGTATAAGTCTTTAAATCGATGTCTGCAAAAACCGGTTTTGCGCCGGTGTATACAATTGCGTTTCCGCTTGCAATGAATGTGAATGGAGTTGTGATTACCTCATCCCCTTCACCAATGCCACACGCCAATAAAGCAACATGTAATGCAGCGGTTCCTGAGTTAACGGCGATGCCGTACTTCGCACCAACCCACTCGGCGAATTTTTGCTCAAATTCTTCAACTTTAGGACCTTGAGCAATCATTCCTGATTTTAATACTTCAACTACATTTTCAATTTCTTTATCGCCAATTATTGGTTTTGCAATGGGAACTTTAATTTCTGACACAATATCACCAAATAGAATAAATTACTATACTAATATTTAAATCTAATAATATTTAAAATATTAGTTATCAAATAAAACTACGAGTGTGAAGTAATGGAGAAATATAAAATAAAAAGTATTACTGAGGGATTGACCAAAATCGAATTTCCAGAATTTGAAAAAGTTTCATCACAAGCTCCTGTTTTTTATAATCCACATATGGAACTGAATAGGGATTTATCCATTCTAGCAATCCAAGTATTCCAAAAGCAAGAAAACCGTGAAATAAACATCTGCGATTTATTTGGAGGAAGCGGAATTAGAGGCGTGAGATATAAAAATGAAATAGAGGGAGTGGGTGAAGTTTCCATTAATGACATCAGTGAAACCGCCAACCATTACGAAAGACACAACATAGAGCTGAACAATCTGAAAGATATCGAAGTGTATCAGCATGACGCCAGTATGTTTTTAAGGATGAAACGTGGGGAGTTTGATGTTATTGACATTGATCCTTTTGGAACCCCTTCACCGTTTCTGGATTCGGCAGGCTACTGCGCTCGTAGAAACTCACTTTTATGCGTTACTGCAACAGACACTTCTGCCTTATGCGGAACGTACGAAGAACCTTGCATTCGCAAGTATAATTCTAAACCTTACAAAAGCGAATATTGCCATGAAAATGGAATCCGGATACTGGCCGGTTTTGTTGCGCTGACACTTTCAAAATATGCAAAATACATTGAAGTGAAAATGTCTCACAGCACTGAACATTATATGAGATTATACCTTGAAATTAAAAAGGGTTCGAAAAAAACTGATGAATCCTTGAAAAACATAGGATATATCAGTCACTGCAAAAATTGTCTGCACCGCCAAACAAGCAACGGACTGGCAAGTCCGATTGATGATGTCTGTCCTGTTTGCGGTGAAAAACTGGTGCATGCAGGACCTTTATGGTTAGGAAGTATTCAGGATAAAGAATTTATTCAAAAAATGATTGATGAATCAGCAAATAAAAAAATCAATACTGAAAAGGAAGCCCTAAAGTTGCTGAATAAATGCCTCATTGAATCAGACGCTCCCGCCACATTTTTTGATGTGCACAGCATTTGCAAATCTCTGAAAATTAGTGCTCCTAAATTCGATTTGATTCTTGATGAACTTGAAAATCAGGGTTTTGAAGCCATCAAAACTCATTTTAATCCAATAGGCATTAAAACTGATGCAGATATTGAAAATATTAAAAACATTTTGATGAAACTTAATGATATCTAAATAATGTATACGATTTTTTAATTTTATTAAAATTAAATAAAATAATCAATATCCCATTTAAATGTTAATCATTTTTTAAAAAAAACTAATGATATGAACATTACAATTGTTAATTTTTATAGAAAAAATTACAAAATAATAAAAAAAATACACGAACTTTTATATAACATAAAAACATTATTATAAAATAATAAAGGTTAATATTTTAACCAATTATTAAAATTAATTAAGGAGATTAATATGAAAACCAAAGATGATTTTATAAAACTCGATGATACTGACGTCAAAATCCTAAAAATTATCAATGAAGATGTCAGAACATCCTACAGACAAATATCCCGCAGTTTAGATGTTTCTGTAGGAACCGTCCACAATCGTATTGATAAAATGGTTAAATCCGGAGTGATTAAAAAGTTCTCACCAGTCATTGACCATGAAAAATTAGGCTTTGTCTTAACAACCATTATAGGCGTCAGAGTCAAAGGGGGAAAGCTAAAGAATTGGGAAGAAAAAACATTCTTCAATAAAAATGTTGTAGGAATTTATGATGTTACCGGAGAATATGACGCATTTTTAATCGCCAAATTCAGAAACACAAATGAATTAAACGCATTTATTAAAGAATTATTAAAAGACCCAATTATAGAAAGAACTTATACCCAAACTGTTCTTGATGTTATCAAAGAAGATATGGGATCTTCAAACATCTTATAAAATTTTTAAAAGTAGTTCAAAACTACTTTAAATTTCTTATTTTTTTAATTTTAGAAAGCACATTTCTTAATGAAACATTCATTTTACAATTTTACACTAAAATCATTTAAATATATAAATGAAAAGAACAAAAAATAATCATGTTTAATTAATTAATAAGAGGTAATTAAATTGGCAGTATGCTTACCCGATACTCAAGACGACACTCCAAATGTACCTATAAAATTGACCAGAGTAGGCGTGACTGGAGTAAAAAAATTATTACAACTTGAAAGAACAAATAAAAGACCAATAATTTTACTTCCTACTTTTGATGCATTTGTCGATTTGCCAAGTGATCAAAAAGGAGTACATATGTCTAGGAACCCGGAAGCCATCAGCGAAGTTCTCGAAACAGTCGCTGAAGACTCCACTGTAGATGTCGAATCATTATGTGCAAAAATCGTTGAAAGAATGATGACAAAACACGAATATGCAAGACGTGTTGAAATCTCAATGACAACCGATTTTATGTTCATGAAGGAATCACCAGTTACCAAAAATAAAACTCAGGAGATGGCCCAGCTAAAAGCAAAGGCCATCGGATACAGAGATGATGAAGGCAATGTTGAGATTAGAAAAAGTATTGGTGCAGAACTTATTGGAATGACAGTATGTCCATGTGCACAGGAATCCGTTAGGGAATCTGATAAACTTAAATTACTAGAATTCTTAGATGAAGAAACAACTCAAAAAGTCTTAGATACAGTTACTTTTGCTTCTCACAACCAAAGGGGATTAGGAACATTATTAATTGAAGTTCCCAAAGATAAAAGTGTTAAAGCAGAAGACCTAATTGAAATCATAGAAACCTCAATGAGTTCTCCAGTGTGTGAATTGCTTAAAAGACCTGATGAAAATGCAACAGTGATGAATGCCCACAGAAAACCTGTTTTTGTTGAAGACTGTGTTAGAAATATGATGGAAAAGATTGTTCAGAAATATGCTGATTTCCCAGATGACACATTAATCACAGCCCGTCAAGAAAACCAAGAAAGTATTCACAGGCACAATGCATTTGCCGAAAAAGTAACTACACTCGGTGAGTTAAAAGAAGAATTAAATATCTAAGGAAATGATTTAATGAAAAAAACTTATGAAATTGCAGGAGAAGTGATGGGATTTTTTGATTCATTTAAAGGATCAAGACCTGCAATAGATAATGAAAGAATACTGATCGTTAGAGGAAAATCCAGAAAAATCATTCCTCTTAATGAATTTGAATCAAAACTTGCAGAAATTGGTGAAATTCTTGGGGCAACTGAAGTGGACGCCACATCCGAGAAAGTTTCAAAAATTCTCGAAGTTGGGGACAAGAACATCAAAAGAAGTGAATCAAATACTAATGACATGGACAGCCATGGACTTGTCAGAATGAAAGAGGAATTGGAATCCATGGGGCTTTTTGTTGAATACAAAGTGTTCGAACTTCCAAAATTTGATGTGATTATTGCAATTTGGGAAGATAAGAATGAACTTCCACCACTCTATGTAGAAGTTACTGTTTCTGAACGTGAAGATTGAAATGAAATCAAATTTAACTAAAGATGATATTCTCCAAATATTAAATGCAACTGATAGCGATATAATTAGATATATGGCTGAAACTGTAAGATATAGGGAGAATAATCTTATTACTTATTCTAAAAACATTTTCATACCATTGACTGAAATCTGCAGGAATGATTGCGGATATTGTAATTTTAAGAAGAATCCTGCAGACCCGAACGTTATAATTTTAAAAACCAAAGAAGAAGTGCTGGCTGATTTAAAGGAAGCTGAAGAATACGGATGCAAAGAAGCATTGTTTACATTTGGTGAAGATGCTGACGAGGAAGAAAGCGTTCGTCAAAAATTGCATGAGTACGGTTATGGCAGAATGATTGATTATGTTGTCGATATTTGCCAAATGACCCTTGAAAAGACTTCCCTTTTACCCCATACCAATGGAGGAAATTACTCCTTTGAAGATTTAAAAAGACTGAAAGAGGTCAATGCCTCAATGGGTCTGATGCTTGAAAATTCATCATCCAGACTAATGGAATTGCCCGCCCACAACAAAAGCCCTGGAAAAAACCCTATAATCAGACTTGAAACCATTGAAAATGCGGGAAAACTTAAAATACCATACACCACAGGAATCCTGATTGGAATTGGCGAAACCCGAGAGGAAATAGCCGAATCATTACTTGCCATTAAAGATTTATACGACAAATATGGTCATATTCAGGAAGTTATCATACAGAATTTTACTCCAATTCCTGGAATTGAAATGGAAAACTGGCCAGAACCAAGCTTTTTAGATATGATTAGAACTGTTATTGCAGGAACATTACTGTTTGGCGATACTGACGTCAGCATTCAGGTCCCGCCAAATCTAAACAACGACACCGCCCAGATATTCCTCTTGTGCGGTGCTGATGATTGGGGTGGAGTTTCACCGGTAAGTCCTGATTATGTAAACATAACTTCACCATGGCCGGGAATTGAAGAATTGCGTAAGTTAACTGAAGATGCTGGATTTGAGCTAACTGAGAGATTATGTGTTTATGAAAAATACGTCAACAGCGAATGGCTGAATGAAACCCTTTTAGAAAAAATTGCTAGTATATCCGAGCGTCAATAACCACATGCATTACTCCTGGAGAATACTTTTTAATCTTATTTATTTTTAGCAATTCAACATCACGCCCGTTCGCTTGAGAAACTATTCGCTCAATAGGGCGTGTTTCCATCAGTTTTTCAGGGACAGTCTCATGATAATGCAGGATTCCCCCTTCATTTAAGCTGCCCAAAGCCGCTTTCAGATAGTGATGGGTTGTCTTGACATATCCCATTATGATGCGATCCGCCTTGAATTTTGGAGTCTCGACCATGCAGTCCCCCAAAATCGGAGTGATATTATTTAACTTATTCAATTCTATGTTCTGGCATAGGAAATAATGGGAATTGGGATTGATTTCGATTGCAATCACTTCTTGAGCGTTAGCATGGACTCCAATGGGAATAGAAAAATAACCGATTCCTGCAAACATGTCAATTACTGTTTCCCCATCCTCGACTAGCTTGGCTATCCTTAGCCGTTCATTGTTATTTCCCTTTGACCACATCACCTTAGACAGGTCCAATTTAAAAAGGCATCCGTTCTCCTTATTTATTGTTTCTGTTTCGCTTCCATACAGGACTTCATAAACTGGTTCCCTTCTTGTTCCCTGAATATGGTCAATCTTCATTATGGTTTTGACATTATGTTTTTTAGATAGGCCTTCAAAATCCTCATTTCGGCTGTTATTATCTAAAATTAGGATATCACCAATTTTTTTATATTTCATTTCCCACCTTCAAAAGAAAAGTTTATATATGCAAATAGCTAATATTAATATTGTTAGTTTATACTAATTATTGATTCTGATTTTAAATAAAATTAATCTTGCAGATTAGTTTATATTTTGTTATATTAACCTATGAGTAGTTGAAATTAGATATTTTAAATACTTATATGAGGTGTATTTAAATGGATGATAAAATACTGGAAGGTACAACAACCGTTGGAATCACTTGTAAAGACGGTGTTGTATTTGCAAGCGAAAGAAGGGCTAGTATGGGAAACCTTGTAGCTCACAAAGTAGCAGAAAAAATATTTAAAATTGATGATCATATTGTAACCACCATAGCTGGTTCCGTTGGAGATGCCCAAAGTTTAATGAAAGTTATTGAAGCTGAAGTTTCTCTTTACCAAATGAGAAACAACGATTCAATAAGCGTCAAAGCAGCCGCATCCTTGACTGCCAACATCTTACGTTCAGGACCAATGTATGTTCAGACATTACTTGGAGGAATGGACGGGGACAAACCATCTCTCTACTCACTCGACCCGGCCGGTGGAATGATTGAAGATACTTATATCTCAACCGGATCAGGTTCTATCGTGGCATACGGAGTTCTTGAAGACAGGTTTAGAGATGATTTAACAACTGACGAAGGAATTGAAATAGCCATAAGAGCTATTAGAGCCGCTGCTGAACGTGACACTTATTCAGGAAATGGATATCTGGTTGCTAAAGTGGATAAAAACGGCTTTGAAATGTTAGACAATGAAAAAATTAATGAGATTCTTGAAAAAATATAAGTAAGCTAATTTTTCATAACTAACTGTTTTTTTCATATAAAAAAGTGTACATAGTTTATGAAATTTTACTTATTATAGCTTAATGCTTTCATAAACTATTATACTACACTAACTTTTTTTGAAGGGATTATATGACTTCAGATATTTTAGAAGATATTAAAAAAGAGATTTTAGATAAACTGCCTGATGAAATTCAGGTTTCAAAGGTTGAATTCGAAGGACCTGAAGTAGTAGTTTACACTAAAAATCCGGAAATCATTACTGAAAATGGCGATCTTATAAGATCACTTGCAAAAGAACTTAGAAAAAGGATCATTATCAGATCCGACAAGAGCGCTTTGCTTGAACCGGAAGAAACAATCAACAAAATTCATGAAATTGTTCCGGACGGTGCTGAAATTACAGACATTTACTTTGATACTGTAACCTGTGAAGTGGTTATTACCGCTAAAAAACCTGGACTTGTCATTGGAAAATACGGTGTGACTTCAAGAAGCATTGTCAAGAATACCGGATGGGCTCCGAAAATCTTAAGGACACCTCCAATCAGTTCAGACATTATTGGAAAAATCAGAAATATTCAAAAGAACAGCAGCAAGGACAGGAAAAAATTATTGCAAAAGCTTGGACGTCAGATTCACCAGGGAAGCAAATACCCGAACGACTGGGCCAGAGTAACTTCCATGGGAGGATTTAAAGAGGTTGGACGTTCATCAATGTTACTGCAAACACCTAACAGCCGTGTTTTACTCGATTGCGGAGTCAATGTTGCTGCACCGGATAACAAAAGCGCATTCCCTTATTTGAATGCGCCTGAATTTTCAATTGAGGAATTGGATGCAGTTATCATATCTCACGCTCATTTAGATCACTGCGGATTTGTACCGTATCTTTTCCATTATGGATATGACGGACCTGTTTACTGTACAACCCCAACCAGGGATTTGACAACCCTATTGCAGTTTGATCACTTAGATATTGCTCACAGGGAAGGCAATCCCCTTCCATTTACATCAAAACATGTAAAGCAAGCAATTAAAAATACAATTACATTGGATTACGGTGAAGTCACTGACATTTCACCCGACATAAGATTAACATTACACAATGCAGGACACATCCTGGGTTCAGCAATCTCCCATATGCACATCGGAGACGGAGCTCACAACCTGGTGTACACTGGAGATTTCAAATATGAACCTTCAAGATTGCTTGAACCTGCAACAATCCGTTTCCCACGTGCCGAAACCGTAATTATGGAAAGTACTTACGGAGGAAAAGAGGACGTGCAGCCTTCCAGAAACAATGCTGAAAAAGAAATGATGAAAACCATCTACAAAACACTCAAACGTGGCGGAAAAGTATTGGTTCCGGTATTTGCAGTGGGAAGAGCACAGGAATTGATGGTTGTGCTTGAAGAGTACATGAGACATGGAATGATTGAAGAAGTGCCTATTTACATTGACGGAATGATATGGGAAGCTACAGCAATCCATACTGCAAGGCCGGAATACCTGAGCAAGGATTTAAGAGACCAAATCTTCCACATGGGAAGAAACCCGTTCGTCTCCGAAATGTTTGAAAAGGTCCAAAACCGTGACCAAAGAAAGGACATTGTTGAGGCAAAACAGCCTGCAATCATCCTGTCAACATCAGGTATGCTGACCGGAGGAAACTCCGTTGAGTACTTCAAATGGTTATGTGAAGATGAGAGAAACACAATCATATTCGTAGGATATCAGTCTGAAGGTTCAATGGGAAGAAGAGTCCAAAAAGGCTGGAAGGAAATTCCTCTTGAAGATGATGATGGAAGAACCAGGCAATTCTGTGTTAAAATGCAAGTCAAAACCATCAATGGATTTAGTGGTCACTCCAACAGAAGACAGTTAATGGAATATGTTAAAAGACTCAATCCTAGACCTGAAAAGGTCATCACATGTCACGGAGACCCTTACAAGGCAGTGGATTTGGCCTCATCAATTCATAGAAGCTATAAGATTGAGACTAAAACACCGATTAATTTAGATTGTGTGAGAATACATTAATAATAATTATATAGTATATAAAACAAAATTTGTATTATGATATGTTGTAAAACTCATTACAACATAAATTTTATTTTTAAATAGGTGTAATCATGGTTACTTATTCAGAATCTGGTGTGGATATTGATTTAGAAGCTGTTACTGTTTCAAAATTAGCAGATAAACTCAAATCAACATTAGAGTGTAGAGACATAATCACCGACAGTGGTCATTATGCAGCTTTGGTAAGATTAGGCGACAAAGCCATTGCAATGAGTACTGATGGTGTCGGAAGTAAAATATTAATTGCTGAAATGATGAACAAATACGATACCATAGGTATCGACTGTATCGCAATGGTTGTAAACGATATATTGTGTGTTGGAGCGGAACCTATCGCATTGGTTGATTATCTTGCCGTTGAAAAACCTGACCCTGAAAGAGCGGCAGAAATCGCAGACGGTTTAGTTAAAGGAGCTTTAGAATCAAAAATTGCAATCATCGGTGGGGAAACTGCATCACTGCCAGGAATTATCAAAGACTTCGACATTGCCGGAACAGGTATCGGATTTGTTGATGTGGATAAAATCATCAGCGGTGAAAACATTCAGCCTGGAAACGTTCTGATTGGTATAAACAGTAACGGTATTCATTCAAACGGATACAGCCTAGCCAGAAAAGCGTTATTCGATGATGCAGGATTTGGCGTTGACGATAAAATGCCAAATGGCGAAACCACCATTGGAGAAGAGTTGCTCAGACCAACTGAATTGTACGTTAAACCTATTGTCAGCCTATTTGAAAAAGAATATAATATTAACGGACTTGCCCATATCACCGGAGGCGGTTTCACCAACCTTAGACGTTTGAAAAAAGGTGTGGGATATGACATCACCGACCTTCCGGAAGTTCCGGAAATATTTAAACTTATTTATGAACAAAACGTGGACATCAAGGAAATGTACAGGGTTTTCAATATGGGTGTCGGTTTTGTTGTCATCTGCGACGAAGAGGAAGCAGACAAGATCATGGAAACTTTAAACGAATATTGTAGTTGCCAAATAATAGGCAATGTAACCGATGATGAAAAGATTACTGTTAAAGCTTTTGAAGGATCTGAAATTGAATACTAATTAAAGAGGGAGTGAAATCATGAAGATAATGAAAGATAAGGAAATGGCTCTTGTAAAAGAGATATTGGCTAAGCTTGGAGCCAGCGAAGAAGATCAGGAACTTGTTGCAGAAGCAACAGTGGATGCGGATTTGAAAGGATTTACATCACATGGGCTTGGAAGATTCCCACAATACCTAATTAGTATCAAAGCAGGCACAATCAATCTGGAAGACAATATCGCTATCGAAAAAGAAACCCCTGCCATTGCATTAATCAACGGTAACAGCGGATTTGGACAAGCGGTATCATATAAGGCGATGCAGATTGCAATTAAAAAAGCCAAGGAAGTTGGTATTGCATGTGTTGGAGTTCACAATTCCAATCACTTCGGAGTTACCGGATTTTACTCAGATTTGGCATTAAGGGAAAACTGTATTGGACTTGTCCTTGCAAATACAGACCCTGCCATTGCTCCGTTAGGCGGTAAAAATGCATTAATCGGGACCAACCCTCTTGCATTGGGCATACCTTCCGATTCATACATCACTGTGGATATGGCGACTTCAGTTACTGCCCGTGGAAAAATAATCGAATCAAAAAGAAAAGGACTTGATTTGCCTGACGGTTGGGCATTAGACGAAAATGGAACCCCGACAAATGACCCTGAAGCAGCACTTAAAGGATCCATTTTGCCATTTGGAGGATTTAAGGGATACGCATTAGCTTTATTGATTGAAATCTTAACCGGTCCATTGGTACAGGCAGGATACGGCCTTGGAGTATCCGGTACAGCTTCACCAGATAAGGACTGTACAAAAGGGGATTTATATGTTGTAATCGACCCTTCCAAATTTGGTGACTTTGATGAATTCAAAGCAAATACCGAAGACTTCATCTCACAAGTCAGGGCAACCGGTGAAACCGTAGCCATTCCGGGAGATTTGGAAGTAAAAAGAATTGCTGAAGCGGAAGCCAATGGTGTGGCAATCGATGAAAAATTATACGAACAATTAAAAGGAATCTGTGATGATTTAGATATTGACATAGATTCTTATGTTGAAGAATAACCACTATTCTTCACAAACTCTTTTTTTAACATTTAATGCACTATTTTTTACCCATTTTTCATGAACATTTTAAAAAATATCTGAATCTTTTTAAAGCATATGTTAAAATAAACAAACCTTTAAATGTTAAAAAAAATTAATATCTTAATATCAAATTCCGAATTTTAGAATATTATAAATTATTCAATAAGGGAGGATAAAAATTTATGAAACTTAAAAATTCATATGTCTTATTAATGGTAATGGCAATATTCCTATTGATAAGCATAGGTTCTGTATGCGCTAGTGATGATGTCGCTGCAGATGATGATGCAGCGCTAACAAGTACAGAAACCAATATTATTCTTGTAAATGAGAGTGGTGGCAATGGGGATTCCATTCAAGAAAAGACAAATACAACTATTGATGCTCAAAACAATACAAAATATCATGAAGATGATAATGACAAAAACATATCCGTTTCTGTTAAAGACAATGCAAGCAATGTGCTTGAAATAACAAAAAGTAATTTAACAGTTACTGAAAACAACAAAAGCATCAGTTTTGATTATAATAACTCAATAATTACAATAAAAGACAAACTATCAGTTGGGGAACATAACTTATTGATTAGTTACTTGGGCAATGCAAATTACACCAATTCATCAATACTGATTTCTCTAAAAATATATACTAACAATACATTGGACGTTCCTACAGTAGTGGACACCAATGCTACAAGTGTGGAAATACCAATTAACTTAACAAACGGTATAGATGATAATACCGGCCTTATGAACAGTTCAAATACCAACATTACTTATGGGGAGAATAACGTACCCCTTACAGATTGGGAAATTTCCGGTAATGTCCTGACCGTCAATAACATAACCACAGTTCCTACAACCTTAACTATTAACTATACTGAAAACGGCATTTCAATCATTAAAAAGATTACAGTTAAAAATAGAACTCAATTTGTTATAAATCCAACAGTGATCAATATTACTGAAGGGCAAAATGCCACCTTCACAGTAACTGTTTATGGAGCAGATGGACAAAAAATTTATATTGTTAACAAAAATTTAACCATTACAAAAACTGGATTTGAAAACAAATTCAATAACGAAACCGGTGAATTGACATTGCTTAATATGACAAAGGGTATTTACAATTTAACCGTTACATTCAAAGGCAACGATGTTAACAATACCTCTCACGCTACAGTCTTAATCAATGTTCACGGTGCGGCGGAAATCAATACGAACGGCACTGCAATTGATGTCAATTCCACTAAAAAAGGCGAAATTCAAATTATCAATATCACCAATGGTGTAGACACTTTTGATTTCAATAAGGACGACTTGAATATTACCGTATTCTACAAAGATGGAAACGAAACCAAAAACATTACTGTTAGTGAATGGGACTTGGTCAACTCCACAATTTCCTTTACTCTTGAAAATGCAAATTTCACTACCGCCACAATGATCATTGATTATAAAAATGGCAATGCAACAAAGAATATTACTATAAATAGAATATTCAACGTTAGAATCGAAATTATCAATACAGTCAATGAGTATCAGAACGGCAACTTTACATTCAGATTAGTTGATGAGGACGATGAGGAAACTCCTCTAAAAGGTAAAACATTATCCTTATTGCTAAAAGGAAATATTTCAGTCGGACACTCTGCAACCACCAATGATGAAGGTATCGCTTCATTTAAAACTAGTAATTTATACATATTTGATCAAAGTGGTGGCGGATTCAGCATGAAACAGTTAGAAGTTGGAAACTACAGCGTTGAATTAAGTACCAGCGGAAATCTAAAATCCGAGAAAGTCACTACCAATTTAACTATTGTCCCTGCTAACATCATAATCACTATTGACCCGTACAAAGAATACTACGGCAGCGACAAAAAAGTTAAAATTACCGTAACTAATGCAAACAACGGCGAAGCAGTTCCTGGCATCATTCTTCACTTATACATGCCGCAGACTTCTGGAAAAGATTACTACTTCCAGACCAATTCCAACGGAACCAGTGAAATCGGCGTTAGCGGATTGGTTGGTGGAGAATATGATGTAACCGTAAGCAACAATGACACTAAAAACATAAACAACACTTCCGCTAAAACCAAAATTACAATTGTTCAAAAACCTGTTGTAATCTCACTTACAAGCAGCTTGACAATTTATTTCAACAGCGGAACTACCGCAACTATCAAAGTTACCGACAAATCAACAGGTAAACCGGTGGCAGGAGCAATCGTGCTAGTGCAAATTGATGGTGATTCCAAAAAGACTTATCTTTTCCAAACCAACAATAAAGGAACATTCTCCTTTGCAGCATCCTTAACTGTTGGAAAACATAAGCTAGTCATAAGTACAGCAGACACAAGATACAAAGGAAGCACAGTCACAAAAACAATTACCGTTAAAAAGGCCAGTGCAACCATCAAAGCGCCGAAAGTAACTGATTACTATAAAGGTGTCAAATACCTGACTGTGAAATTAACAAACTCCAAAACTAAAAAAGCGATTTATGATGCAAAACTCAACATCAAAATCTATGTAACCAACAACAAATACTACAACTATAACGGCAACACCGGATCAAACGGTCAAATAAAATTATTGCTTAACACTTTGAAACCGGGAACATATAAAGTTGAAGTGGCAGGTGCAAATTCCAAAGCATTTACCGCTAAGAAAGTTACATCAAAAATTGTAATCAAAAAGGCTCCAACAAAATTAATTCCTAAGAAATTGACTGCTAAAAAAGGAGCTAAAAAATACTTCAAGGTCACTGTTAAAAACAAAAAGACCAAAAAAGTAATTGCAGGAGTTAAAGTTAAAATTAAAGTTTATACAGGTAAAAAAGCAAAAACCTATACTGCTAAAACCAATTCAAAAGGTATTGCACAAATCTGTACAAACAAATTAAAAGTTGGAACACACAAAGTAGTTGTTACATCCGCTAACAAATACTGTACTGCTAAACAAGCAAAATCAACTATTAAAATTAAAAAATAAGGGAAAATCAATTTTCTCTTAACCCTTTTCTTTTTTTAAAAAATTAATCTTTTTTATACTTGGCGTAAAACCCGTCAGTGTCTGCATATATTGTGTAGAAACCGAATTCTTCCGCTTTTTTTATAGATGATTTGATGTATTGCCTGCCCCATGAAGTAATGGCCTTTGCACATTCAAATGAATACCATCTGAATCGCGGAAAACCATATATCCCATACATGGTATTTGCAAGTCGTTTGATAGCCTGCTGCTGTACATCTAAAGCCTTTTTCTCAGTTTCATCAGTGGATGCCTTCATTTCACGTTTGATTCTGAATCTTTCCTGCAGAATCTTATCTATGACGGATGGAATGAATCCCTGAGGGGATTTCTTAAATTTGACACCGTGTTCTGGAGAAATGTTATAATCCTCCTCGTTTTCAACATCACCCAATGTCATCACATCGGGGGATATGTTTTTAGAAATGATTATGCTCGGGTACAGGCTTCTGAAATCGAATTGCACAAGATTCTCATGAAGTCCCTTTTCAGGTTCCCTTACATATCCGCCTTCATTGTCTTCGGCAGAAGCCCGGTCGGCGAAATTTGATCCCTGCTTATTCGGAACAACTTCATCATCAAAATATGCCTGTTTTACCAAAAACCATTCGGCCTGTTGTCCTGTGGCCATACGGGACACATCGAATAGCGGTTGGCCTATGATACGGGTGAGCTCTAAATTGAGCGGCAATGTCTGTTCGGCAATTTTTAAAGTTGAAATGACATCGTCAAGCGAATAATCAAACAATGTATCCCGCTCTTCGCCGCCGTTATCCCAGAACTCCCATATCCTATCTCCTGGAACATCAATTTTTTCTTCTCCAAATAACTCATAGTAAACTCTTTCAAGAGTGTACCTGTCCAATGTCATATATCTTCTCATGACAAGATATAAATCAACATGAATCAATCCCTTAAATGATGCCGCGTTTGCATATCCTCTGCGAATGAATCTGATATCTGAATCATCCATTCCAATATCCAAATCGACACCCAATATCTTTGCACGGTCCTTTAGATATGGGAAATCGAAATTGTCCGAGTTGTAACCGACAATGATATCCACATTATTGTCCTTGATTATCTTTACAAATTCCTCAATCATTTCCTTTTCGGACGCCACCTGTTTTACAAAATCGTCCCTATCTTTGGAATTTGTTTTTGTTGAAATGACCTGGTTTATGCCGAAGTTGCTCGCCACACCGATCATGATGATTTCGTCTTCAGCAGAATCGGGCATTCCATGAGGATTTCTTACTTCCAAATCAAAGCTCAATATTCTGAAATGTTGAGGATAATCCGCTATTCGTTCTAATCTTTCTGTTAATTTAATTATTTCAATATCCTGTTTTGCTGAATCCAAATCCAGAAACTTATCCAGTTTTTCTCCGATTGCAATGACTTCAGTCATTGGAATCACATCACGGTCCATCAGATATCTTCTGTAGAATGGAATATCGAATTCCCTAATCTGAATGACGCTCTCCAAATCCCTTAAGGCATCACGGTTTTTGGCCAGTTCCTGAGGATGCTTGAATGTGACTTTGATAAATTCGCTTTCAACCTGAAAATCCTTTTTTACTACCCTTTCGATATTGACAACATCGAGATTGTCTTCAATTTCGGATATGCATTCCTCGATATCGTCCGAAACAACATAGAGGTAGGGTTCAAAAGTGTCATCTATCAGGATTATGTTCTTATCGCCGTCCTTTGAAAACAATCTGATTACCGGTTTATCTTCATAGGTTACGTAATCTATGTCCAAAATCACAACATTTCTCTGCATTTATTCATCACCCGGGATAAACTCCTTTCTGTAATTATCAAGAACTGCATAAGTTATTCCTAAAATTAAAGGACCCACTATAAAACCGACAATTCCGTAAACAAGAGGCCCTGATAAGAATCCGATTAACAGGATTAATGGATGGATATCTGCATAATGGCTTGATAATGCCGGTCTGATGTACATATCCACAGTACTTAAGAAAAATCCGAAAAGCAGAACCACGATTGCCCTTGGGTAATTGCCTGAAAGGACATCGATGAAAAATAGAATCCAATAAATTGGCCATGGCCCGAATACAGGAATCAGCTGTAGAATGCCTGTAATAACACCTAGAAATACTCCATATGGATATCCCAGTACAGTATAACCTATCGCAGCAAATATTCCTATTATTACGGATGTCAGGAAGTGTCCGTAGAATATGCTTCTTAAAACATCCTTGATCGCTTCAATGGTGGTGTCGAAGAAATGTTTTGAATCCGCAGGAACAAATGACATGATGAAGTTCAGACATTTATCCCCGTCACGGGCAAAGTAAAACACTGAACAGAATAGGATAAACAAGTCTAGAACAATATTCATCAGACTGCTTAAGAATTTAACAAGATAATTTAAGATATAGCCTCCAATTTCCTGAATGGATGAAGAAATGGATGCGGATAATGAATGCACATCCAGGTTTAAAGGAATATATGTGGTTATTGCGGTTATGGAACTGCTGACATCAGCATAAGTATTGGATGCCAAAATCAAAGATACCAATCCCACCAGTTCTATTGCAATATAGGCAAATAATATGATTAAAGGAATTAAAACAATTATCATTGCAAGAATAATTGAAATGGAATTGTACTTTAATTTGGATTGGATGTTGCGGGCTACCGGACGAACACCATAAGCAAGTATTGCGCCTAAAACCACCATATTTAAGACTGGGAACATGAAAATCAGTGAAACGATTAATAAGAATATCACCAATAAAAGTGGCGGGGTCAAGTGCTTTTCAATATTTATTCCCATTTCATCAATCCCTAATTTAGTATTTTACACCGGAAGCGTCTCTTCTGTATTTGGCAAATTCTGTGATCTTTTCTATCTTATCGTTTTCAAAAACAGGCCCTTCCACACATATTCTCCATCCCTCGCTGTCGACACAGCACTGGCCACACACTCCAAGTGCGCATTTCATATATCTTTCAAGAGAATACTGGCCGGGTATTGAAGAAGATTCAAGGATTTCAAATATTCCCTTCATCATTATTTCAGGACCGCATACAAATGCATAATCGTAAGTTGAACTTTCAAGCAAACCGCTTAGACAATCTGTCGCAAATCCTTTGAATCCGAAACTTCCGTCATCAGTGCATGCATGAACATCAACACCGGATTTTTCCAAAGAGTCTATGAACAGCAATTCGTCCTTTGTTTGAGCAGCGGAAATGACTTCAACCTCATTACTTTTGGCCAAATCGGTTGCAATAGCATTGACAGGAGCCATACCCACTCCACCCCCTATTGCGATAATCCGTTTGTCCTTGAAAGTATTGTCAAAACCGTTGCCGTAACTGCCTCTGACACCTATCAGGTCTCCGGCTTCAAGTTCATGGAGCTGGGAAGTGAATTCCCCGATATTCTTTACGGTTATTGCAAGTTCGTCATCATTAATCTGTGATATGGACATTGGCTTTTCATTTTTGAAATTCCAAATCATTAGAAACTCGCCGGGATTAGGTTTTCCGAGTTTATCAAAATCCCAATTGAATTTGAATGTCTTGATTGTAGGAGTTTCAGTGATTATTTCTTTAATTTCAACGATTTTTGGCTCATTGATCATGTGCAATCCCCACCATTTCGTCAATTGAATTATAACCTTTTTCCGCCATGAAAGTTTCCAGGCCACTGTTGATTTTACTGAACACGTCTACACCTTCATCCATGATTGCTGTACCGATCTGGACCGCGCGGGCTCCGGCGAAAATGAATTCCACAACATCTTCATAAGTGTATACTCCTCCTACACCGATCAGAGGTATGTCAACAGCCTCATAAACCGAATACACATTGCGTATTGCAATTGGCTTGATGGCTTTGCCGCTCATTCCGCCAAATCTATTTGACAAAACAGGCTTTGCAACATCAATATTGATTTTCATCCCAGGACCTAAAGTGTTGATTAAGGAAATGCAATCGGCACCTGCATCTTCACAGGTTTTTGCAATTTCGGTTATGTCCGTTACATTAGGGGTTAATTTGGCAATTATAGGCACATCTGCCGCATCTTTAGAAGCTGAAACGATTGTATGGGACAAATCGCAGCTCTGACCAATGGATGCGCCATAACCGTCCATCGCATGAGGGCAAGAGATATTCAGCTCAATCAT
The DNA here is from genome assembly GCF_017406825.1 of Methanobrevibacter sp. Lineage (GTDB taxonomy): Archaea > Methanobacteriota > Methanobacteria > Methanobacteriales > Methanobacteriaceae > Methanocatella. Next base: position 29,379 of record NZ_JAFQXT010000017.1, read on the forward strand.
GTCGACAAGGCCCTGCACTTCACTGACAAGTGTTGAAAATTCGTCCGGTGTTGCACCGTAAATTGAAGCGATGACAACATTGTTTTCCCTTTCGATTTTCTTCAGTTCCTCTTTGAAATTTTCAACACCCGGATTTGAAAGGCCTATTGCATTGAGGATTCCCCCATCGACGGCAACTGTTGTAGGGTTGACATATCCCGGATGAGGATTTAGTGAAAATGACTTGGATACAACTCCTCCTGCACCGGATTTTAAAATCCAGTTCATTGATGAAGCATTGCTTCCCATAATGCCTGCCGCCAGCATCAAAGGATTTCGAAATTCCACTCCGCAAATATTTGTTTTCAACATAATATCAACTTTGTATTTAATTGTTTAACTAGTTTTTGTAAATTTATCAATTATTTCCTGATATTTTTCGTTTTGTAGTTTTAAACTGATAATATTGGTTTTATTGGATTTCACCATTTCTTCATTGGCTTTGGTTAGATTATTTATTATTTCATCCTGCTTTTCGATGATTGAATCCTTTTGGGACAGCAAATCATCATAGGTTTTAGAGATTTTTCTAAGCTGTATTTCCAGCTCTTCAGAGTTTGACTTGACCTGAACCTTATAATCGTCAATCAATGACCTCAAATATCTGACCTGATCCTGTTTGTCCTCTATGATTTCATCCTTTTGCTTGATGTTTTCCTGCAAGTCATCCAATTCCTTAATGTGTGCCTTATCGTAATCTATCTTAGTGTCAAGCTTATCTTCCAAATTCTTCTTTTCATATTTGAGCTTGGTGGAGTACAGCTTCAGCTTGTTGATCTCCTCATTTTTCGCATCCAACTCCATCGACAACTCATCGATTTCCGCATTTTTGAGTTCAATCTCATTTTTCAAATCTCTAAAACTTTGCTTTGACATAATATTAATAGTTTAAATTTCATCATAAAAATACTTATTAAAAATAAAATGAATAAATTATTGCATGGAATGTTATATTACTTATTGTGTCAAAGGATTCTATGCTTTTAATGATGAAAATGAGCTGATTTGTGAGAAATTATTTCCCGAAGATGAGATAATCAACAGACTGGCTGAAATTGATGACAAACAAATTGTAAAAGAGGAATTGGACATCATCAACGAAGTCGATGCATCTTATGATAAAATCATAATTGAATCAAATAAAAGATTATCCGATTATGACAGCGATAAAATCAGCATCCAAACCCCAAATCAGGCAGGAGAGTATTTGAGAAGCAATTATGAGAAGTTTGGTTTGGACGATGATGAATTGAGCAATATCTATCAGAATTTTGCAATATATAAAATCAAGAAGGAATCTGCAAGCGAAGACAGGCATCTGATTCAGGCCGTCAATTCCATTGATGAGATTGATGAAAGCATTTCCAAATTGATTGAGAGAATTCGCGAATGGTATGCATTGTATTTTCCTGAAATGGACGTTATCAAAAACAATGAAACCTACATCAAACTAATCTCCCAAAACAAGACAAAAGAAGAAATTTTAAAAGCAAAGCCTGAAGCATTCCCGCAGGATATTATTGATTTGGAGGAGGACATCAATCCATTAGACTTGGAAATAATGAATGATTATGCAAAATCCATCTATGAACTCCAAAAATCAAGGAAAAATATTGAAGAGTATATTGACAATAAGATGGAAAGCATTGCACCGAATTTAAGGTTATTGGTCGGATCCACATTAGGCGCCAAATTAATATCACATGCCGGAGGAATTAAAAGGCTTGCGATGTATCCTTCAAGTACCGTTCAGATAATGGGTGCTGAAAAAGCGTTGTTCAGGCATTTGAAAAGCGGAGACAGACCTCCCAAATATGGTCTGATTTATCAGCATCCCCAAGTCCGTGGCGCAAAATGGTGGAATCGTGGGAAAATAGCCCGGATGTTGGCCGGCAAAATATCCCTGGCCGTGAGACGGGACGTATTTACTAAAACTATCGGTGAGAATGTTGCTGAAGAGTTTAAGCAGAAAGTTGAAGAAATAGAAAAAAGCAATCCTTTTCCAACTAAAACAACCAAAAAACGAAAAGAAGAAAACTCAAAAGGGAAAAATAAGAAGAGAAAAGGTAAGAAAAAAAGGAAGAGGAGATAGGTCATGAAAGTTTATTTTAAAGATGGAAATGTTGCAACCAAAAATTTAACTCCAGGGATATCAGTTTATGGTGAAGAATTAATTCGAGAGGATGAAGAATATAGAATTTGGAATCCCCGACGTTCAAAATTGGCAGCAGCTCTCTTAAATGGATTGGAAAATTTGGAGCTTGAGGACACCTCAAAAGTCCTATACCTTGGTGCTTCAACCGGGACAACTGTTTCACATATTTCAGACATTGTAATCAATGGTAGAGTATATGCCGTTGAGTTTTCACCCACCACGGCTAAAAAATTAGTGCAACTTTCACGCCAAAGGCTTAATATTGCTCCGATTTTAGGTGATGCAACCAAACCTAAAGGATATCTGAATATAGTCGAAAAATCGGATTTGGTATACTGCGATGTCGCCCAACCGACACAGACAGAACTGTTCATGAGAAACATGAATTTGTTTGGAAAGGATAATGGTTTAGGTCTTTTAATGATTAAAGCCAGAAGTATTGATGTTGTACAAAAGCCTAAAAAGGTTTTCAAGGAACAAGAACAGAAATTGAAAGAGAAAGGTTTTAAAATTATTGAAAAAGTGAAACTGGAACCTTACGAAAAAGACCATATTGCATTGCTTGTAGAAAAAAATTTTTAAAAAAAATACATAGTTTTCACAACAGAATTTGTAAAAAAAATGGCTGTGAGAAACTTAAAAAATTACTACAAAAAACGCGAAAAAGTATTACTTAGATACCTTTTTATACTATGAAATTAAAAATAATAAATGCTAATGCAAATAAAATAAAAGTTCATTGAAACGGCCTTTAGGTTGATTCACTCTATTAATCACTCCATTTAACTCTAGCCTAAAGGCATGAACTTATTTTTTAAAATAACTGATTTTAAAAAAACTTTTTTTTCGAGATTGATTTAAAGCATTTTAATCAAAAAAGTATTACTCAAATGAGCTTATTATTGCCTATGGATTTGTGGATTTTACCAAAAATTTAAACTGTTTGAACTTAAGGCATGAAGTTAGTTTTACACCAACTATAAAATTACAATCAAAAAACAAAATTAGTATAGAAATATTATGATGAAATAGGCCATCCACAAATTAATTTAGTCATGCCAAATTTTTTTAACACATGCAACGGAGAGGTTGGAAAATTAATTCAATTATATGGATTTTAAACCTGATAAAATTAATATCTGCACAATGAACTTATCAAATAATTATGCATAAATTAAATAAAAATAATATGTTAGAAAAAAATAAACCAATCTTGATGGGATAGATAGATGAACTTATAATTTTTTGGAGATTACATCAAATATGCATTTTGCAATTTCCCTTTTCGAAGCCAAAGGTATTGTTAAAACATCCTCATCGACAAGCAACACCTCATTCTTATCCGATCCGAAATGACAATTGTCATTGGAAATGTCATTTGCCACCACCAAGTCAGTACCGGCATTTTCAATCTGTCTTCGGGCACATTCAATCATTTCAGATTTTGAAATATTGAACTCCGCCTTGAACCCGACCAAAAATATATCCGGATTGATTTTTTTAATCTGACGGATAATCTTTGTTGTTGGCTTCAGGTTTAAAAACAGCGAACTTGAAGAATCGATTTTATTGTCGGATTTCTTTCGAAACTCAAAATCAGAAACCGCAGCTGCAGATATGAAAATGTCAAAATCGGATATTAAATCTAAAATCACATCATTCATCTCATTGCTGGTTTCAACATGAATGACATTAAAAACAGATGGAATCTCAACACTGACCTTGGCTACGACTAATGTCAAGTCAGCACCGCGGATATATGCTTCACGAGCAAGAGCCAATCCCATCTTACCTGAGGATTTGTTTGTAATACCCCTTACAGAATCAATGGGCTCATAAGTCCCCCCAAGACTTATTAAAATCTTTTTGCCTTTAATCATATCAATCTTTATTTAAATTAATGGTTCTTAATGATTCAAGAACAATGTCCTCTTTAGCGGGGAATTTCGCCTTGCCTTCATCCATTCTAGGCTTAATGAAAGATGCTGAACCTTCTTTTTTGATTTTATCAATGTTTTCTTTAATTGCCTCATACATTGAATCATGCATTGATGGAACAAAAATAATCGGAGTATTATGACCTTGAGCGGTAATCAATAAGGTTGAGATAGGATTATCCGCAATTTTATAAGCAAATTTGGAAATCGTATTGGCAGTGGCAGGAGCTACAAGAATTAAATCCTCCTGTGCATACTTGACATGCTCGATCTTTCCGGTTAACTTAGTTACAACTTCATGGCCTGTTGCAAATTCCATGGCATTCGGATGAATGATTTCACAAGCCGAATCACTCATGAAACATTTAACCTCCTCACCTTCTCTTCTAAGTTCACGTGCCAATTTAATAGATTCAGTAGCTGCAATGCTGCCTGTAACACATAATATGATCATAAAAAAACACCTTAAGTGATTTGAATATCTGATATAATGTAATCAAATACATATAGATTTTCTTCAAACTGGTCCTGTGGAGCACTGTATAATAAAACATATGCCTGACCACCTTTTTCAAACCAAACAGCCTTATGTTCACGTTCTGTTCCATTGTCATTAGAAATATAGATGTATTCCAATGAAGTCCTATCGCCAATGACAGATTCACCGGAAGAAAGTAAAGTGAATGTCTTATCGTGCTGCATGGATTTATAAGAAGTGTTTACAAATGAATAAAATTCCCCTTCAATAGGTTTTTTCTCGATGTTGATATTGACCTGACCTACGCCTGCAACATCGATTGAATCCAATTTGGAGATTGCCATTATAGAATAATTTGAGGTTGCCTGGGAATAACCCCAATCTGAAGGGTAATGAATAACCAAACCTCCTTTAGATAAAGTTTGGATAGTGGTAGGCTCTTCAGAATTAGTATCTGCACTAACACTGGCTATTAAAAATGCAATCAGGATGATTGTAATAATGCTTCCCCTTAAAATTTTACCTTTCATAATATCACCTTAAAATGGAAATTATCCCTCATCGCTTCCGCCTCCATCGTCACTTCCTCCGCCGTCATCGCTTCCACCTCCATCATCTGGAGAAGGAGAAGGTGTAGGAGTGACATCACTACTTGAATCTGAACCGGAATCAGATGATGAATCATCCGTATCAGTTGTATCCGTAGTGGTTTCCGTTGTGGTTTCAATTTCCTCTTCAACGGTCTGGTTATCATCTACAGTGACATTTTTCTGAGTATCATTTACAACGGCTACAATTTCAGGGAACGCCGTATCTTCAACAATGGCAACCACACTGGTATCCGCAATTGTTTCGGTATCCAGATTAAATATACCATATGCGACACCCGCCGTGAATGCAATAACCAGAACCAATATCGCTACAAATCTGAAAGTGCCACCGCTCATTGATGACTTTTTCTGTTTATTATAATTAGCATCTTCCTTTTTAGGATTAATAATATATTTCTGAACCAAGTCTTGTTCTTGTTTTTTCTTATTTCTGGTAGGTTTACTTCTCTTTTTATCGTTTTTAGGAGCATTTGGTTTGCCCTGCATAGATCTGATTCTTCTGGTCGCTTCCAATGCATCAATAGAATTGAGCTTGTCTTCATATTTGGAACGGAAGTATCTATACTTTTCAGGTGAAATTTTGCCAGATTTGTAATCTGATTCTAAACTGCTCATTATCTGAAGAAGTTTGTCTCTTTCTTCTGTCATGCCTACCCTCCCCGAAAATATTATAATGTAAATTATATTTAAACATTAATTTAAATGTTACTTAAAATTCGGGAAATGACCCCAAAACTTTTAAAAAATAAGTATTTTCTTCAATTTCATTAAGTATATTCTTAATTATCTCATCATTTATATGGCCATTAAAGTCTACAAAGAAGAGATATTTGCCCAAGCCTTTTTTGGAAGGCCTTGATTCAATTTTTGTCAGGTTGATGTTGTTTTTCTGGAAAATTCCCAAAATATTATATAATCCTCCAGGGCGGTCTTCATAAATTGAAAAGATGATTGAAGTCTTGTCTTTTCCAGTCGGCTCATGAGCCTCATTTGAAACGACTACGAATCTTGTTTCATTGTTATCCGTATCCTGAATATTCGCTTCAAGAATCTCCAATCCATATAATTCAGCGGCTTTGCGGTTTCCGATTGCCGCTTTGGATTTGTCCCCTACAATATTTTTTGCGGCATTGGCTGTGCTTACCGCATAATGAGGCTGAATCCTATTCCTGTTAATGAATTCCTGGCATTGAGCTATTGCCTGGGAATGGGAATAAACATCTTCAATATCCTCAAGCTTGCATCCGGGATTGACAATCAGATTCTGATTGATCGGAATGATGATTTCCTTATATATTTTTAAATCGAATTTATGTGCTAGCGAATCCAATGTTATTCCAACAGGTCCTTCGATTGAGTTTTCGATTGGAACCACGCCGAATTCCGTTTCATTATTGGCGACACTTTCCATTACGGCAGGTATTGTGCAGTATGGAATCAAGTCATCTCCTAAAATATTCGCAGCTTCATGAGTGAATGTTCCTTTTGGGCCTAAAAATGATATTGATGTTATATTAATCACTCCAAAAAAAAGAAAAAAGAGATATTTAAGATTCTAATTTTTCAATTAGTCTTAAAATATCAGTTTGTGTTATGATACCAACGACTTCACCATCCTCAACGACAGGCAATCCGTTATAACCGGTTTCCATCATGATTTTAGCCACTTCAGATATTGTAGCGTCCTTTGATGTGACTGTTGGATTAGAAGACATGATATATTCAACTAAAACCTCTTTTATTTGAGATTTTTGATATTTTTCCGGCACGGTTTTTCTAAAGTCGATGAATGCTCTCATCAAATCCTTGGAAGTTACCATACCCACCAGTTTTCCATCTTCGATGACAGGAACCCTACCTACATGGGCTTCCATCATTTGACGTCTTGCATGGATTAACCTATCAGTTGGTGAAACCGCTACCAAATCTTTGGTCATTATCTCTTTTACAGTTACTTTGTCAAAAGCAATTCCTACAGCAAGTGTAACAAAATCCGCCTTGGAAACTATTCCAACCATCTTGTCTTCGCTCATGACAGGAACAGATCCGATGCCTTTTTCCAACATGATTTTTGCCACTTCACCTAATTGCATTGTTTGAGGAACTGTACATACGTCTTTAACCATTACGGAGGAAATATGAAGTCTTGATGCAGGCATACTTTCATATTTTGAGGAACCGAGTTTAGCGGCAATATCCCTTTCAGAAATAATGCCCACCAATTCCTTATTGTTTACTACCGGCAAACGTGAAACATTGTTTTTGCGCAATAGCTTTAAAGCATCAGAAAGATTTTGATCTTTGTCTACGGTAATTATGTCCTCAGACATCAAATTCTTAATTTGCATATTATCATCCCCTATAAAGTTTAATATCTTTTAACTGCGTTTAATATGTCTCTTTCAGTGATGATTCCAATTACATCATCATTTTTAACAACCGGAACTCCACCAATATTTTCATCGGCAAAGAGCTGGCATAAGTCTCCAATAGTCATGGTTGCTTCGACTGTGATTGGGTCTTTGGCCATGATTTCTGAAATTTTTGTCTGTTCCAGCACATCGCTTGCCAAATTGGAATTCAGGTGGTCGAACAATTCTTTTGCATTCAAGTATCTGATGACGTCAGTGGAAGTTAGAATTCCCAATAATTTTTTAGCAGCTTTGGAGATATCGGCTTCGCCGCCGACAATCGGAATTCTTCTCAAACCGTTTCTAACCATGATTTTGCATGCGTCTCCTAAAGAAGTTCCAGGGGTTGTGGTAAATACTTTAGGACTCATATAATCCTGTACAATGTCTTTGCCTGCAACGCCTGCCAGGGATAAAGCAATATCCCTTTCAGTCACGATACCTGCAAGTTTTTCATCAGCATCGACAATAGGAATAGCTCCTAATTGATTAGCCAGCATCACTTCAAGAGTGTCCCCGATTGAAGCCTTGTTGGACACAGTGATTAAATTACGAGTCATGATTTCCTTTACTGGCTCGTTGATAGCTGCCAGGAAATTATCTTCGTATTTTTTCTCAATAATGTTGAATTTTTTTCCTCCACCAAAGAAATCTAATATATCCATTACGGTTACAATACCTAATAATTTTCCAGAACCAGGGTCAGTTATCGGCAATCTTCTAAATTCATGTTCCATCATTACTTTAGCAGTGTCCTTGATACTTTTTGAAGGAGGAATTGAAACCACGTCTCTGGTTGCAATAGCCATGATGTCTCCTTCCCTATCATGAACTTTGGTTTCACGTTCAACTGCGCCTGTGTTTGATTTTCTGTTAATAGATGTTTTATCTTTCATTTACACACCTCATTTACAATTGCCATCTCGAAAATAAAATCAGAATAAATATTAAAAACAAAATTCACTCGATATCCAAAATCTTATGGATTTGAGGAATGGTGGAAACTTCAAAATATTGCCCAACAACTTCGGAAAACTCAAATAATTTAAAATTAATGTCTTTCCATTCTCCCAATGGACTAGAAGGTTGGATAATTATTTTAAGGTTGCTTTTGTTTGAAATATTTTGTGATAATTTATCAACTACCTCTTTAAATGACTTTATTTTTGTTGATGGCAATATAACTACTTTACAATATACATTTATAGATTTTTTAATTAATAAATTTAATGATTTAATCTCATTAAAAAAAATGGAACTGTCAAAATCGCCATCAAAATGCTCCGGCAACTTTATATCCAAAGAAACGATGTCCAATTTCTCAATTAAGTCTATTTTCTCAGGCAAAGTTCCATTAGTTTCAAGCATGATTTTTAACTTGAAGTTTTTGCCGACCTCTGAAATGAATTCAGGGTATAGGCTAGGCTCACCTCCAGTAAATGAAATGGTTCTGCAATCAGGAGTCATGAGTTTTCTGATTTCCTCCGTCACTTCATTAGGAGTCATTAAGGTTCCTGATTTCTCGGATTTACTGTCATTGGTGTCGCAATAGTTACAATTCAAATTGCATCCCGCAAATCTGACAAAAATTTGTCTTTCACCTATCAGAAGACCTTCCCCCTGAAAGGATGAAAATATTTCAATGATTGGAGCTTTCATCATAACTCTTTCCTATATTCGGCACCCTGGCCGATTCCCTCATTTACGCAAACCGCCACATATTCAAGATTGTCATAAGTCTCGGATAACTTTTTGGCCAAAGTTTCCGCGAAAAACTTTGCCAACTCCTCAGCAGATGTATAAGGGAGCGGTAAAAACACACAATCAACGCCCGGAAGGGAATATCCCTTGCCGTCGATTTTAAAGTGAACTGAATGTTTCTTTTTCAAGTTAAAAATTGAATCGGTTTTCTTGTCAAAATCTTTAAATTCAATTAAATCATTATAAACGGGAATCAGCAATCTGTGATCCAGTTCGTCACAAATCGCCTTGGTATAACCTTTCACATCTTTAAAGTCAACTACAAATTCAAATTCGCCTGCCCTTTCCCCTTCGATTTCAACATCAACAAAGTAGGAATGCCCATGAATGTAGCCGCAGGATTCGTGGCCCGGAATCACGTGGGCTGAAGAGAATCTTAAATTTGATTGAATACCATTAACTAAAATTTTCATCATAACACCTTGGTTTTGCTTATGTCATTTTCAATAGTTTCCAGTTCGTCAATGAACCTATTGACAGTTTTGTTAATTAATTCCAATAAATTATCGTGATTAAATATTTGTTTATTATCAATTCTGATGTCAAATAAACCAATGGTTTCAACATCACCGGGAGTTCCTTTATCCTCTAAATTTAAGGCGAAATGTATTTTTGCAGAGCTTAATGAAATGCTTGCAATTGAAATGGACAACTTTCTGTCCTCAATGAAGATGTCGTCGCCTTCCCTTTTTGTCTGAACTCCATATTCTGCCAATATCTCTGTGAATATCATGACAAGAAGCCTTTGCCTTAGATAAGCCACCCTCATGTTTGGAGGCTGCTGGTCAAAGAATTCACAGATGAAATTTACCATATTGCTTGATTTGATTTCCAAACCGACATCGGCAAAATCCTTTAGGTTATCCGGAGTGATATTGACCGGACCAATCCATGTTATGATTGATGATCCGTAAATTCCAAACTCCTGAAATGCCCATGAAGGATTAATCTGGCTTCCATCATATTCAAATATTTCGTCAACATGCTTGTGAGTAATTGTCATGATATAACCTATAATAATTAAATTACCTATTAATATATAGTTAACAGTGTTTAAAAAAGTATCGTATCTGAATTGAAAAAAATAGTAGATGTTTGGACATTTACTTATGATTCGATTCAACCAAAAAAGCGAATTAATAATTGAATTAAGCATCAACTGTTTCCACTATGATTAGATGCAATTCAACGAATCATGAAAATATTTATATATCTTAACATGCCTAAATACAATTTGAAGATTGGAAGGTAAAAGCCAATATTGGCTCAGCCTACATGTCATTGTCACCGCTGGTGGCGACTTTCCATGAAATAAATATTTCATAGGTCAATTAGTTGGCTGTAGGTTCTTCAGTCTCTCATTCTACTTTTAAAATCATTTAAAGACTTCATCAATGTCCTTATTTTTAATCAAATCAATGAATTTAGAATCACCATGCTCTAAACTCTGAAAAATTGACCATGCAATCAAGTCAACAATCTGCAATCCCTTTTCTTTAATGGAATTGGCATGAGTTATGTTTATCAAATGACCCTCAGAATTATTGAGACTTGATGAAAATCTCTTATTGAAGTTGCGAATGTCTTCATGTTTGCTTTTGGACCTGTCAACAATGACACTGGTTGGTGAACTTACAACAATTTTTTCAAAAGTTTCGAAGAAATTGACTCCACCCCCATATTCTGCAGCATTGTTTATGAAATTGCTGTTGAATGTTATATTGGAGGGAGTTTGCCTGTAGTTTACACCCCCTCCATATAGACGCGCGGTGTTGTTTACAAAATAAGAGGTAAAAACACAATTGGTTGATGTATCCTTGAACGTTATTGCTCCGCCGTTTCCGTTTTCGGTGTCGATTTGTCCCAGAGCAGAGTTATTTATGAAATAACCTGTAAAGCTATTGTTATCTGTGGTATTGTAGAAAAACATTGCTCCGCCACAAGACTTTGCTATATTGAATCTGAAATCACTGTTGAACTTATTATTGTTTGATTTAAAGTAAAAAAAGATTCCTGCACCATAACTTGCGTTATTGTATCTGAATACACCTTCAAATCTGTTGTTTTCAGCAAAAGAGTAAAAGAAAATTCCCCCGCCACTGGCAGCTTTTGCGACATTATTGTAGAATTCTGCAGTGAAATTATTATTTGTGGATTTTCCTTTAATGTAAATTGCTCCACCACCTCTTTCTGCAGCATTTCCTTCATAATATCCATTTATTGAAGTATTAATTGTTTCATTGTTGAAATAGATTGCTCCACCATTATTTGCAGTATTGTTAATGAAAGTGGAGTTGATTTTAGAATTTTCAACAGCATTATTAATGTATATTGCCCCTCCTGAGCCAGAAGCCGTATTATTTATAAAAGTACAATTATCGACCATCGCTAAAGAAGCAAAATTTGCTGCTGAACCCTTAGACCCATTTGCATTGATTATATTAATATTTTTTAGTGTGACATTTGATCCTGTAAAAGTAAATATCCTCACTTGGCCTGAACCGTCTACAGTATGGCCTTGTCCATCAACAATATAATTATCTTTAGCAATTGTAAATCCATCAAAATCTTTATCAGATGATGGGTCAAACTTATAATTTTTATTTAATATCAATTGATTTTCGGACTCAATAATCAGGTTATTCAAATCAGTGAAATTGCCGACATCCGTTTCATCTGTAATGTTTCATCTGCAATCATATCGTAATCCTACATGGTAAAATTTATTTGATTACAATCGGCAGCGCCCACAGAACCTAAACTTATTAAGACAAAAAGAAAAAGCATTGTAGGAATTATTGCTGGTTTTATAGATATTCCCCCCATGATTATAAACAATTAAATATTATACAAATTTAATATAAATAAATATCATTTAATTATATAAAATACAAAATTAACTTAGGAGTTAATATTATGGAACAAGTAAGAACAAGAGATTTCATATACACAAGCGACGATTTATACTTCGCATCAACCAATTACATTCACCCTGAAGACAGAGTAATTTCATTTCTAAGATATATTCCCGATCCTGAAGGAGACCGTGAAAAAGACGGCAGAAGATATAGGAAAGTTGGTTCTGGGGAAGCATACGCTTATCTTAGAGAAAACCATCCTGATTATTTATATTTTTCTGATGTCACAAATGTTGAAATGATGGGTGTTCCCCTGGAAAAAGTTGAAAGAATAATCAAACCGGAAAAAAGGCTTTTAGGACTTAAAGAGACCTTTGAATCCGGAGGTGAAGTCAAAAACCCCGAACTCATTGCAAAGTTAATGGATGTCGCCGACTTCTTCCATTTCATGGCGGACATTCCATACGACCATTTGGGAATTTCAGGTTCGATCTTGCCGGGACTTCAAAAAAGTGACGTTTCAGACCTGGACTTTGTTGTCTACGGTCTTGACAATCACAGAAGGGCTATTGCCGCTTTCAAGGAACATAGGGGCAAGGAAGTTTATATTGAAGAGGTCGACAAACACATTACCGTTGAAGGAATCACCAACGATTACTGGGATTTCGTATACGACAAGAGAATGTTCGATGAAAGCCTGACCAAGGAGGAGTTCAGATGGTATGAAAACAGGAAAGCAAACAGGGGAACCATCAACGGCACATTATTTGACATTCTGGCCACAAAAGACTACGATGAAATTGAAGGCACATGGGGAGATACCGTTTACGAACCTCAGGGAATCGCCAAGATTGAATGTGACATTGTAAGTGCTCTTGGAGCATTTGACAACCCTTCACTCTACACTATCGAAAATGTGGAGATTATAGATGGAGTCGATGTCCCGCTAACTGAAGTCGTTTCATTTACACACACCTATGCCGGCGAAGTGATTGATGGAGAGCATGTAGTCGCAAAAGGAAAAGTGGAAAAGGTTATCGTTAATGGTGAATTCAGCCATTATCGTATAGTTGTTGGAACTACCCGTGAAGCGGTTGATGAATATTTAAAGCTTAAGGAAAGCCCTGCCTAAGACGAAATTATATTAAACCATCCCCATTAACCTCTTTTGAGAACAAATCATTTATCAATATTGATGACAAAAATATATTATAGTCTGAAATATGTGATATTATGAGTAGTTCAAAAAGATCGCAATGGAATAACAATATTGTATTTATCATGGCCATGATTAGTTCCGCCGTTGGACTTGGAAACATTTGGCGTTTCCCAAATGTATTGTACTCCAATGGTGGAGGGTCATTCATGATTCCGTATATCGTTTCCCTATTTCTCCTTGGAATCTCATTTGTTCTGGTGGAATATGCCGTCGGATATAAATTCAAAACATCACTTTCACGGATAGTTTATTCCATTAATAGCAAATTAGAACCGGTAGCATGGTTTATTTTATTAGTCGTATTCCTGATTACAACATATTATGTTTGTGTTGTGGGATGGGATTTGATTTATCTTGTTTTGAGTTTTACAAAAGCGTGGGGAGCCAATCCTGATTTATATTTCGCAAATCATGTTTTGCATGCAAATGATTCATTTGCAGGACTCGCAACTATAGTTCCAAATGTTCTTGTTTCAATATTTGTCATATGGATTGTCATATGGCTCATTGTTAAACGGGACTTGAATGATGGAATTGGAAAAGTCTGTAGAATATTATTGCCGATTTTATGCGCAATTGTAGTGATAATCGTTGCATTTTCACTGATGTTACCTGGCGCATCAATCGGTTATGCCCAAATATTCACCCCAGATTGGTCGGCGCTGACAAATCCTAATGTATGGTTAGCTGCATTTGGACAAATTGTGTTCTCATTAAGTTTGGGCATGGCAATTGCACTAACTTATGCCAGTTATTTGCCTGATGGAGCTAAATTAGTTGATAATGCTCTTGTTGTAGCATTTTCCAATTCCGGATTTGAAGTCTTTAACTCAATAGGAATATTTTCAATTTTAGGATTCATGACATTTACTTCCGGAATCCCATTCGATGAACTTGTTACAGAAGGAACCGGCCTTGCATTTGTTGTTTTTCCACAGGTATTTAATATAATGGGCAATTGGGCATATCTTATTGGCCCTTTATTCTTCCTATGCATATTGTTTGCTGGAATTACCTCCGCAATAGCCCTTTTAGAAGGAGTTGCCTATTCATTATCTGAAAAATTTGATGCAAGCCGTGAAAAGGCAGTTACTATAGCGTGCATTGCAGGATTTCTAATTTCATCCATCTTTGCAACAAGCGCCGGAAGCATGATTTTAGGAATATTTGACTCATTCTTAAATAACTTCGCATTATTGTTGGGAGTGCTTCTGGAATGCATAATATTCGGTTGGATTTACAAATTCGATGAATTGATTGCCACATTAAATCAATATTCCACTGTAAAAGTAGGCAAACTTTGGAAAATAGTAATTAAATACATCTTGCCTGTTTGTATCTTTTTCCTTTGGATGCAAGGAGTTTATTCCACATTAACAAGCGGAGATGTAAATAGCCTTATAGTTAGGATTATATTATGTATCGTGCTGATTATTGTTCCGGTTATCCTTTCAGTATTGCCTTCAAAAAGCAATTCATGATGCAAATAGTTAAATTGATAGTGGATAGCTAAATTATTAGCTATTTACTTTTTTTATTTTATTTAGAAAGATTTACGGTATTTATAACTTCTTAATTTAAATATTAGTAAGTTTAAACTAATAATTACAATTTTAAGAGGTTATGAGATGATAAAAGTTTCTTCAATTAAACAACATATGTACTGCCCACTGAAATTATATCACCAGATACATTTAGATTCAAAAGAAAACAAGGATTACCAGCTGGCAATTGAGATTAAAAAGCTTAAAATCGATGTTCAGGACTTGATTCAGAAAAATATGCGTAAAGTAAAAAAGGAAATGACAATTTCAGAAATCGAATGTATGCTGTCAGAAAACATTGACCAGTACATCAAAGGCACTGTCCAATCGATTAAAACAATGAATTTGGGACTTGAATCATCACAGATTAATGAAATAATTGAAAATGCATATTTCAGCATTAAAATGACCTCCTTAAAAACAAAACAGGCAATGACAATTCTTGATAAAAATGCTTTTGAAGTGATTGACATGTTCTTTCCAAATTCAATGTACTCCTATTTGATAAAAGATAAAGGGTTGGATATAATCGGAATCTGCGATAAGATTGAAATAAATGACGGAAGATATTACCCTATACTTCTTAAGAGCGGGACTCCACCTCTTAAAGGGGTTTGGGATCAGGATGCCATTGAACTGGCAGCATATGCCCTGTTAATTGAAGAGGAATTTGCAACCGACGTATACGTTGGTTTTGTGGATTATGAAAAAATAGGCGACAGGCGTCCGGTAGTAATGGATGTTGATTTGAGAAAGTCTTATTTCAATATAATTCGCGAAGTTAAGGAGATAATTGAAAATAAAAAGAAGCCTGATGTTAAAAAAAGCCCTAAAAAATGTGAAAAATGCGAATATAAAGATATTTGCTTAAAAAATTAAATAGTAAGGGAGTTAATTAATAACTCCCTATCCTATACGTCCATAAACATGAATCAATATTTAATATTGTCGCCTAAACGTTTAATATCAAAAACGGCCGTGTCTGCAATTGACATCACTGCAAGAACTCCTGCCTGAATAGGATCTGTAATTATCAAGTCGGCGTATTCGGTTACGCTTCCCGGCATATTCAGACAAATAACAACCAGGTTGCTTTCTTCCTTAACCTTTTTAACGGCTTTTGTGATTTCTCCACCCATAAGAGAACCTGCAAGAACCAAAGCACTCACACGAGGAAGTCTTGATATTGCTTCAATAGCTTCGGCTAAAGATTTTTCTCCAACTAATGGAATTGTATCTATGCTGATACGTTCCCCTCGTATATTATGCCTGTCTGCTTCGGTAATCGCACCCATAGCCACTTGGGATACCTGTGCCCCGCCACCGACAATGATTATACGCTTTCCGTAAATGTCAAGTTGTGAACCATGCAATTCCACTGATTTTACTGCTTCAATTGAATTCAAATCTGAAACCAACTCATCAATATCTTCAACATGTTCCAATTCCAGGTTAATGGAACCCATGTTATTTTTCTCAACGAAAAGATTGACATAACTGATATTGGCACCATGAGCAGTGATGACATCGGTAATGTCATCCAAAACTCCCATTTTCTCGTCAGATTTGATTGTTAAGGTATAATCAGTCATTTTATGGCCTTACTTTGTCTAGTTCAGCATGCGCTCTTTTCCACATGCTTAAATAATTATCGTCCTTTGTAACGGGAATCACTTCAAGACCCAATTCCTTATGTTCTTGAATCCATTCCTCATGAAATACAGGTATTTCTATTTTAATTGGTTCAGAGGTTTTATTTACAACAATCAGATTCCTGTAAGGAAAATCCCATTCGACAATATATCCTCCAAGACTTACCATATGATATGGCCTCATAACAAATTTCATAAATAATTCCTCCTATAATAATCCTATTACAACAGCCAATATTCCTAGCAATGTGGCTCCTAAAATAGATGGTAATAACTGTCTATTTGTAAATACAGGAGCAAATGCTGAAAATATTCCCATTAAGACTACGAATATTAACGCTACAATAATATTTAGTACAATTCCCCATGATAAAATTGTTGGTGGAACTCCAATGAACAATACTGAAAAGACCGCACCAAGAACAAACATGAAGAATCCTCTTGTCAATACGACAACTGCCCTATATTTTGCCGCATATTCCATATATGGCCCTTCAATTACATCGGATTTGGCTTTGATAATTGAAAATGGATATTCGTTCAATATAATCATATAACCGATGAAAAATACCACTGCTGCAATTCCTCCAGCCACCGTGAATAAGAATGGTCCGTTTAACTGCTGATAAGTTACGATATCCTGAAGAAATACGCTTCTTGCCGCTGTGATAGGTGCAAATAATGCAAGATACAATGGGAATGATCCGTATGTAATCATTCTGAGTGATCTTCTTGCGCTTATATCCTCCACAAATGAGCGGTTTGATTTGATGTGAACCGCTCCTTTAATCCTATCAGGGAAAGGCATCCTAACGGACATTACGGATTTTGACAATGCCCCCATCAAGACATAACAGATTTCTTCCACTTTTAAAAATCCTACAATAGCCACCAAACTGGAAAGAGCCGGGATTTTATAAGCCTGAGGAGTTAATGCAATCAAGATACATAAAACTACAATAAAGCATAGGATTGGCAATGCCTTATACAACTTAGGAACAGGAGATGATATATTTACATTTTCCTTGAACATGAATTTGATTGGAGCCATGATTCCGGGCGCGATTACTATCGGTCCGATTCTCTGTTGAATCCTTGCATGAATATATTTCCTTTCGATTCCTGGGAGCAATGTTGAAATGACAAAACAAACCAGGACTGTAAGAACTACTGCAATAATCGGATTGGTGAGTATATTTTCCAACATTTCTCTATCTCCTAATTATTTCAATTGCCCTATCGGTACATGTGAAGCATGGGTCACATTGTACGATGCATAATTGCGCATCTGTAATCTGGTCTCCGATGCATGCGTATTGCATTGCACCAATATTCGCCATTGATGGAGTCCTGATGATACAGTGCCTTACTCTTCCACTTTCCAAGGCATATGAATGATATAGGGTTCCCCTTGGAACTTCAATGTAACTTTCATTAATGTCAGTGTCAAACATTTCCCAGTCGCGATTTACAATTTTGCCTTCAGGAATGTTGGCAATAGCTTGTCTTATGATTTTTATTGCTTCGAATGATTCCAATGCCCTCATGACAAGATTTGATTTGACATCTCCGTCAGGCTGGGTTATTACATTGAAGTCAAAATCGTCGTATTCAAACATTGTGGTTCTCAAATCCCTTGCAACGCCTGTTGCCCTTAGGGTAGGTCCGGTAACGGCAAGTTCAATAGCCTGCTTTTGAGGCAAGACTCCGATTCCGGTTATCCTTGACATTACTATGGAATCTGCTAAAAACCTTTCGACAAAACCTGTTAGTCCTTCCTCTATTTTGTCCATGTCGTTTTTAAGTCTTAAGAGTTTAGCTTCATTCAAATCACATCTTGGCCTTACTCCTCCTAGGACTGAACAACCGTATTGCACACGGTTTCCTCCAATCATCGCAAGCAGTTCCATGACAATCTCCCTCAGGTAGAAAACCCTCATTGAAAATGTTTCATGAGACAATACTTCACAACCATGCGCCAAATACAAGAAATGTGAATGCAAACGTTCGAGTTCGCTCATAATTACGCGAATATATAAAGCCCTCTCAGGAATTTCAATACCTAATCCTAATTCAGCTGTTCTGCATGAGTTCCATATATGTGCATTTGAACAGATTCCACAGATTTTCTCGGTAAGGGCATTTGCCTTTTCAACCGGAAGGCCTTCCATGATCCTTTCAATACCCCTATGATTAACACCAATAGTGATTTCGGCTTCCTGAACAATCTCATCCTCTACAAAAAACCTTACCCTATATGGCTCCAATGCAGCAGGGTGAACCGTACCCATTGGAATTTCAGTTTCGATAATATTGCTTCTTGGTACTTTCTTATCCATCAAATCCCCTCTAATCCGCATCTAATAATGTAGGTAAAAGTGATACAACTCCAGCCAAAACATCCTGAGGCCTTACAGCACAACCCGGCACCTTAGCATTTACAGGTATGATATTTTCAACTGGCCCTTCAATTTCCTCTGAAGGAATGTCACCATAACAATTCTTATAAACACCACCCATCAGCGCACAACTTCCAGCAGCCACAACCAGTTTTGGATTAGGAATGGCTTCATAAATTGCCTCCAATGGTTTTCTATTCAAATGTGTGACAGGACCTGTGACAACCAACACATCGGCTTCACGAGGATTCCATGTTAAAAACACATTATATTGCTCAGCATCAAATCTAGGTGATAGAATTGAGTTTACAATTTCAATGTCGCAGCCGTTGCATCCGCCGGTGTAAACCAGCATGACATGTATCGCTCTTGCTCTTGAAAATGATTTAAGTCCCATCTAATCACCCTCCTCTCTGTTCTTCAATACCGTATTGTCTGAAAGGTATTGTGCTATGAACTTAAGTTTGTCATCAGAAATTTTAAACGGCTGACTCATGGTTTGCCCAATGTCAACTTCCTGGTCTCCAACATTACTTGGATGTATGGTTCCTTTTTGACCATAAAGTGAATATACTGGGCAGAAATCATGGCAATAATAACATACAACACATTTTTCAAGATTAATTTCAGGTACTTCGGTTTTAATCCATCCGTCAGTTATCTTAACTGGCTTTGCCAATTCTTTCATCTCAACTGCGCCGGTCGGACAGACATTAGCACAGCCCGCACATCCAATACAGGCCTTCTCATCAACTCTGTCATCAACCTCCACTGACAGCGTTGCAATCTGATTTCTCATTTCCATATCAGTAACCCTATCAGCTGCAAAAAAGATTCTTTTAAAGTTAGTAAATGCTCCTTCAAGAGCTATTCTCAGTATACTGCTCATTTAAATACCCTCTATTGAATCTTTAAAATTTCTTTCGAATAAAAATGCCCTTGCAGGACATGCATTCTTACATGCGCCGCAATAAGTACAATTCTCTTCATTAACCACGTAATTACCGTCAACTTTTTCAATTGCATCATATGAGCAAATTCCATAACAGACTCCACAATGCATACATAACTTTTGCTCAATGAAATTGAATCCGTCTTTGATTTCATTTTTATACATTGTTGATTTAGGAATTGCGTCAACAGGACAATGAACTGCACAATTTTCACATAATATGCATTTGTCCATATTTACAGAAATGTTTCCCCGGTATAATGTGATTGCATCCTCCTGACACATTTCAACACAGATTCCGCAGGAAATACAATCCTCTGTGACCTTGCCGTCCCAGGTATGAGTCATTACCTGACGGGCCCCTGCCTCATCACAGACCTGGACACATTTTCCGCAGCTCACACAGAAACCTGTCAATGCAGGGAACTCCTCTTCACTATATTCATCATAGATAAACATTTCATCGTCTTCACGCAATGTGTGAATAGGACAATGGCCAATAGCCAAATCATGAGTGATATTTTCAGTGTCTATTGTTGGGTCATATCTCAATTTGTCGCCGTCACGCTTAAGAGATTCGTTTTCACATAAATCTGCACATAATCCGCAATTCAGACAGGATACAATCTTTCCGGTCGCATCCTGATTTAGCTTATTAATAACTATTCTGAAATCATCAACTGAAATCGCATTGTGCGGACATGCTTTCATACAGTTAAGACAAAGTGTGCATGAGGAAGTGTTTACCATTTGATGCTTGTTCATTGATTCGTTTGGACAAACATCAGCACATAATCTGCATTCCCTACAGATTCCTTCATCCCTGTCGACTTTAACATGAATTGCTCCCATCGGACAGTACTCTTCACACCTTCCGCATAAAATACATTTTTCAGTGTCAGTTCCGAAGTAGGTTCTTGAAACCACCTTGACTTCGCTTTCGGTTTTATGAGGAACATCATCCAATGGAGGATTTAAAATGTTGAATGACTTGATCAATTGAATCTGTTTTTCCTTTTCAAATTCAAATCCGTCAACACGATATTCAGGATATTGCTCTGCACATACGCCGCAGCGTGAACAAATACCATATACTATGCCGTCGTCGATAGTAATGTTATTTGTAGGACAGTTGTACATGCACATTCCACAGCCATTACATTTGGCTCTGTCCACAACATATCCTCCGTAGCTATTTTTAAATATTGCATGGTTCGGACAGTTCTGATAACAGATTCCGCAAGTCAGACAGCTGAATGGAACGCCATTGATTAACCTAATAGATTTTGTAGGACATGTTTTAATACATTCTTCGCTTTTTTCATATGCATTAGTTGATAAAAACATTTTAAAAACTCCTTATTTACTCCTTGCAAATATTAGTTTGCCTACAAAAATTCCTATTAAAGCAGATAAAAATGCAGTGGACGCCGGCAGATCAGTGTAAAACGGATAATTGCCGGATTGCCATGCTACAATTATTCCTGCAATAAGTATTATTATAAATGCGCCGAGAGTGAAATGAGTATCATTGACGTCGAGCCTGATTCGTGACCCGATAACTAACCCCAATATCAATCCGAATATTATTGGTCCGAAAGATATCATTGTTCACCCTCCTCTACAAATTTTTTAAAACCTGCAAATGCAATGACGATTGAAGACAATCCTACAAACACTTTCAATCCCACAAATATGTTGAGATATGGAATTATACCGGCATTTGTAACATCCGGATAATGCAGGACGCTTTGGATTGCCTGAGGAACGACATTAAGCAAGTCTGTTCCTACGTTGTATAGGAAGAATCCTCCTACAAAAAGACCTATCAATCCGAATACTATGAATCCCAATGCACCGACAGATTCTAAAACTTCAATATATAAATGTGACAATTCTAATGGGGAATTACCTACTCCATAAACGAGAACAGACAATATAATTCCGCTTGCAATCATTGCACCGCCCTGGAAACCTCCACCAGGAGTGATGTGGCCTCCAAGAATGGTCATTATACCTAAACAAAACAATATAATTGAAATCGGTAAAGATATAAGTTTTAAAATCATACTATTCTGACTCATTTTTTAGCCCCCAATAATCCTCTGCCGAATATCAGCAAGACCACTAATCCGGCAGTTAACAATATGATTGATTCGCCTAATGTATCATATGCTCTAAAGTCAAATATGACAACAGTTACCATGTTTGGAGCAATCTGAGTTCCTAAAGCATTGTAAATATTGCTTACACCAGGATTTATGATGCTGCTCAGGTTGTAAATCGCATCAAGCAAAGTAACGGAAAAGACCGCTGTCAAGACTGCTGCAAGTAAATTGCGTATTGTAGTTTTAGACAAGATTACCACCCCAGTACATGAATGTTACAATAAGAGCCAGAACTAAAACCGCATAGAATATCATTTTTTCAAGTGAATCTTCCTGCTCTATTTTGAACTTCGGAATCAGCGGAATATTTGAAATCAGCAGGACAGTCAATATCAATGTAACCAATCCTGCAAGCAAAACACTTACATGCCTTAGCAATATTGCAGATATGACCAAAGATACAATCAAGAATATCTCGGCCGTAATGCTTCCTGAAACATCGGCATTAGTAACCGGTCCAGGTGAAAACAATTTTTTGAATTGCTTTACAACATCAAAGATTTGGTCATACAGTTTCATAATATCCCTCCTACAAAGTTAGAAATTCCACTTGTAACCACATCTGGGAAAATACCTAAAAGTATGATAATAATCAGCAGTACTCCCATTGCGAAAACCATAGTTCTTGGAACCTCTTTTCCTTCAAGGTCTAAGTCATTTGGTTTTGGTTTTAAAAACATGGTATAATATGTCTTTACAAATACCACAAATGTTGCTATACTTACCATAATGGCCAAAATAGATATTTCAGGGAATCCGCAACTTAAAGATGCCTGAACAAGCATTAGTTTAGATTGGAAACCGCTTAATGGAGGAACTCCTGCCATTGCAAGACCACCAATTAAAAGCATTATGGCCACTTTCGGATGGTATGCAAGAATTCCACCTAATTTTCTTGTATCTACTTCATTTGTTGCATGAACAACAGCACCAAAACCTATGAATAATAATGCAGTGATTATGATTTCATTTAATGCCTGGAAGAGTCCAGCTGTAATTGCAAAGTTTGTTCCAAGCCCGATTCCTAAACCAATGAAACCTAATTCACCTACTGCTAAAAATCCAATCATTCTTCTGAAGTCTGTTTGGGTTAACGCAAGAGAGACCCCCAATATCATAGCTAAGATAGAGAAGAAGACTACAAGAACTTCAAAGATTGGAAGTGAAGAGTAAATTCTAAACATTATTAATACGATTGAAATCATTGAAACAACTGTAAATGATTGCAGGAGCGCTGCTCCGTGAGGTTCTGCTTTTGAATAGATTCCAGATTTTATAGTATGGAACGGTGGTAAACCTGACGCGTATAACCAACCAAAGAATATCAATGCGAGTGATAATAAAAATACTGGAGATGTAGCATCAATTAAACCTGTGTGAACAGCTAGTGCAATATCTGTTACATTTACACTACCAGTTAATGCCAATAAGAATCCAATTCCCAAAAGCATTATCGGAGACCCGATGGATCCTAAAATCATATATTTCAAAGCCATTTCATAACTGTAATCAATTGAAGAGGCCGCAACGATACCTACCTGTGCCAAAGCGAGTATTTCAAAGAATACGAACATGTGGAATATGTCGTCGGTTAAAATCATCGCTGTTACAGCAGCAGTACCCAGGAACAGAAGGAACAGGTACGGTCCTGAAACTTTCTTATACTTGGTCAGGTAGATGAATACAACCAGGAATGTTAAAAGACCTACAGCGCCAATGATAATCTGTTGCAGGAATGTGAATGAATATGTAATTGCCGGGTGATACATCACACCTGTGACGTTGTCCAGCATCGGCTGATAACCTCCGAAGTAATGAAGACCGTAATTGGACAATAGAGGAATCAGCGGTAAACATATTGCTACAACAAATGCGAAAATCTTAGTTACCTTGTTGAACTTTGAAAATGCGCTTATCAATAATGCCGCCATAAGAGGAACGATTACCATAAGGGGGATTAATTCATTCATTGTATTCCTCCTGTTTTGATGTATCGGCCAACATTACTTTAGTGGATAATGTGCCGTATCTTCTGTATAAAACCATTACTAAAGCAAGCATTACTGCCAAGGTACTTGCGCCGATTACAATACTGGTAAGCACTAAACCGAAAGGCAAAGGATAAGCCGCGTTTGCCGCAAACCATGAAGTGTCCATTCCTGGCATCAGGATTGGTACAACTCCTCCGGCCTTATAACCAATAGCAACAATGAACAGGTTAGCCCCTTCTTCAATGAAACTAATACCTATAATCTTTTTTAT
Organism: Methanobrevibacter sp.; assembly: GCF_017406825.1. Lineage (GTDB taxonomy): Archaea > Methanobacteriota > Methanobacteria > Methanobacteriales > Methanobacteriaceae > Methanocatella. Next base: position 53,825 of record NZ_JAFQXT010000017.1, read on the forward strand.
GATATTATCAATGAATATTGCTGAATAAAGCCCAATAATGACCAATGCAGCAGATGTTAACAATATCGCTAGTTGAACTTGTGCCATTAGCCATCACTCCTCTGGGTTTTCTTAACAGCTAAAGCAATGAATACCGGTACGATTGCAGCGCCAACGATGGCCTGTGTCAGAGCAACATCAGGTGCCAGCAATATCTGGAACAATACTGCAAGAGCGCCGCCGCTGAATCCGGTTAAAATTGCCGCCTTCAGCAAGTCCTTTTGAATAAGAGCAAGAATTGCGCTTAATATCACGATGATACACAATACAATTTCCAACATTATTACTCACCCTCATCAATTGTTATTGTAGTTACTGAAAATCTGTCATCCGCCTTAAGTTTCTCTGAGTTTTCACTTTCTAAAGCCTGCATCTTTTCCTTAGGATGGATGAATGGATGATTTTCATCTACTTCTTCTTCAACTGTCAATAAATCGACGTTATTTTCTCTATCTTCTTTTTTCCAGTAAGCATTAGCGATTGCGTGTGCTGTGAATGGTGCTAGAATAAAGTAAATTCCAGCCAGGAGATATTGGCCTAAAGCAATCATAGCGATAATACAAGCAATATCAAATACCCCTACAATGTGGATTCTTCCATAAACCACGTTTCGAGTATTTCCACTTAAGCTTATAAGTCCTATTGCTGATACGATTATCAGGAAAGCTGATATGATAAGAAGGATTGATTGAACATACTCAATCATTTATCTTCACCTCCCAACGTTACAGCGAAAGCAATAGTTCCTACAAAACCAAAGAATATTAAAGCTAATGATATATCTCTAAAGAATTCAAGATTATATAGACTGCCTCCAATTAGCAATGCTACAGCAAAGGCGTTGACAATTACAGAACTTCCCAGAAGCCCCATTGAAGTGGATCTATATGCACTTGCCCTTAAGCTGGCCAGCATCATTATAACTAATGCTATAACCAAAATATATTCTGAAATAATCAATATATCCATACTATCTCACTCGACTTTTTTGAAAATGTATTACTCCAACATTTTCTTAATATAAGGTTCAAAAGGAATGATATCCTCTTTTTTTCTTGGAGAAATAGCAGCTACTTTGATAATGTTATTCTCGCTGTCCAAATCAACAGACAGAGTACCTGGAGTTAATGAAATACTGTTTGCCAAAATTGTCTGTGAAACAGGCCTCTCTAAAACTGTTTCAATATCCATGACAATAGGGTCAATATTTCTCCTCATAACCCCATTAAAAGCAACGTTGAATGTTGCTTTTATGATTTCGTAAATAAGGTCAAGGAAATATATAATTCCGTAACCGATTCTAGTCAAAAACATTAAACAAGCTCCATTTCAAATTTTTATTAAAAAGTCAAAAATTGACCTTAAATAATAATATTATTATTTATCATGATTATTCATTATAAAGTTATGCTTTTTAAAAAAAGTATTCGAAAACTGAATTACAATTGTTAAAAATAATCAAAAAAATATACATGAACAAAAATCCGCATCAGATTAATTAAATGATGTCAAATCAATAGTCAAAATTAAAATTAAAGGATTTTTTCATATACTAAAAAACATGATATATCCGACGAATTCAACTACACCAGGTTCCAATAATTCACAACATAATTGCCGAACAGACTAAACAGAACCGGAATGTGATAGATTATCGAAGCCACCGCCAGAACAAAAATCATGCTCAGTCCAAAATTTCTATAAACCTTTTTAGAAGAGAGGGGTGCGAATATTTTAATTCCCGCCGGAGTGAACGAATCAAGAACGATGTGGGAAAATATGCCCAAGAATACACTAAGAATTATTTCGATATATGAAATCTCAGCAGTCGGAAGAAGAAATAGGCCGATGAAGAATAATGGAAGAAAAATCATCAGCAATTTCCTATTCAGGAATAAAAAGCTCAAAAGAGCAATCAGAATGGCCATTAGCAGATAATTATTATCCAAAATTGTTACGGCATTAATTAATTGAAATGCCCAAATCAGCACCAATGAAACTGCTGCCGTTAAAGTCAGAACCCCGAAAATCGAATGCGTGAAACTTCGGTGTTCCGAAAAATAAAAGGTTGCGCCTAAAAATACAATAATCGGGCCAATATAATAAGGTAATTTAAGGATATATAGTGAAATGAACACTATCAACCCTAAAATAATCATCTTATAGACATTGTCCTTTTTGAATTTATGGTCAAAATCTGGAATATTTGCACCAATCAATGTTAAAGCAACTGTTAGAGGATTGTGAAAAAACATCAAAGAGAGTACTAATGCAAATATTGAATGCCCCTTATATGAAGACAATTAAATCACCTTGGTTAAAAATAGTTTTTATATATTTAAAAGGTTAATGAGAGAGCATTTGAAAAGTAATTATGCACCAAAATAATCCAAAAAGCTCACCATCTGGGCGAAGGACCTTTCAACTGTTCCTTCACCGACATTTGCAAAAGGACATACCACTTCACCTGTGATGGCAGGAATTCCATTTAAATTACAAACATCCTCGACCGCTCCTTTATAGTAAGACCCTGCAAAATCCACTGATAAAACCGTGCATCCAATATCCTGTGAAATATAATTTGCAATCAGATAACTTTCAGCGGAAGGGGACTTGGATGAAAAGACAGATTCGATGCCCGGATTTGAGTTAAAAGAAGTTGAATGGAAATCGCCGACAAAGTTAATCCCCAAATCCTCAACAGCCCGGACAATTAAATTACTTAATGAATCTTTGATATGGGCCGAACGGTTCAAATCCATTGTATTTAATGTCCTCTGATTATTCATAGTGGATTTCGGAGATGCGAATGGAATAAAGTATAATGTGTGATTCAAATCCTTATACAGCATCCTATTCAACAGTTTAAGATTAGCGATTTGTGAAGGCAGTTCATTGCCGTGAATGCCTGAAAGAATCAATATTCTAGTGCCCTTATTTCCCAATTTAAAAATAGGAGTTCCGTGAACACATTTCTCAAGTACAAATTGAGTGAATTTGTTTAAATCCAAATTATCCATGATAGATTTGTTTCGTGAAATGTATCCCCCTGAAAAATCGCAGAGATAAGACATTTCAAGATTGCCGAATTCCTCAATTTTTTTGAAAAGCATAATTAAATATACAGTAAAACTCTTATTTAAAAATAAGTATGAAAATGAAGAAATATATTAAAAACCTGATTAGGCTTATCAATTATGAAAGAGATGCTGAAATCGACTTGATGACTTATGAAATCAGCACAATGTCCGGTCAGAGAAGAGAAGAGCTTGGAAGAGCCATCAATAAGGTCAGGGGAAAAAGAATGGGTACCGAATTGGGCCTGCAGATTGTCCAGTTCGGAAGATCTGAAACCTTCGACACTGAAATATCAGTTGGCGACATGGTTTTAATCAGTACAGACAACCCCCTGCGAAGTGATTTGACAGGTACCGTGACGGAGAAGGGTGCAAGATTTATCACAGTCGCTTTTGAAAGAAATGTTCCGAAATGGGCAGTTAAAAAGAAAGTTAGAATTGATTTATATGCTAATGACGTTACATTCAGGCGAATGGAGGACAATTTAAACCATTTAAGCCTAAAAGGTAAAAATGCCCTCGAATACATTTTGAATGAAAGAAATCCCAAAAAAAATCGGGAAGTTCCATATATCTCATACATTGATGAAAATCTCAATAAATCACAGAAAAAAGCAATTGAAAATGCTCTTTCATGTGAAAACTTCTTCCTGATTCATGGTCCCTTCGGAACCGGGAAAACAAGGACATTGGTTGAGTTGATTTCACAGGAAACACGTCAAAACCATAAGGTGCTGGCCACAGCGGAAAGCAACGCTGCAGTTGATAACATTTTAGAAAGACTGATGGAAAATAAAAAATTAACCCTTACAAGACTTGGCCATCCCCAAAGAGTTTCAAAACACAATATCACTCAAACATTGGTCTATAAAGTTGAAAACCATAAGTTAAATAAAAAAGTTCAAAAGATTTACAAGAAAATCAGCAACCTGATTGAAAAGCGAAAAGTCCATACAAGGCCTTCCCCTCAGTATCGCAGGGGTTTTAGCGATTATGAAATCCTTCATAACGCTTCTCGAGGAAAGGGAGGTCGTGGAATAAGCGCTGAAAAGATGAAGTCAATGGCGAAATGGATTGAAATCAATCAGGAAATCGATGAAGCCCATGATGAAATCAGAAGAATTGAAAACCGCATGATAAATGAGATTGTAGAGTCAAGCGATGTCATACTTGCCACAAACTCCTCCGCCGCCCTTGAGTCAATTGCAAGAGTCAAGTTTGATGTTGCAATCATTGATGAGGCTTCACAGGCCACGATTCCAAGCGTTCTGATACCGATAGCCAAGGCCCACAGGTTTATCCTTGCAGGGGACCACAAGCAATTGCCTCCAACAATCATAAGTGACAGGGCAGAAGAGCTGTCCAAAACATTGTTTGAGGAATTAATCAGAATGTATCCATTCAAATCACAATTATTGAACATTCAATATCGCATGAACAGTCTTCTCATGAAATTTCCAAATGAGGAATTTTACAATAACGGTTTGAAAAGTGATTCGAGCGTTGATGACATAACAATCAATGACATTATGGGCGGCGAAGGCAGCGAAGAGGCATTGCTCTTCATCGATACATCAGATGTTGACAGCGAAGGTGAAACTCATCTAAAGGATTCAAAATCCATCATAAACAATTTGGAAGCCGAAATCAGTACAAGCATTGCTCAAGATTACATAAATGCCGGCATCAGCGAAGGAGACATTGGAATCATAAGTCCCTATGCAGACCAGGTCAAGATCATCCAGGAAATGACTCCTGTTGAAGTCAAAACTGTTGACGGTTTTCAGGGAAGGGAAAAGGAAATCATTATCATTTCCACAGTCAGGAGCAATGAAAATGGAAATATTGGATTTTTACAGGATTTAAGAAGATTGAATGTTGCAATTACCCGTGCAAAACGTAAGCTGATTATTATCGGCAATAAAAATACATTGATTGCAAATCCTACCTATGAAAGACTGATTGATTTTTGTGAAGATAGAAACTTGTTGGTAAAAATTTAGGTATACCTAAACTTTTATATAGCATGACAACAAAACTATAATTGAGAGATGAAAGTAGAAAATACTTTCTACTCAGAGCTCTTAATTGATGTTTTATTGAAAACCCCATATAACTATTCAACCTCAATTAATTCCCTCAATTAAGAGTTTTCTTCTGCCTAATTTTTTAAAAATTATTAAATACTATTAAAAACAAACAATCTAATATAAAACTTATTTTTTATTAAATGGTGATTAAATGACTGATAAAGTAGTTTTAGCATTCAGCGGAGGATTAGACACCTCCGTTTGTGTTAAATTATTAGAAGAAAAATATGACGTGGAAGTTATTACCGCCTGTGTCGATGTAGGGCAAGGCGAAGAAGAGATGGAAAAAGCAAAAACAATGGCGGCAAAAATCGGTGGATTAAAACACTATAACATTGATGCCAAAGAAGAATTTGCAAACGAATACATAGCTCGTGGAATAAAAGCAAATGCAGAATATGAAGGATACCCATTAAGTACCGCCCTTGCAAGACCATTAATCGCTTTAAAAATTGTAGAAGTGGCTGAAAAAGAAGGAGCAACCGCCATCGCACATGGTTGTACTGGAAAAGGAAACGACCAATTCAGATTTGAAGCGGTAATCCGTGCAATGTCAGATTTAGACATCATTGCACCAATCAGAGAAATGAACTTAACAAGAACCGAAGAGAAGGAATATGCCGAATCCAAAGGCATCGAGTTAAGTTATGATAAGATTTACAGTATTGATGAGAACATTTGGGGAAGAGCGATTGAAGGAGACGTTCTAGAAGACCCGGCAAACGAGCCTCCGGAAGACATCTACGAATGGACCAAATCCTGGCAAGACGCAAAAGACGAGCCTGAAAAGGTATCTATCGAATTTGAAGAAGGTATTCCTGTAGCTATAAACGGCGAAATGATGCCGTTGATTGAATTAATCAGAAAAGCAAACGAAATTGCAGGAAACCATGGTATCGGAAGAATAGATACAATTGAAAACAGAATGATAGGCATTAAAAGCAGGGAAATCTATGAAACCCCCGGTGCAAAATTATTAATTGCAGCTCACCAGGCCTTAGAAGAATTGGTTTTAACTACTGATGAGTTGAGATTTGCAGAATACATGTCAACACTCTATGCAGATTTAGTCTACTGCGCACTATGGCAGGAACCTTTAAGAGAAGACCTGGACCAGGCAATCGACAAAATGCAGGAAAGAGTAAGCGGAGAAGTTGTAATGAAACTCTTTAAAGGATCAATCCATCCGATAATAAGAAAATCCCCATTCAGCTTACACAGCATTGAACAAATTACCTTTGAAGACAAAGACACTGATCAAAGAGAAATTGAAGGTATGATCAAGCACCACGGTCTTCAAGCTGCAAATTTCCAAAAATTAAACAGATAGCTTTTAGCTATCATTACTTCTTTTTTTGAAAAATGTCCAAAATAAGCCAACTGCAAGAAATTATTAATGCTTCAGACAATATAGTATTTTTTGGAGGAGCGGGCGTTTCAACAGAAAGCGGAATACCTGATTTCAGGTCTGAAAGCGGAATATTTAAAAGTCTGGAAAAATACGGAGACACACCTGAAAACCTGGTATCCCATAGCTATTATTTAGACCATACCGAAGAGTTTTACACTTATTACAAAGAAAATCTTGTTTTTAAAGACGCCGAACCAAATCCCGCCCATTTGAAATTGGCGGAACTTGAAAAAGCGGGAAAATTAAAGGCAGTTATAACCCAGAATATTGATGGCCTTCATCAAAAAGCGGGAAGCAGAGAAGTTTTGGAACTTCACGGAAGCATTCACAGAAACTATTGTCAAATCTGCCATAAGGAATACCCTTTAGACCATATTTTGGAAAGCGAATCCATTCCAAGGTGTGAATGCGGAGGCATCATTAAACCAGATGTTGTGCTATATGAAGAGCCATTGAACAATGCCATTCTAAGCTTTGCAATCGACTACATATCTGATGCTGAGACCTTGATAATTGGCGGAACCTCACTTGTCGTGTATCCCGCCGCAGGATTGATAAATTACTTTAATGGAAAAAATTTAGTGTTGATTAACAAAAGCGAAACCCCTTATGATGATTTGGCGAATTTAGTCATCAACGATGCTATCGGAGCGACATTGTCCCAAATCAAAATCTAAGGACTCGGGAATTAACTCAATTCCGGACAACTGATTATCACACCCGTAAACCAGAATTTCAACACCCTCATCAAATGCTTCATTTAAAGTCCGGCTGAATACAGGGTCATTTTCCCAATTTGGCCTGAAGAATTTGCCTATCGGATGCTGTATCAGGAAAAACACTACACACCTGTTTCCTTCCTTTTTAAGTTTTATTAACTCTTTTAAATGTTTTGCACCCCTTTCGGTAGGAGCATCCGGAAATCTGGCCTCCCCGTCGACAATCAAGGTCACTCCCTTGACTTCAACATAACAAGGCTCAATCAAAAAGTTCACACCACAACAGTCCTCCTCATGATTGGCCAGGTAAATGTCTATTCGTGAGTCATCAACGGTTTTTTCTCGTTGGTGATAGTCATAGTCCGAAAGCTCCTTAATTTTTCCGTCAACGATTGCATCGTATACTATTTTGTTGGCTTCCTGAGAAAAAAGCGAAACGAGAACACCCTTGTTTTCAACAAAATGAAGGGAAAATTTCGTTTTGCGGTTGGGATTATCGGATGGTTTGAGCCAGACAGCCGCATCTTCAATCAACAATTCTTTGCAGCGTCCGGTATTGGGCACATGGGCAATTTCAAGTTTCCCGTCAACTTCAACTTCAGCAATGAACCTGTTCGGCCGGTTTTTGAAAATGCCTTTAACATAATCCATCTTTAATCACGCTGCCGATGAATGAAACCAGGTCTGTTGCTGAAAATCCGTTTCCTTTTTCATCAAATGCCTTATCTCCCGCTACACCATTTATGAAAACCCCTAAACATGCGCAGTCAAATGAATTTAACCCCTGTGTCAAAAGGCTGGCGCAGATTCCTGAAAGGGCATCGCCAGTTCCTCCGACTGTCATTCCTGCATTGCCTGATTTGTTAATTCTAAAGCGAGTTCCTGAAAGTATTAAATCATATTGCCCCTTAACAATTACGGTTCCTTTGATTTGGCGGGTGATTCTTTGGAATTGTGTGATATTTTCATCCACTTTATTGAAGTCGTATGAGTCAATATCCAATTTTATATCCTCTTTGACATTGAAAAATGATTTGAACTCGAAGATATGCGGAGTTAATACGATGTCATCACGATTTTTAATCAAGGATAATTCAACCAGTTTTAAGCTATCCGCATCCAATACAATCGGTTTTTTGATTTTTGAAACCAAAACATTGAAAAGTTTTGAAGTTTCCTCATCAATTCCTGCACCGGGACCTATCAAAACCGCATCAGCATTATCGGCCATATCCATTATATCATCAAGATGATTTAGGGATAATCTGTCGCCCTCCAATGATTTGACGATTAAGTCCGGAGATGTTGATTTGATGGCTTCGCCGGATTTTTCAGGAGCTGCAACGTATACCAGATCTGCACCCGCACCGATCGCTGCCATTCCGGCAATTGCAGGAGCGCCTGAATAGTCCTTGCTTCCCCCAACAATCAATAATCTTCCATTGTTGCCCTTGTGTGATTTTTCATCCCTGTTTTTTAGCCTTAGGAAGTCTCCGAAATTGACAAAATATTCCGCCTCAAATGGGATTCCAATATCTGCAGTTACAAGGCCACCTACAAATTCCTCTTCAGCATCCCTTACGCCTGTTTTGATTTTATGAAAACTTATTGTATAATCCGGAACCACAGCAAGGTCACTGACTTCACCGGTTAAGGGATCCATGCCGGAAGGCACGTCGACACTAATCTTAACGCCATTTGACTGGTTAATAATCTCAATGGCCCTTTTGATATTTGGCTGCAGATTTCCTTTGATTCCGGTTCCCAAAAGGCCGTCTATGATGATATAATCATGATTGTCGCTTTTTGCAACTTCAGTATTGTCGATGTCCTGCAAGGTTTTTAGATTATAAATATTCAAACGGGACAAACGTGGCTTCATGTTTTTCAGGATTTCAAAGTTTATTCTGGCCTCTTTTGAGCGAATGTTGTCCTTTAACATGTAGATATCAACGTCATAGCCTCTATTTAAAAGGTATCTTGCTGCAACAAAACCGTCGCCGCCGTTTCCACCGGATCCTGTAAAAATAACCGCCTTAACAGGTTTTGAAAACGCATATACAGCAATTTTACCCACTTCCTCTGCTAAAGACTTGCCCGCAGATTCCATCAGACATAACCTTGACAAGCCCAAATATTCGCAATTATAATCAGTAACCATCATATCAATAGGATGCAAAAAAATCACCTTATAAATTAAAATATAAGTATCCGATATAAATATAATTATCTTAACTTTAGGAAAAATCATATGCGAAAAATAACATTTAAACTTTTGACAAAATTACCTGTGAAATACATCAGCAGTGGTTTGATAATCATACTGGCCCTTTTTATTTATGGAGTCATTGGTTCTGTTTTTATAATGAATCTGAATCTGATTGATGCCATCTACTATTCAATTATCACCATGGCAACCGTAGGATATGGGGATTATATCCCAACCACTGGAATTCAAAAGATATTTGCAACAACACTTGCTCTCGGAGGTGTTGCACTGCTTGCTTATGTATTTAACATTATCTTAACAAATGTCCAGGAAAAAATGAGCGAATATTCAAAAGGAGCGAGAAAATTGAAAGCAATTGAAGTTATGGAAGATTATTATATCATTTGCGGTTTCGGAAGAGTGGGAAAAGTGGTCTTTGATGAGTTAACACAAAGAAACCAGAATGTGATTGTCATTGAAAAAAGCAAGGAAATTTGCGACACCATTGAAGAAAATGAAAATATTGTAGTCATTAATGATGATGCCATTGAAGACGATTTAGTTGCAAAATTAGCCGGCGACAAGTGCAGAAGCGTAATCATATGTACCGGAGACGACGTAAGCAACCTGTTCATCGTATTGACAATAAGGGAAACAAATCCGACAGCATGGATTGTTACAAGAGCAAGCAAACTTGAAAATATCAAAAGGCTTAAAAAGGCAGGTGCAAATAAAATCGTGTCTCCAGAAATAATTGGAGGAAAGGACCTGTACTTTGAATCCGCAAAGCCTCACGTTTTAAAAATAACTGTTAAACACACTACAGATGAAATATTCGACGAATTCAAGATAATAACCGAAAACGGATGCACACTTGAAAACATTGAATATCATATTCCGGGAATTGAAACTCCGCTAACCCGCAAAATTAAAACTATGGATTTATCAGACGGGCAGAAATTCATTGATAATTTAAACAGCAATGATGACCAGAAATTGGCGGTGGAGAATTTATATAAAACCGTGAACAACATACATTCCCATTTAATTTCAGGCCCTGACAAACCAACATTTGATAAATTGATTAAAGATTTGGAAAAGCAGGAAGAGATTATTGGTATCAATCTAACCAATAGAGAGATAGCTGAAATCACTGCAAAAGAGATTAAACAATATTGATTGTGCTTTTGGCCGAAACATAATATCTGATGTTTGCAGAATATACGGTTACATCATGGCTTCCAATATCAAGATATCTGGTATTGAACCTAGCCACGCCATCAGAATCTGTTTTAACAGTGTAGATTTTATTTGAAACTTTTATTTTAAGGCTTAAGTTTGGAATTGCCTCATCAGTTTTCCTGCTTTTGACGGTTATGTCAAAAGTTTTTGATTCATTAATTGATTTGATCAATTTTGGAGCCTTGACAGTTGTCAATGTTTTAATTAACCTGTCAATATTTCCAAGCTTATGAGTTCCAAGATATTTTGAAGCCGGAGTTTTCGGCAGCTGGTTTTTAGAGATGAGTTTCTTTCCAAAGTAGATATTGTCTTTTAAATGGGCCGTTGAACTTCTTCCTAGTAGCTGTCCGTTGTCATTTGTAACATATACCTTTACTGTTGAGGCGGTTTTGCCCTCAGCTGTTGTTGCCTTCCAGTGGAATACATCTATTCCCCGCCTGTTAATACCAAATGGATCTGTTGCCGCCACTTTTATGGCCGCATCTTTAGGATTATCACTGAATTTCGCCCATGTGCCGTGTCTGAAAGAGGATATTCCATTTGGAACACTCAAATATTCTCCTGCCTTTAGTTTTCCGGTATAGATAGCGCTTCCCCAAACAAGACCGTATTTGCCATTAGGCGATTTGATTGCGAAGTGTCCCAATCCTAATGCCCTTTCATACTTCTGGATTTTCTTAAGGTATGCTTTACTTATCTTGCCTGTCTTAACCATTTTTCCAGCGAGCTTTTCAATGGCTTTATTGATGTTTGCATTGTCAATTCCTCCTGTTCCAACCATCCATCCGTCAGAAGTGACTATTGTGTGGAAAAAGTAGCTGCCAGTCTTGTATTGTTTTACTGCGGTTCTGCCATTCCATTTGCATTTTATTATGTGAATATTGACTGCATTTGTCCCGTCCCTTCTAAAACCTGTAACGGCTTCATAATTGCTTACCTGGACATAAAATGAACAGCACCCATATTCCTTTGTGGGCTTGACCGTTAGAGTGGCCTTGGAATTTTTAGATTTTGCATTTTTATTTTTAATAGAGGTTACAACTTTATAAGAACCGACATTGAAATTCCTTTTCAAACTTGCGACACCCCTGGCATCGGTAGTTGCATGATAGACCTTATATTTATTGTTTATCAATACCTTGAATACTACTTTAATGCCTTTTACAGGATTTTTGGTGATTTTATTGATAACTTTCGCTTTGAAGAACAAATCGGAATGCCAGTATGTTTTATAATCCTTTGTATTGATTGTTAAAGGAGCTTTGTTTACCTTGACTATCGCATTTGCAATACTTGAAGAACAATTGTCATCGCCTTCGAATTTTATGGTTGCAGCATAAGTGCCAGGCAATAGGTTAAGTTTTAGGACAACTTTGCCATCTTCATCAGTGAATTTGTTGTAGGTCTTATCATTTATAGAAATGGAAAGCTTCTTATTGAAAAGGGGTTGATTATTCGAATCCTTCAAGTAACTGACCATCTCCGCATCATCCTTATAATATGCTTTTATGCTTTCGGCTTGGATTTTTGTACCTTGTGAAAATTCCTCCATAATCTGTGAAGAGTCATTCAGATAGTCATCACTATATTGTAAAACCGCCTCATCATTTAGGGAGACATCTTCTGTGATGTTGTCATTGGCACAAACAAATCCCATGCTTAAAAGCATGAATAGTAAAATTGGAAAGATTAACAGTTTGTTCATTATAACCAGCATATCATTTATAGAAATAGTTTGTTGAAAATGATAATTATATTTTTGTAAAAAAAAGAGAAAAGAAAGAGAGTGAAACTCTCTAGAATAAGTCTTGTAAATGGATTTGGTAAGGTCCTAAGCTTCCACCGTAGTTACCAGCACCGATTTCAATAACGCCAGGCACTTGACAAGCAGCTTCAATACCTGCTTTCATAGCAGCTTTTACGGATTCCTCATCAACACCATCGATAACGATTTCCATATTTCCGAATACGTTTTCAGGTAATTCGGTTTCTACTTGGTCTTTTAAGGTTACGCATTCTTTTTCGTTGGTAGATGCGCTCATGAAAGAGTATTTGGAACCAGTTTTGGAACCGGAAGCAACCATACCTCCTGAGAAAGGAGTGATTACACCAGGAACAGCGTGAATAGCATCGACAGCTGCTTCAGCAGCAACAATGGAAGACATTTGACTGTCAGCCATAATGAAGAAGTTTCCACCAGCTACTCCGTCTTTGCATCCCATTTCATCTTCCACTAAGAACTCACCGGACATGATTGGAATCACGTGCATTTTTTTACCGTCTACATCTTTTTCGGTTTCAAATCCGTCACCGAAGAATTTGAGTTGTTTTCCGGTTGGGAAGGTTTCTTCGCTTTCAAGAGCATTGAATGCTGCTGCGGTAGGAGCGGTTAAAACACATTGTCCGATTCTGTCCATGATTTGTCCGCCTAAAGCTTTTTTAGACATGTGGCAAATCATAATTGCATAACCAGGTCTTCCATCTGGAGATTCAGTTGGAGGAACATATTGGTCAATACCTGCTTCTGCAGGACATCCAATTACTGAAGTAGCAAATCCGGTAGCTTCAGTAGCTGCAATTTTAGCTAAATGTTTAGTAGCTGCAGTAATAATTAATCTAGATACTTTAATTCCAAAACCTTCTGCAAAGGTTTCTTGTATTTTTACACCATTAATTTCCATATTTTCACCAAAATTTTTTTAAAAAAATAATTTTTTGTGATAATTAATTTTATGAGAATAAATTAAAATAAAGTTTTCTATTTTAACTAAGAAATGAGAATTTTTTAAACATTTAAATAATCATTTGACTCCAATATACTCATCGATTAATGGCAATTTGGCCAAAATATAAATTATTATCCATGATAAGATAAAACCAGCAATAAATAGTATAATATAATCAACAGTGAAGTTGAATGACAGGTGCAATATTCTGCGGGTCACCATGATTATCTGGCTATGGATCAGATACATTCCATAACTGCACATCGCAACTGATGAGACCGCTTTTTTAATATTGTCTTTAGGATTATTTAAGATTGAACTATTTTTAAAAAGGCAAAACACTCCAATCGCTTCAGTCATGACCAAAATGGAGTATCTGTGAAAGAGAAACATGATTTTTGTGTCCACTACACTATATGAGTAAATCATCATGACGATGGCTGGAATTATGATTAGAAGCATCGCTGCAAAGGAATTGTTGAACATTTTCCTTTCAGTGTACCTAAGATAATAACCCAAAACGGCAAATCCTATTGGGCTTATAAAAAAGGAGAGCGCTTCCGGAATCGGAATCATTAAAGAATAAACGGCAATGATATAAACCGTCCAGATAATTAAGAAATACTCTACTTTAGACAAATCCGCACCATTAATCAATCTATTGGCTATCGGCATCAATAAATAAACTCCCAATATCATCCAGAAAAACCAGTAGACCGCAGATCCCGGAGCCCTGCATAGCAATGTGTCTGTGAATACCCCCAACATGTCCATGATTCCAAATTGATTGACAAAATGAATACTTGGAATAAAATAGGAGGTTGAAATTAAAATTATGCTAAAGACAAGTGACCAGAATAAAAATGGTTTTGCAATACGCGGGATGCGCTTGGAAAAAAAGCTTCTGACGTCCCAATCACGCCCAAGAAGCAATGCTCCGGACAGCATTAGAAACAATGCAATGCCTATTTTGAAGAAGTTAATTGCAAACATCTCAAAGGCCCCGCTGAGGGAATATATTGTTGAGATATCATAATTCATAATCTCTCCAAGATGGCCGGTGACATGCAATAAAACTACGCATAGAATGGCAATGGCTCTTAGGGCATCAAAGTAAAAAACTCTCTTAGAATTGTCGTTAACCATCACAATAACCTTTAATTTTCGTCTTCGGACATCTCTTCAATCTGCTCTTTTGAACCGAATGAAATCTTATCGAGAACGGATGAACCGTAATGCGGCAAAATCATCAAACCAAGTATTATGGCCAGCCAGAATGAGATTAATCTTTCAATAACGGTTGCGGCTGCACTGATTGAAGCGGTGATTCCTGCTGCAGAGTAGAAAATAATCATTATTCCATCAACTGCTCCAAGACCCCCCGGCAAGAGAGGAATCATGCCTGCAAGGGAAGCTAAAATAAAGACTTCTCCGATTACAATCGGGTTAACCATCGCTCCGAAAGCCAAGAACACGAAATAAACTCTTAAAATCTCAAAAATCCATATGATGAACGATAATGGAAGTGCATAGTACAATACATTCTTATTTGAAATTACCATTTTCATTGTGTCCTGGAATCCTTTGATTACTCCGTGGATTTTCTCTTCCAACTCCTCAGAATTTTTCTTGTAGAATCTTCTCACAAGCCTTATTACCCAACCGTCAAACCTTTTTCCGAATTCGGGATTAATTGACATGTAGATGATTATAAACAAGACAGCTACAATGAGAACCACTACAAAAACCATTAAAATAAGCAGCCATAAATCAAACTGGAAGGATAAAGCCATTCCAATCATTGTCAAAACAGCAAGCAAAACAAATGGGAAAGTGTCGAGAGCCCTATCAGCTACAACAGTTGCAAATGTTTCTTCCATAGGGTATCCTTCTTCACGTGACAGAATATAAGCCCTAACCGGCTCTCCCCCTCCACGACCGGAAGGAGTGATATTGTTTACGGCAAGCCCCACTAAAACCATCGGAATTAGTTTTTTAACGCTCACATCAATATTTACCATGTCATTGAGGATTTTCCAACGCAAAGCAAACAAATAATAAGTGATTATCTGAAAAGCAATGGCTACACCAATATATTCTATTTTAGCCATCTCCAAAGCACTGATTACCTGCTCTATTCCCACAAAATACAGTATTACAAGTAAAATGAGAATACTGACTCCAAGGAAAAATACTGTTTTTTTATCCATTACATTAATTTTAATTAATTATTACTTATAAATTTATATAGAATTTTATTCAAATTTTAGAGTAATGAGGTATATTACAAAAACAGACTTATTGATTGTGGCGAGAAATTCAGGATACATCATGATAGGAATAGGAATAATGTGCCTAATCCCTATATTCGTTGATTTAATCTATTTTGAATTTGATTTAGCTAGTTTTATCATTCCTGGATTAATTTCAATATTGTTGGGTATTTTTGGATTAAGATACTTTGATGAAGAAGTAAACAAAAAGATACGCCTTAAGCATGGAATGATGATTTCGTCATTTGCATGGTTTTGGGCGGGTTTAATTGGAGGATTTGTTTTTGTAATCGCAACAGGAATTCCGCCAATTGATGGCGTTTTTGAAAGTTTATCCGCTCTAACAGGTACGGGGATGACAATCTTTGAAAATGTTGAAGCCTTGCCTCATAGCATCTTATTTTTCAGAGCTCTTGAACAGTGGATTGGTGGTTTGGGAGTGGTCGTTATGGTAATCGGTGTTTTAACAAAACCCGGATCAGTATCATCAAAATTATACCAATCCGAAGCACGTGAGGAACGTATAAAACCCAGTATTAAAACCACACTTGAAAAAACAATAAAAATTTACTTGATTTATACCACTGCCGGAATCATTTTATATATTCTTGCAGGAATGCCTGTTTTTGACTCCGTCTGCAATACGTTCTCCATCATTTCTACCGGAGGAATGAACGTCAAAAATGCAAACATGGGATACTACCAAAACGATATAATCTACTTCATTACAATCGTGCTGATGATATTGGGTGCGACAAGCTTTTTAGTCCATTATAAAGTTATTAAAACAAAAGGAAAATCATTGCTTGATGATTTGCAATTTAAAATTATAATCAGCGTCATTGCATGCGTAACCTTGATGCTTTATTTCATTTCAAATATTGTTCCGATGGAATTATTATTCACCGTCGTGTCTGCAATAACAACAACAGGTGCGAGCGTCGCATCTCCCCACGTCATGGCCGGTTGGCCGAGTTTTGTCATAATATGTTTAATGTGCTTAATGCTGACTGGAGGTTCCAACGGGTCAACAGTAGGGGCAATTAAACTTGTGCGCATGATTACCTTCTTTAAAGGAATATACAGACACATCAGAGAAATCTTATCCCCTGATGGAAGAGTAGTTCCCGTGAAATTACAGGGACATAGAATCCCTGAAAAATCAATTGCGCAAGCGGGAAGTTTCATAACACTCTATATGATGTTCATAATGTTTACCTGGGCATTATTCTGCCTATATGGTTATGACCCATTTGAAAGTTTGTTTGCAGCAATGTCTCTGCAGGGTAATAACGGTTTAGAGCTTGGAATAATCAATCACACATTGGATCCAGTACTTAAAATAGTCAGCATGTTCGATATGTGGACCGGAAGGCTGGAAATATATCCTGTGTTAATTACATTAAGAGCATTTTTCGAAATATTTAAAAGATAGGTTTATAATACTGATAATATAAATATTGATTATTAATTGTTAAAGGGGCGATTTTGTGTATGCAATTATTATGGGAGGAGGACGTGTCGGACGTGCTCTAGCGAATTTATTGATTGATAGCGGTGCAGACATCACTTTAATCGAAAGTGATGAAGCATTAAGTAATGAAGTAGCAGCAGATTTAGATGCACTGGTTATTTGTGGAAATGGAACTAGTTCCAAATTACTTGAAGAAAGCAATATTGAAGATGCGGATTGTTTCATTGCAACAACCGGAAATGATGAAGCAAACCTGCTTTCATGCATCCTGGTTAGAAAATACAATGTTGAAACTATCGTTGCCCGTGTAAGTAACCCTGACCACGAAGAAGCATTTAAAGAAGTGGGAATCGATAAAGTAATCAGTCCAGAAATAAGTGCTGCAAGAGACTTGGCACAATACGTAACCAATCCAAGAGCTGCAAAATTAACAACACTCGGCGAAGGAGACGCTGAAATTATCGAAATGACAATAACAAATGATAAAGTGGTTGGAAAACAGTTTAAGGATGTCTCTCCTACAAAAGATTTCATTATTATTGCCACTTATAAACAAGGAAAACTGATAATCCCACAACCTGATGATACAATCATCCGTGGGGAAAAGGTATCGTTACTCGTTAAAAGAGGAACCCTGAAAAAGGTTTCTAAAAAACTAGAGAATTGAATAAGACATTTTAATATGTTCTTTTCCAATTCCTTCAACAATTGGACCATGGCCGGGATAGATGTTTTTAACATCCAATTCCATTAGTTTTTTAACGCTGTTTTTCATATCCTGGTAATCTCCGCCAATATCCATTCTGCCAACGCCGCCGCCTGCGAATATCGTATCACCACTGATTAGATTTTCACCATCCCAAAGGCAAATTCCTCCGCTAGTGTGGCCAGGAGTATGAATTACTTCAAATTCACCTATTTTATCCCCCTCTTCCAATTCAATGTCCACCCTTGAGTTGTCCGCATTATCAAAAGCTGAAATCGAAGTGCCCAGGGAATCCTTATTTTTCATTGAGATTGCATCTAATCTATGAACCGCAATTTTGGCATCTGGGAAGAAATGATTGCCTCCAATATGGTCAAAATGGCAATGAGTATTAACAACTAATTCAATGTTTTCAGGTTCAACTCCATTTTCGCGAAGTTTCGAGAACAGATAATCCTTATTATGCCCTGCACCGGTATCGACTAAAATATTGTCATCGATTAAATAACAATTAGAATCATAATTAAAACCTATTATAAAAACAATTGAACTCATGAAAAATAATATAATCAAGAAAGTAATTAAAAGTTTTGAAAAAAAGTTGTATAAAAATGGGGTCATAGGGATTTGAACCCCAATCCGGGGATGTCTCTTGCCTCAGTACTCCAATTGTTCATCACAACAAGTACTGTTCAGTTACGCGTATAATTTCTTCAAAGACAACTGGAGTCCCCGATGCTGCCAGGTTACACCATAACCCCACATAACATACATAATTAGTTACATTTTAATGATATATAAATATTTGCAATTATTCAAATTTCATTTGTTTATCAATACCGGCTATTTCATCTATTTCAAATCCTTTTTCAAGTGCATAATCCTTTTCAACCTTATAATTGCCATTTCTAGTTCTGGGAGTGGTTTTCGGATCTAAGAATAACCATTTTGTATACTTAAATCTAACACCAATATAAGGTTTGGCACCAAAAATCCTTGAAAATTCGCAAAGGGAAATTATTTGTTCTTCTTCTATGTAAATCTTATCTTTGGTAGTTGTTTTCACTTCAATCGCCAAATATATTTTGCCGTTTCCCGCTAAAACATCAGGCAATGGCCTTTTTGTAGCTCCTCCAGAAGCTGGAGCCCTCATGGCTGCAAAATTTCTTTCCCATAATTTATGTACCAAATCCCTTTCTTCAGCAGATCCTTTTTTTGCCATTTTAACCCTCAATTAGATAATTTGATTTAGACATATATAAAGCAAATGAGAGAGCATTTGAAAAGTATTAGAAAAATCAGAAAAAAAGTTTTTATAAATGGGGCCGGAGCCGAGATTCGAACCCGAGTCCCGGGATCCACAGTCCCGGAGGATGACCGCCTACCCTACCCCGGCATTTATACAAACAAATAAAAAAAAATGTTAAAGTGCGGGAGCAGGGATTTGAACCCTGGTAGACCTGCGTCAACAGGTCCTAAGCCTGTCCCCTTTGGCCTCTCGGGCACCCCCGCTTATAAAAAACAAAGGATACATAGAAACCATTAAAAATCTTAACAAATTTTTTTAGAATGCTCCGGCCGGGATTCGAACCCGAGTCTTCGGCTCGAAAGGCCGAAATGATTGGCCGGACTACACCACCGGAGCAGAACACATATGAAATTTAGTCACCATGGGCCCAATGGGGTTCGAACCCATGACCTTCCGGTTATGAGCCGGACGCTCTACCTGGCTAAGCTATGGGCCCAAAAGCGCCATCGACAGGGCTCGAACCTGTGACCAATCGGTTAACAGCCGAACGCTCTACCTACTGAGCTACGATGGCATGAGACACCCATC
>NZ_JAFQXT010000018.1 GCF_017406825.1 Methanobrevibacter sp.
AAAAATCCTCTCTGCAAAGGCAGGCCACGAAGTAACCCCCGGAGAAATCATAGAAATCCCTGTTGACCTTGCAATGTCACATGACGGGACTTCCCCTCCTGCAATCAAAACATTTGAAAAGATTACCGACAAGGTATGGGATCCGGAAAAGATAGCCATCATTTTCGACCATAACGTCCCTGCAAACACCATCGGTTCGGCCGAGTTTCAGAAAGTCTGCAGAAACTTCATAAAAGAGCAAAATATCACAAAAAATTACATTCACGGAGAAGGGATCTGCCATCAGGTAGTTCCCGAAATGGGACTGGTGGAGCCTGGAATGGTTATTGTCGGTGCAGATTCACATACATGCACCTACGGTGCATTCGGTGCTTTTTCAACTGGTATGGGTGCCACTGACCTTGCAATGGTTTGGGCAACAGGCAAAACATGGTTCATGGTTCCCGAAGCCATAAGGATGGAGATTACAGGAGAACTCAACGAATACGTCGCGGCGAAAGACATCATACTGAATATAATCGGAGACATCGGAATAGCCGGAGCAACCTACAAGACCACGGAATTCACCGGCGAAACCATAGAAAACATGGGAGTTGAAGGAAGAGCCACCATGTGCAACATGGCAATTGAAATGGGTGCCAAAAACGGAATTATGGAGCCGAACAGAGCAGTCATAGATTACATATGCCAAAGAACCGGCAAAAGGGAATCCGAGTTGAACATTGTCAAATCAGACCCGGACGCAACCTACGGAAAGGAAATGCACTTTGACATTGCGGATTTGGAGCCGCAAATAGCTTGTCCGAATGACGTTGACAATGTCAAGGCAATATCACAGATTGAAGGAACCTCAATTGACCAGTGCCTGATTGGCTCATGCACCAACGGAAGACTCTCAGACCTTAAGGATGCCGCCGAAATCCTTGAAGGAAAAACAATTGACGACAGCATCAGACTGCTGATTCTTCCGGCTTCAAGGGAAATCTACCAGCAGGCAATTCATTTAGGCTACATTGACACATTCATCAACGCAGGAGCGATCATCTGCAACCCAGGTTGCGGGCCTTGCCTTGGAGGCCACATGGGAGTGCTTTCCGAAGGAGAATCATGCATTTCCACAACAAACAGGAACTTCAAGGGAAGAATGGGTGATCCCGCCTCATCAGTATACTTATCAAACTCAAAGGTGGTTGCAGCCTCTGCACTTACCGGAGTTATTACCAATCCAAAAGATTTGTAGGTGTTAAAAATGACCCTTGATAAAAACGAAGCCAACAGAAGCCTTATTGAAAAGGTCGAACAATTAGAAGCAAAATACAACGAAGAATTCTCTAACACTCAAAAGATACTTCTGACAACAGACGGATCCATAACTGCGATTTTGGATGTGCTTTTCGGCAAAATTACGCTAACCACTCTTGACCAGCATGTGGAGGCAGCCGACGAATACCATGCCGGACTGGTCAATGTCGATGCGGGAGAGGAAATCAATTTCAGGGAAGTGATAATGCACAGACAAGGAAGACCATTGATTTATGCAATTTCACACATCCCATTGAAGAGATGCACAAAGGACGTCTGTACAGACCTTTTAAGTGCCGATATACCAATCGGAAGAATCTTAAAGAATTATCACATCGAATCCAGAAGGGAAATCAACAACATCTTCATCGAAAAGCCGAATGACACATTGAGGGAAATCTTCAAGACAGATGAGGACATGCTTGCAAGGGATTACGTAATCATCAACAACGACAAGATACTCATGTGGATCAAGGAAGTCTTTCCTATATCCTATTTCAGGTGAGGCAAATGGGTGTGAAGCTAAAGGATATAGTCGAACCGGAACAGATAACTTTTAAGGACCTGGAAGGAAGAGTGGTGTCAATTGACGCATTCAATACGCTTTACCAATTCCTGTCAACCATCAGACAGCGTGACGGAAGGCCGTTGACGGATGAAAACGGGAACATCACATCACACTTGAGCGGAATCCTATACAGAAACTCTTCAATGATTGAAAAGGACATAAAACCTATTTATATCTTTGATGGTCAGGCCCCTGAACTTAAAAGTGAAACTCAGGCCAAAAGAAGAGAAATAAGGGATGAAGCGGAAAAGATTTATAAAGATGCCCTAAAGGAAGGAGACACCGAAAAGGCACGCAAGTTTGCAATGAGGTCATCCAAGCTGTCGCCAGAAATAGTTGAATCCTCCAAAAAACTGCTGACACTTATGGGAATACCATACGTTGAGGCAAAAGGTGAAGGGGAAGCTCAGGCCGCGTATCTTGTTGCCAACGGTGATGCATATGCCGTTGCTTCACAGGACTATGACTGTCTGCTTTTTGGAGCAAAACGTGTCGTCAGAAACCTTGCGGTCAATTCAAACCTCGGCAATCTGGAATATTACCAGCTTGATAAAGTGCTGAGGCAATTGGATATTACAAGAGAGGAACTGATTGACATGGGGATTCTGATTGGAACCGACTTCTGTGAAGGACTCAGGGGAGTGGGTGCCAAAACCGCACTGAAATTGGCTAAAAAAGGTCAGCTTAAGGAAAAAATAGCTGAACTCCAGCAGGAATCATCACACGATCTGGATGAAGTTCGAGAAATATTCCTGAACCATAACGTCAACACCGATTATAAAATCAAATGGGAAAAACCGGATAAGGATAAGATTATCGAATTTTTATGCTACGAGCATGGCTTTTCCGAAGACAGAGTAAGCAAAGCAACCGACAGGCTGAAAAATCTGAATTCATCACAAGGAAGCCTTGATGCATGGTTCTGAATCGTTTTTGAAAAAAATTAAAATTTTAGGATAGCACAATCATTAAATACTACTTAAAATAAAGTAATATTGGATTCAAAATATTGGATATATAATACAATCAACCACCACACACCCCAGATTGTATTAACTAAACACTTGAAAATAGCAGCTGTCAAGGGGATGGTGAAAGCTATTTTGCGTATTCGATATATTTATAGAATCCATAGTGTTGATGGTTTCTCACCACCAAAAGACCCGGAAGCCATCAATACTAATATGGAGGGAAGTCCTTCCCAAACACTTTTTCTGCGTATTTCATGGCAAGCATTACCTGCTCTGTATGGTGTTTCATCATTTCCATTTCAAAATCACTGCGTGAAGGTGATTTTAATATCAGTTTAAGCAGGTTTTCATAAGTTTCAATGGCCAGATCCATATTGAAATCATATTTTTCTGCAGCTTCGGGAGTGAGCTTTTCAAAGCATGGAAACTCCAATGTTTTGCAAACGGTATCGGTTGAAAAATAGGTCATGCGAATCAGAGGGGATACCGATGATACAAGCACATGATTTCCAAGTTTAATCAATGGAGGAATTCCTGTTTGCCTGTACCTCTCCATTGAAGTTAACCTATCATAATTTTTAAGGTCATAACAGTGCAGTTCTGTGTAAAAATCAGGTTCAAAGTACTTGATTAAATCCAGAATCTTTTTTCCAAGTTCGGATTCATAATATTCCTTTTTGATTGTTGAAATATAGTCTGTCCTATCAAAGTTATAAAAATAGAACTGTCCTGGCGATAAATCTTCAAGCCTGATGCGTTTTAGAAACTTTAAGGATGTCAGCCCTTCGTTTCCATGGACTCCGCCGATGAACAGTTTGGTCGGTCCCCTGCCGTTGTCTATGTATCTGAAATAGGACATAAAAAAATAAGATGAAGGAATTATGTTCCTTCCTGCCAATTAGCCATGTAAGCTTTTTGTTTGTCTGTCAATGAATCGATTTCAATTCCCATGGCCTTCAGTTTCATGGTTGCCACATTGTAATCGATTTCATCAGGTGCTTTTGTAACGCCAACAGGCAAATCGTTTTCCAGGATGTGTTTGGCGGATAACGCCTGCACTGCAAAACTCATGTCCATGATTTCTGCAGGGTGTCCTTGTCCGCGTGCAGCGGATAGGTTTACAAGTCTGCCGTCAGCTAAAAGGTAAATCTTACGGCCGTCTTTAGTGGTGAACTCTTCAATGCTTTCACGCACTTCACTGACATTGGTTGAGATTGCCTCCAAATCAGGACGGTTGATTTCAACATTGAAGTGGCCTGAGTTTGCAAGCATGCATCCGTCTTTCATATATTTGAAGTCATCACCGCAGATAATGTCCGCATTGCCGGTTACGGTTATGATTAAATCGGCCTGTTTAACAGCTTCGCGAATGGTCATTACACGGTATCCGTCCATTCTTGCTTCCAATGCCCTGATTGGATCTACTTCAGTGACGATGACATCTGCTCCAAGACCTGCGGCTCTTAAAGCCAATCCTCTTCCGCACCAGCCGTATCCGCATACGACTACGGTCTTGCCGGCGATTACCATGTTGGTTGTGCCCATGATTGCATCGAAACTTGACTGTCCGGTTCCGTAACGGTTGTCGAAGAGGTATTTAGTATACGCGTCGTTTACGGCTATTACAGGGAATTTCAATGCTCCGTCAGCGTGCATTGCCTGTAGCCTGTGAACCCCTGTGGTGGTTTCTTCACATGCTCCTTTGATGTGGCTTAACAATTCTTTTCTTTCATTGTGAAGAACCATAATCATGTCTGCTCCGTCATCGATGATTATGTCGGGTTTGTGGTCCAGAACCATATTGATTGTCTGGTAATATTCTTCATCGTCCTGTTCTCTCCAACCGTAAACGTTAAGGCCCAAATCGGCCGCTCCTGCAACCGCATCGTCGTGGGTGGATAGCGGGTTGCATCCGGTCATTGCCACTTCAGCCCCGCCTGCCATTAATGTCAATCCCAGATTAATGGTTTTAGGTTCCAAGTGTAAACATGACCCGATTGTGATTCCTTTGAACGGTTGGGTTTCCAGATATTCTTGCTTGATGTGTTCCAAAACAGGCATGTGTTTTTGAACCCATTCGATTTTTCTTACACCTTCAGGTGCAAGTGACATGTCTTTTACTTTACTCATAAATATCATCAGCTTAAATTTTTAACAATTAAATTTTGGATTTAAAGCTTATTAAATATATACCTTTTTGACATCGAGCAATGTTATTTTTCCAGGATTATATCAAAATTCCAACAAATGCCCCTTAAAAACAAAAACTTTAAATGTAATGATTAGAATATATAAATATGTTAGATGCCGGGGTGGCTCAGCTGGTTAGAGCGCACGGCTCATAGGGTAATAAAGCAGTGCTCTAGCTTATTCCTGGGATACCGTGAGATCGCGGGTTCGAATCCCGCCCCCGGCATCCAATCCCAGGAATTTCATCTAACTTACACTATTTTTATAAGAATTTTTTCAAATCATAACAATTTTATACTTATTTTAACTAAAATACATTTTGAGGATTTGAAAATGATATATAATACGCTTGGAAAAAGTGGTCTTGAAGTGTCAAGGCTCGGTTTTGGAACAATGAGGCTTCCAACCAAAACAAACAATGCCGACATCGATAAAACAGAAGCGGCGAAAATGCTCGAATATGGAATAGAAAATGGAATCAACATTATCGATACGGCTTATCCCTACCACGCTGAAGGATTGAGCGGCAGCGGCGAGAGCGAAAAGTTTGTAGGAGCATTTCTAGACGAAAATACTTTAAGGGACGAGATAATCCTTCAAACCAAATCCCCTGTTTGGGCAATAGAGGAAAAATCTGATTTTGACAAATATCTGGAAATTCAGCTTGAAAAGCTTCAGACCGATTACATTGACGTTTACCTCCTGCATTCACTGACCGAACCTGATTGGAATAAAGTAAAGAATCTGGATGTCCTTGACTTTCTGGATGACTGCCTAAGTTCCGGAAAGGTCGGACATGTCGGATTTTCATCACATATTGAAGTGGACTATCTAATTGAAATCATTGACGAATATCCGAAATGGGAAGTGGTTCTGACTCAGATGAACTATCTGGACGAATACTATCAGTCCGGAGTCATGGGGCTTAACTACCTTAAGGAAGTGAATGTCGGAAGCATGATTATGGAACCCCTTCGCGGGGGAAGGCTGGTCAACAACATTCCCAATGAAATACAGAATCTATGGGACATGGCCGAAACCAAAAGAACACCTGTTGAATGGGCATTGCAATACCTGTGGAATCGTGACGATGTGGATTGCGTCCTGAGCGGGATGACTAGCCTCGAACAGGTAAAGCAAAACATTGAAATAGCTTCAAAAATCGATGAGATTTCTGATCATGACCAGGAACTGATACGTGAAGTTGCAAGAACCTACAGGACTTTTCTGGGAAACCGGTGCACACGCTGCGGATACTGCATGCCATGTCCTCATGGGGTGGACATAATAAACTGCCTGACCGAGTACAACATTGCGCATATGATGGGGGACCCCAAGGCAAGCGCGATGCAGTACTTCTCACTGATCGATGAGGATTCGAGGGCGGACAGTTGTGTCGGCTGTAAGGAATGCATACCCTTTTGCACACAAATGCTGAACATTCCGGAAGAACTTGAAAAGGTATATGAGTACTTTGGAGATGAATTCGACCACTTTTAGGTGATGAAATGGATGAATACTGGGAAATGTTAACAAGACAGATGCCTCTTGTAAGCAGGGATGAGCAGGAAAAATTCAGGAATGCCGCAATCACCGTGATTGGCTGCGGCGGAATCGGAGGACTGGCCATCGAAATGCTTGCAAGAATGGGCGTTGGAAAGCTTGTTCTGGTTGATGAGGATTCATTTGATTTGTCCAACCTGAACAGACAGACATTATCGGAATATGCCAACATCGGCGGGTCAAAAAGTGAAGCGGCTGCAGAGAAGGTCAGGAAAATAAATCCCCATGTCAGTGTTGTATCATGGGACGAGCATGTCGATGAGAGCAATATCGACAGGCTAATTGAAGATTCAAGAATCGTGATTGACGCTTTGGACAATGTCCTGACAAGGGTGATCGTTTCAAGAAAGGCCAGGGAATATAAGATTCCTTTCATTCATGGGGCGGTTCATGGAACATTGGGCCAAATCACCACGTTTCTGCCCAACACCACTAGCTATGAGGAAATGTTCAACCTTCCATCCCTTGGCAAGGAGCTGACGGATGATGTCGTTGAAAGTCTGAAAAATGTTACTGCCGGACCTCCGCCTGTAATCGGCCCGGTTCCAAATCTGGTTTCATGTCTGGAAGCCATGGAAGCCTATAAAATAATTACAGGTATCGGAAAGGTTACCGTCAGCCCGAAATTACTGACATTTGATTTATTGGATTTGAATTCATTTGATTTGGTTGAAATCTAAACACCGAATCAAATTTTGTTTCTCTTTTTTGAATGTAATTGAACAGAATAGTATCAAATTTTAAATACTTTAAACAATATTTACTAAAAAAAATAAAACTTATACATTAATATATCAAAAATTATATAATAGCAATATATATAAAACTTTATATAGTACGAAAATGAAATATATTTTTAATTGGAAGATGTTTTCCGACTATTGAAAATTGGAGCTTGATTTAATGAGTGACATTCCACAAGAAAAAATAGAAAAAATCACAGAACAGATGAGAGAAGACAACATTAAGTTTATCCGTCTACAATTTGTTGACATTAACGGTACTGTAAAAAACATTGTTATCCCATTCAACAACGACGACATGAGCGAACTGTTCAACGAAGGAATGCTTTTTGATGGTTCATCAATTGCAGGATTCGTTGGAATCAATGAAAGTGACCTGGTATTGAAACCGGACATAAACACATATTCCAGACTCTCATGGAGACCTGAAGAATCCGCAACATGCAGATTTATCTGTGACGTATGGACCGCCGACAACGAACCGTTCATAGGAGACCCAAGAGGACTGCTCAAAAAATCCCTGGCACGCATTGCGGACATGGGACTGCAGTACAATATCGGACCGGAACCGGAATTCTTCATTGTAGACATTGACGAAAACGGATACCCTATGCCTTACGATGAGGCAGGATACTTCGACGTTGAACCTCTCGACAAAGGTCCTGACTTCAGAAGAGAACTGACATTAAACCTTGAAGATTTGGACTTTGAAGTTGAGGCATCCCACCACGAAGTGGCTCCTGGCCAGAACGAAATCGCATTCAAATTCAAGGACGCGCTTAAAACTGCCGATGCGGTAATCACATTCAAACAGGCTATCAAGGCCATTGTAGACAACATGGCTACCTTTGACCAGCTCGACTACAGAGTGACATTCATGCCTAAACCGTTCTTCGGAGTGAGCGGAAGTGGAATGCACTGTCACCAATCCGTCTTCAAAGGAGACAGAAACCTCTTTTCAGACCCTGATTCAGAAACAGGCCTTTCAAAAGATGCGCTTTACTTCATGGGAGGACTTCTCAAACATGCACGTGCGGTTACAGCAATAACAAACCCTATCGTCAACTCATACAAACGTCTGGTGCCTGGCTATGAAGCTCCGGTTTACATGGCATATGGCTACAGAAACAGATCCGCATTAATCAGAGTTCCTGCAGCACGTGGAAAGGCAACCCGTATCGAATACAGGTCCCCTGACCCTGCATGTAACCCATACCTCGCGTTTACAGTAATGCTTGAAGCAGGTATTGACGGCATTGTTAACAAGATTGACCCTGGCGACCCTGTTGAAGACGACATCTACAAAATGACTGAAGAGGAAAGGGAATCAAGAGGAATTGAAGTGTTGCCTACCAGTCTGTGGGAAGCTTACCATTCCCTTGAAGAGGATCCGCTTATATTGAATGCCCTAGGCCCTCACATCAGTGAAAAGTTCCTTGAGCTCAAATATCAGGAATGGGACGAATACCGTGTTCAAGTATTTGGATATGAACAAAGGAAATATTTGGATATCTAATCTGAATATTTTTTTATTTTTATGAGATTCTTATGTCAGATTCAGAACCCCGCATGATTGAGATTTTGAGAGTATTGAGCGCGCAGGAAAATCCTACCGGCTCCAAACTGATAGCAGACCAGCTAAAGGAAAAAGGTTTTAATTTAGGTGAACGTGCGGTCAGATATCATATGAAAGTTTTGGACCAGAAGGGATACACCGAGAAAAAAGGCTATGCCGGAAGGGTCATCACAAAACTTGGCCGCGAAAAATTGGAGAAGGGGTTGATTTATGACCAGGTCGACTCAATCTATTCAAAATTTGAAGAAATGATATATTTGACTGACTTCAACTATATCACACAAACAGGAAATGTTGTTATCAATACATCAACCGTTTATGATGAAGAATCGATTGATATACTTAAAAGAATTATTGAAAGTGGTCTTTCTGTTAGCCCTTACGTTAATTTAAACAGAGATAAAAATGAGGGCAAAATCGAAGTGACAACATTATGCGGAACCACAATAGACGGAATACTTCTGAATGAAGGAATAGCATCACTGCCGCAATACGGCGGGCTTCTGAAAATCGAAGACTACAAACCTGTGAAGTTTGAAGAACTGATCTCATACAAGAAGACATCCCTGACACCGCTGGATGCATTCTCATCACCGAACAGAACTTCAGTTCTCGATGTTGTGGACTCAGGAACAGGGCTGATACCTGCAAATTTCAGACTGATACCGAGCATCGGCCGGGAAAAAACAATCGAGATCATCAAAAAACTGGATAAAATAGGAATCGGAGGAACAATCGCAATATCTAATGAAAACCAGGATATTTTAGGAATTGACGTGCCTAAAGGAATGGTTGGAGTAGTCATAGTCGGAGGAATAACCCCATTCAGGGCAATCGACGAATCCGGAAAGGACATCGACATAAAAATAGCCGAAGAGATAATGGACTTCAAAGCATTATCCCCTATAACCTCCACCACAGAAAACAGACTGAAACCTGTTGAACATGCACTCCAGCCAAAAACATCATTCCTGCTTTCAAAATCATGGAACCTGATTCAGCAAGTGAGCTTCGATATCGAAAAAAGAAAAGGAAACATTGTCTCAAACGTATCCTATCTCAACAAGGAAGACCTGGACGAAGCCTTAAAGATAATGGAAGACACATACAACGATGATCCAAAACACATCAATCCCTACTATAAAATAATAGAACATCCTGACGATAAGGATAAAGTCGGAATTGCAACAATATGCAGCCTAAGCATAGACGGGATACTGATAAATAACGGAATCAGATGCAATCCGAGATATGGAGGATTATTGGAACTGACAGAACCTTCCTTATTCATCGAATTGATTTCATACAGCGGCTCAACAGTGGACCCTCATAAGATATTCATTGCAAAGGACATGACTTCAGTCTCTCACAGTGAAGGTCCGAAAAAAATATTGGCCAGTTTTAAGGAAATTCCATACATATCACGGGACTATGCAGTGAACTTATTGGACACACTGGACAAGACAGGCTTTTCAATATACAAAATAGGAAAACCTAGGGAATTGACCTATAACGCAAAGGCGGACAATTACAATTTCGGCATTGTGGCAGGCGGCGGCCTGAACTCAATAGCTGCAATAAGAGAAAAAGGCGTGGACATCCACGTGAAAGCCATTGAAAAATTAATGCCATTTGAAAAGATGGATAGGCTGTAATCAGATTACAGTAACTTCCACTTCTTCACCATTTTTAGGATAATGAATGAATTCTATTATATCATCTTCCACTTCGTAGACGTCTATTTCAATGGTGGCGCCCAAATCGCTTTCGTCAAGGGATACCAGCATTTTGAATCCAGGTTCGTTGAAATATTTTGAAAAATCCATATTCAGGACTTCCCCTTCGGCGAAAATCCTATTGTATGAAATCTCAATATTATCATGGATTTTAACGTTTTCTTTGAGATATTTCACCGCTTGTTTTGTAGTCAATCTTAATTCTTTCATGAAAATCAACTCCTATATTAAGATATGTTCCAAGGTATATAAATGTTTGTATCCATACGAACAAAAAAAATTTTCAATAAAAAAAAGATGATTTATAGAACTTCGATAACAAGTTCCTTTTCATCGGTAATATGGCGCATTTCAATCAGGTCCTCACCAATCTCATTAAAATCGACTTCGATAGATTGATTTAGGATTTCACCATTTAATTGCATTGCGACTCTTAGACCTTCTCCAGTCATTTCATCTTCTTCAGTTATCCCTAAAACTTCACCTGGAGCAAAAATACGATTATAGGAAATTTCCAAGATATCTCTAACGTTGACTTCATTTCTGACATATTCGATTGCTTCTTCCAAGGTCATTTGAATTTCTTCTACCATAATAATCACTTTATCTAAAAAAAAGAAAAAAGAGAAAGGAATTATAAATTCCTGTATTCTCTGATTGAAGTATATTCGTCGTCTAATTCTCCGTAGGTAGCTAATTTTTCTTTGTTGGTTTCAGCACCTAAGTAAAGGTTACCTTTACCGTTAAGACCAATATCTCCAGTATAGTGGATATATTTACCTTTGTAAACAACGCCTTCTACTTCAGGATCTACAACAATACCGTTGAGGACAAATCCTTCGAGTAATCTTCCAAGGAATCCGTGGATGATAATGTTACCGTTTTTCATTTGTCCACCAGGCCAACGGTTTACGTCACCGTCGATTTCGATGACACCTTTGGTCATGTGAATACCTGCTAAGATATCACAGTTACCTTTAACGTGGATTTTACCACCGGTTAAACATTCACCACATTGTTTTCCAGCGTTACCGCCAACAACGATTTCTCCTCCGGTCATACCTCTCCATTCACCGATGTATGAAGCACCAGTGAACTCTTTGGTATTTCCTTCGATTTCAAGGTATCCGCCAGACATTTCTCTACCAGCGTGAGCTGCTGCGTTACCTTTAACGAGAATAGAACCACCGGACATTTCAGCACCAACGTGTAAATCCACACTGCTGTTACATACGATGTTTCCACCGCTCATTTTACAACCGATGTATTTTACTCTGTTTAAATCTCCGTTTAAAATCATTTCAACATCATTAGGTCCGTTAGCTTCTCCTTCAACAGTTATTTTGAAGAAGTCTGTGATTGGGAATCTTGAGTTTCCAATTGGGACTTGATATTTTGCGAAATCAGCTTCGGTCCATGAATAGATTTCATCAGGAATCAATTCATCGAATTCTAAAGCGATTGAAGAAGTTTTTATTTGATCAAATGTTATTGTTTTCAAATTAAACACCCCTATTTACCGTCTACGTCAACTCTAATTGGGTTGGATACGTAGTGGTCATGTACTGGATAGTTTTCCCATTTAACTGAGTAGTATTGGGTGAAGAACGGCATAATGTTGTCGATAACTTTTTGCTCGTTTTGTTCCCATCCTTTTACGTTAACCCAAATGTTTTGACTTTCTTTAACTTTTACAATTTCTTTGTCTTTTACTAAGATTTGACCATCTTTAATTGTGTATTCAGCAACATTGAAACCTTTTTCGATTTCAGCGTATTGTCTGGATGGATCAATTTCATTAGGATTTATGTCATATACAGCAATGTCTGCTCTGTATCCAGGAGTAAGTGCACCTCTGTCAGTGAATCCGTAGATTCTAGCAGGAGCAGCTCTGGAAATAGTTGCAATATCGTAGAAATCGTATTCTCTGTCGAGAGTTGGAAGGGTAGTTCTTCTTTGTGCCCATTTGTGAACTTCTCCGTTTTCCATCATTTCCATTCTTCTTTGGTTACTCATCAACCAGGAGATAATTCTAGGATATCTAGTGAATGGTCCTGCGTTAGGGTGGTCAGTGGTTAAACATACTTTCCATGGGTCATCAATGTGCAAGAATAATTCTAAACCAATAGCCCATTGTAAAGTGTTAACTGGGTTTTTACCTGAGTAAATACATGGAATAATACCTGCTGCGGTTTCACATTCAATATCTTTGTTGGTCCATTTAAGACCGGATAATTTGAATAAGTCGTATTCCATAGGAGCATCTGCAGTCATGGTTGTGGTTTCATCTAAAGTTACCTGACCGATATCACAGGTTATGTGGTCATTTTTGTTGATGTATTTAGCAACTTCTTCAGCACCGGAACCTGCGTCTTTCCAGCTGTTACCTGTGTAAGAGTGGAATTGCAAGTGACATACGTGCATGACTTGGTCTCTGATTTCAGCAGCTTTGGAACCTTTTTTAACGTTTTTAACGGATTCCATGGTTTCGATAGTGGTTGGTACGTTACCAGGGTGTCCTAAATCGTTAGGGTGAATGTGAATAGAGTGAGGTAAGTTTAACATTTCATTTGCTTTTGCGAGTGCAACGATAACTTCTTTGGAAGTTACGTCAAAGTAAGGTGCTTTATCGTTTACACCGTGTACGTTCATACCCCATCCCCATGCTTCACTTCCACATGGGTTTACGATTTTGATTCCGTAACCTTTGGATATTTTCAACCAGGCAGCTACAAATGCTGCGATGTCTTCAATATTGTTATCTTTTGCATATTCCATTACGAACCAGTTGTTACCGAATAATGGCATAGCTGGAATATCTAATTGTGGAATAGTTGCAATTTCTTCGTGAGTGTGTTTTGCTTCAAGAGGAGGCATAGCTGCTTCTACAACAGTACCGTAACCTAATCTTGAGTATCTGTA
>NZ_JAFQXT010000019.1 GCF_017406825.1 Methanobrevibacter sp.
CCTTTTGGATGCTATCAGCAAGACATCTCCATCCATATCCGACAGCCTTTCCTTCAGCTCATCTAAAGTGTAGTCGTGAAATCTTATAGGTACATTGAAAGTCCAGTCCATACTATTCCCCCTGCAGTTTTTTCATGAAGTCCCTCTTGTTTTCAGCCGGCGTTGTGGTCGGCCTTCCAAGGTCTTTTCTGGAGCTGATGTCGACATCGATATTTAAGAATGCCGGTCCGGGAGATTCCACAAACCTGGGCAAAACCTCTTTTAATTCATCGATGCTTGAAGCATTGAAAGTATTCCTGTATCCGCATGCCTTTACCAGCCCATCGATATGCATGTCGCGCATCACTGTCGGAAGTCCGCCGACACTTTCATGGGCGGAATTGTTGAACATTACGTGATAGAAGTTTTCCGGCCCTTCAGAGCCGACCAGCGCAAGGGCTCCCATATGCATCAGCATTGCCCCGTCACCGTCAAAGCAGAATATTTTCCTGTCGGGACTGCCTAAGGCAACGCCCAGGGCAATGCTTGAAGAGTGTCCCATGGAACCGACAGTCAGAAAGTCGTTTCCGTGGCCATGGCCTTGCTCTTCGCGATACTCGAAGAGTTCCCTTGAGGATTTGCCTGTGGTGGAGACTATCATGTCGCTGTCGCCCAAGAAGGCCGTGACTGTGCGGATCGCCTCCTCACGGGTCAGCGCATTGCCATTTGACTTTGCAGTCTTGTAGTCCTCAAACGCCCCTTTTGAAACGACAATGGCCACACTGTCGCCATCGCTTAGCCTGTCTAGAAAACTGTTCTCGAAAACGGATTTCAATTCCCCGAAAGTTGTGTCCCTGTCAACCACAAAATGCTCAATGTCCAGCAGTTCCAGCATGTCAAGCGTGATTTCACCCTGTTTTTTATGCTGCGGCTCATCATGAACTCCAGGCTGGCCTCTCCAGCCGATGACATAAACGACCGGGATTGAATAAACCTTCCTATGGGTCAGTGAAGTGACCGGATTTACGATGTTTCCCAATCCGGAATTCTGAAGAAAGACAACAGGATAATTGCCTGTGGACAGATTATAGCCGCTTGCAATGGCCACCGCATTGCCTTCATTGGCGGCAATAATATTTCGGCAATTCTCCTCCAAATAATCGCAGAAGGGACTCAGCTGAGAATCCGGAACTCCGCAAAAGAAATTTATACCAATATCGTCCAGATAACCTATGAATTCGCCAACGTCAATCATGATTACACCTATTCATCAGGAATTAAAGTTAAAATCTCCTTAATGGACAGACACTTATCGTCGGCTTCCTTGCATCTTTCATTTTCAAGAATCAGGTTGGCGGTATCCATCATTGCGGGATATGCGCTTCTGATTAAATGATTTGCATAAATCACAATGTTGACTCCGCGTTTTGCAAATTCATCCTCATAAACCTGATTGAATGATGTCGGAACAACCACCAGCGGAACGTCGGGTGCGAACTGTCTGAACAAATCGCAGAACTCAAATATCTCATCAGGCCGGGTTTCCCTTGAGTGGATCATGATCCCGTCAGCTCCGGCGCCGACATATGCTTTTGCCCTTTCAATCGCATCATCCATGCCCTGCTTTAAAATCAGGCTTTCAATTCTTGCTATAATCATGAATTCGTCAGTGAGCAAAGCCTTTTTGCCTGCTCTGATCTTTTCGCAGAAGTTTTCGATGCCGTCCTGGGTCTGCTCGACATCGGTTCCGAAAAGGGAGTTTTTCTTCAGTCCCATCTTGTCCTCTATGATTATTGCAGAGACTCCCATCCTTTCGATTGTCTTGATATTGAATACGAAATGCTCCAGAAGCCCTCCGGTATCCCCGTCCAGTATTATCGGTTTTGTTGAGACTTCCATTATCTCGTTTATTGTGGTTATCCTTGAAGTCATGTCAACAAGCTCGATGTCGGGCTTTCCCTTTGCTGTCGAGTCCGTCAGGCTTGAAACCCAAATCGCATCAAATGTTTTGACCTGCTCGTCACTGGTCACTTTAGCGTTTTCAACGACCAATGCGGACAGGCCGTTATGGGCCTCCATTGTTCTGACAATCGGCTTTAGAGAAATCAGTTTCTTCAGCTTTCCCCTTCTTGAATCCGGAATTGAAGAAGCATCCTTAATCATGCCGTTTATTTTGTCAATGCTTACATCTTCCGTGAACGGAATTTCTATCAGCTTTCCGCCCCACCCCTCCAGGGTGTCTATGACGTTTTGCCTGATTTTGCTTTGAACGCCCTCTTTCCAGTCGTCCCCATGGAAAACAAAATCCGGCTTGTATTTTTCCAGATTGTCCGAATAGTCCAAGGTGCTTTGCGGGACAACCTTTTTCACTCCCACAATGTTTTCAATGATGAATGACCTTTCATCATAATCCAGAACGGGCAGTCTCTTGTATGTTGCCACAGCCTCATCGGTTAAAACTCCTACAATCAATTCACCGTACTGGGCGGCCTTCTTTATCAGATTGATATGTCCGTGATGTAAAATATCCGCACTAATTGCAATGTAAACAGTTTTCATTCTAAAATCTCCTTCACTTTGGCCAAATCCTCTTTGGTATCCACTTCCATGCACAGCTTGCCTTTTATATCAATGGCTTTAATTATAATTTCGTCGGTTAAAGTATTTAAAGCGTTTTCCGCATAGACATCGGTGTTTCCGCAACCGCAAAATTCCCCGATTTTGTTTTTCCACAACGCCCAATCCTCTTCCTTTAGCTTATAAAAGGGTTGGCAGGCGACGGCATCATCTTCGAAATAGTCGACGCCGATATATTTCACCTCACCATCAGTGATTTTTGCCTTGAAATCGTCTTTTGGAATTTTTATTGCTGAATCAACGACAACACAGGATTTTTCTGAATCCATTATGGATTCGGCAACCCCCTTATCAAAAACCAGATCCCCATGAAGCAGAATTACATCGCCTTTAAAATCGGGAATCAGATCCATCGATTTGATGTAATTGGTTTTATCATAAAGGGAATTGTGGACAAATCTGAAATTGACATCCGGAAACTCTGCACAGGCATATTCCTTTAATATATCGCTTAAATACCCGGTGGTGATTATAAATTCGTCAACATCAAATTTGGAAAGGATGGAAACGGATTTTGAAAAAATTGTTTCATCAGGATTGATATTGACTAATGATTTTGGCTTATGCTTTGTTAAATCACCCAATCTAGTGCCCATTCCCGAATTTAAAATAATAACTTTCATGATTCCACTTAAAAAGTAAATTTATCACTTTTAGATTTATTTATAAACATATATAAAACTAACATATGCTGCTGGAACATTCATCCGCCTTGCCTCCGTTTGGCTTTCGAGAGCCTTTGGCGGACATGTCATCATGGAGATTCCAGGAATGAATGATCAAAATTTTCATGCAGAAAATGGCAGGTATTTTGGGTGTTATATGGGCCTGATGAAAAAATCTTCTGTTAAAGCCTTTTTCGCTGAAAAAGCCCGCATTCTTCCATTTTCATTTAACCTTGAGTTGGAGAGCATGATTTTTTCTCAAATATTCTTATTTTTTATTTTATTTAAATTGCCTTATTTTGATAAAATCAATTTAAAAATCCTTTATTAATAGATTAGGAATTTTTAAAAGGATTTCGATTTATTATCCTTTAAAGCAGTATTCAGATTAGATTTTATAATATCCTCCCTAATAAAAGAATAATATACCATATTTAATATAAAATAAGTTCATTTCGTTAGAATCAATCTAAATAAATCACATTTAACAATATTTGATATCATTAATTTTTATGGTGACAGACAGGATTCTGCACCCTTCAGGATTGATGTGAAAAATTTCAACTATTTTAATTGTTTTTAAGCTTATTTAAACGATAATACGATAGATTTTGACTTAAAATTAAATAAAAAGATTTATATATGGCGTTCGAGTTATTATGAGTAACAATTTTGAATGTTTTTGGATTTCAACAGCAAAAAAAGTCAAATTATATTCAGGATTGGGAGATTGAATTTAATGAGATAAATCATTATTTCATTATAAAAGAAAAGTGGAGGAAAAAGTATGACAAGAAAATTAAGTTTTATTCTGCTGATATCATTAGTATTCATTATTAGTATTAGTGCAATATCCGCAACAGATGAAAACAATGATACCTTATCTACTTGTGAATATGATGCTTCTGCTGATTTAAACACTGATGATTTAAGCACCACAGATAGTGAAGAATCATATCCTGATGATTCAGACAACCAAACATTAAGTTCATATGAGAATTCCGAAAGGACAGACACTCAAATAAGTGCAAACAATACAAATATTGTAAAAACAGATTATTTTAAAGTAACATTAACTGACGCGGAAGGCAATGCCCTTTCAAACCAGTCAGTGATATTCAACCTTGCCGATGCCAACCATACGCAAACAACCGATGATGACGGTGTTGCAAGCTTGAAAATTGATCTTGCACCGGATTCATATGATGTGACCGTATATTATCCTGGAGATTCAACATACGGTCAGAGTGAAGCCAACTATACCATAGTATGTTATCAGATTGCGTCCAAAATAGTAGTGCAAAGCACAAGCGTAGTTAGAGGAAACTACTTCACAGCCTATCTTTACGATGCAAGCAACAATCCCGTTGCCGGCCAGACACTGAGTTTCAAGATAAACGGCAACACCTACACCAGAACAACCAATTCAAAAGGTGCTGCAAGTTTAAAAATAAGCCAGAATGTTGGAAAATACAGCATGACAATAAGCCATGCTGGAGGAGCATATGAAAGTGCTTCAAAAACCGTTACAATCACATCATACAGGCTCGCAACTGAAATTGTTCCCGTGAGCAAAAGGATTGTTAAAGGAAATTATTTCACAGTCACTCTAAAAGACAGCACAGGAAAGGCGCTGAGCGGACAGAAAGTAATCTTCAAAATATCCTCAAAAACCTATACAAGAACAACCAATTCAAACGGACAGGCCAAAATAAAAATTAACCTCAACTCCGGAAAGTATTATACTGTGAAAACAACCTATAAAGGCACAATTCCCTATAAGGCTTCAGCAAAAACCGTGAAAATTTATGTGAAAGCCAAAAAGGTTTACGGACAGCTGCTCGTCAAGGGCAAAAGCATTACCAAAAGCGGCAAAACCTATCGCGTAACCGCATCCAACAAAAACACGGTGCTGGTTAAAAGCGGAGCTAAACTTACCCTTAAAAACTCAAAAATAATTAAAACAGGCAGCGTATCCAGTTCCAACGCGGAAAGTTCTGACTTTTACGGAACAAACGCTGCAGTGCTGGTGACCGCAAAAAGTACACTGAAGATTTCAGACACAACAATTACCACCAATGCAAAAGGGGCAAATGCAATATTCGTTTCAAATCTTGACTCATCAAGTTCAGGTGCAACCGCATATGTGAGCAATGTTGTCATAAACACCTACAAAGACAAATCCCGTGGACTGGATGCCACATACGGCGGTAAAATCATTGCGAATAATGTGAAAATATACACACGTGGAGGAAGCTGTGCCGCACTGGCAACAGACCGTGGAGAAGGAACCGTCATTGCAAACAACTGTAAATTATACACAGGAGTTGGAAAAACAAGCGGACAGGGAAGTCCATTGATATATTCAACAGGAGACATTACCGTATCCAAAAGTTCAGGTACAAGTTATGTAAGTCAAATAGCATGTATTGAAGGTAAAAACAGCATAACATTAACCGACTGTGACTTCACAGGATATGGAAAAGGAAACCGTTACGTTAACGGGAATTATGTGGATAATGCAGGAATATTCCTGTATCAGAGTATGAGCGGAGATGCGGATGTCGGTGTGGCAAAATTCACCGCCACCAATACCAAACTGGCAATTTCATCTTCAAGCAGCTACTATAAATCAGCGCCAATGTTTTATGTGACAAATACCGGTGCAAACATTAACCTTAACAGCTGTACATTAAGTTATGGAAGTGGAGTTTTACTGAAAGCTGCAGGTCAAAGCCAATGGGGTAAAACCGGCTCCAACGGTGGAGATGTGGCATTCACTGCAACAAACATGTCAATGTCAGGCAAAATCATTATTGACAAGATCAGTTCAATGAAACTTACATTATCCAAAACCAAATACAGCGGCTGCATCAACCCGTCCAGTTCCTATGGAACTACAAAACTGGTAATCAACTCAGGATCCACATGGACCCTAACCGGCAACAGCCATATTAGCAGTTTAAGCAATTACGGAACCATCAATTACGGTTCATACACTCTATATGTAAACGGTAAAGCATATACTGCAAGCAACCCTTATACAGGATAATTTTAATTTGGGATTTTAATCCCAAATCATTTTTTTTAGTTTTATCAAGTCTGTTTATATTAAATCATACATACGCCCATAAACTGATATTTCTATAACTATTTATTATTGCTATTGTCATCATACTTGACGAATTTATTAACCATTATTTCATTTGATTTTTCAATTTTTACAGTAATTTAATGGCATAATTGCTTTGAGTGTGAAATATTGCTTTTGATTTGTAATTTAAGAAGAGAAAAATTAATAATGAATGAAGAACTACTCTAATGCATGGATATTGAGTATATCAAAGAAAATTATCGATTTGAAACACTTACCGAACATCATGATTTATCTAATTTTAAGTGTGCATCAGATGATTTGAATGATTTTCTTAAGGATGATGCGTTAACTCAACAAAAAAACAAATTAAACCTAACAAAATTGGTGATGTGCGATGATGTAATTGTGGGTTATGTTTCACTGCTGACTGACACAATTCCTTTAAAGGATATTCGTGATGGAGACACTAAACAGGATATCAAAGATCAATTGGATATAACTTCCAAAAAGAGAAAGTTGCCTGCAATCAAAATTGGAAGATTTGCTGTAGATGAAAAATACAGTCGCAAAGGATTAGGTTCTGAAATATTGATGAGTGTCCTGTTCAATGTTAAAAACATTGCTGAGAATAATGTGGGACTGAGATTTGTTACAGTAGAAGGCTATGCAAGCGCATATAAATTTTACACAAATCATAACTTCATTAACCTAAAAAAAGATGACAATAAAATAAAAGAAAAATTAGATATCATAATAGAACGAAATCCCGAACAGACATTCTATTTGTATCTTGATTTAAGAGTCCTAGAATGATACCTTTCTAGCAGCATCATACCTCTTTTTAAATTCTTTATCCTTTTCTGTAAGAGGTTCAACCATTCTGTTTAAAAAATCAGATGCTTCTTTGCC
The DNA here is from genome assembly GCF_017406825.1 of Methanobrevibacter sp. GTDB lineage: Archaea > Methanobacteriota > Methanobacteria > Methanobacteriales > Methanobacteriaceae > Methanocatella. Next base: position 7,288 of record NZ_JAFQXT010000019.1, read on the forward strand.
ACATAATGTTGGAGTGTCTCCAATAGGTTTTGCCATATTTCTCACCTCTTATATTAATACCTTTATTATATTTCTCATTATTTAAATAATTGTTGTTTGAAAGATTTTAATGCCTAACTTAATGCAATATTTCTTTTCTTTAATATTGATAAGTCATAGGGCATATGAAATAATTATGTAATATCTGACCATTTATTATTGAGTATCAACCTTTTTTTTACAATAGAATTGACAGATAGTTTCTGTACATATCTGGTTAATCAGATAAACTGATATTTATAAACCTACCTATAATGAATATCATCTTATATTCCTATGGGATATTAAAAAAATTGTAAAATAGAGACTCGCAAATAGTGGAGGAATTAATTTTCATATTTATTTATTCCAGTAAGCTTTTCAATATCTGAATAATTCCAATAGTTATTTTCCCAGTGATAATACACATCTTTTCTTTTCTTAAATATTCTAAATGGAGAGATAGTATTGTCATAAATATGGACAATATCACAAATTTCTATCAATTCTGGAATTAAATTGAGAGCCTTTTCATATCTTGATTTAATCTTATCTTCAGGAACTCCATGACCTCCCATGGATTGTCTCATTCTTACTCGTGCGATATTTATTTCATAATCATCTGTGAGAACATAAATGCATCTTAGAAAATATCCTTTTTCTTTAGCTTTTTTAAGTAACTTCAGATTTCTATCTGTAGAAAGCACGGTTTCAAATGTGAAATCTTCACCTTTTTCAAGCATTGATTCTCTAAGTTCTTCAGCTTTTTGTGCAGCTTCCAAATCACTGCATAAACTTGATTTTTTAATATCATCCGCATTGATATAAACACCAGCAGTTTTTGCCATACGGGTTATTGTGGTTTTGCCGCTGCCATTGGGACCTGCAAAAACCATAACTTCCGGAAGCCTATTTTTCTGAGACATAAACTCTCCTTCCATCAGGATACTCTAAATAAGCACGTTTATTCTCATCATCATAACCAGCAATAGGAAGTCCTTTGATTTTACATATATCTTGATCAATTTTAATAGATGCTTTAAATCTTTCCGTAAGTTCTTCATCAGAAATTCCATATGTAGAATCTAATTCATTTTCTTCAACCAAAACAAATCCTCCTTATTACTAATTTATAATATAAAATATCAAATTCATTAATAATAAATATTTTCAAACTGCGACTCGATGAAAAAACACAGATACACACATAAACTGATATTAATGTACCCAAATATTTTTTGCCATATACAAAAAAATATATCAAATTGGAGCAATATTGTTGATTATGTATACAAGGTATACCTTGTAAACTATATATACTTAAAACTACAAAATATATTATTGGTGATGTATAAATGGAAACAAAATCTATCAGAGTCAGTTTATTTAATCATGAAAGATTAGCAGACATTGGACATAAGAATGATTCTTTCAATGACATTATCTCTAAAGTATTAGATGATTATGAAGAATATCAGGAGATTAAAGACTTAATTGAAGCAGATAAAGAATTTGCAAATGGTGAAGGAGTTCACTTTTCTTCATTAGATGAACTTGATGCATATCTAGATGATTAATATGGAACTTGAATTCAAACGTTCTGCTTTAAGACAATTAAAATACTATAAAAAGAAAAATCCAATAGCATACAAAATAATCCGTGAAAAATTAGAAGAAATAATAAACAATCCCGAAGACAGCAACTATAAAAAAGTAAAAAAATATCCAAAATACAAAAGAGCAAGAAAAGGAAATTATAGAATCTGTTTTAGAGTAGATAATAATTGCATTTATATTGTGGACGTATTGAAGACCGCTCAAAAGTATACCAATAGTTTTTCCAAATAAATAACGGCAATGAAATGTATGGGGAAGACAGACTTTTAAACTTCTTCAATGAATTTGAAAATGATAGGGACCCAATCCGACCTTTATTAAATGATATCAACGGTTTTACTCAGGATGCAGAACAGTTTGATGACATGACATTATTATACTTAATGATAAAATGATTAAATTAGCTTATTGTCCGAAGAAAACATCACCCTGCCACTGTTTAAAACTGAAAAATATGGAAAGTTATTTATAAGACTATCGGTTCAAAAAAATAGCGCATATTATTTTTGAATTAATTGAAAGGCCGAATATTTTGCATGCAAATAAGAAAAATGCAATAGAATAATTCAACCATAACTAAAAAAAAAAGAAGTTTAGAAACTTACTTTAAAGTAAGCATCTAGTTTTTAAGGTATTTTTTCAAGTCGTCAGCCTTATCGGTTTTCTCCCATGGAAGGCCTTCGATACCGAAATGACCGTATTTTGCGGTTTGTTTGTATGTGACGTCCCTTAATCCAAGGGTTTCAATGATTCCATCAGGAGTCAACTTGAAGTTTTCACGCACGATATCCTCAAAGCTGACATCATCTACTTTATTGTCTGTTCCATAAGCATCAACCATGATGGAAGTCGGTTCGGCAACTCCGATTGCATATGATACCTGGATTTCACATTTTTCTGCAAGCCCGCTTGCTACGATATTCTTGGCAATGTATCTTGCCATGTAGCATGCGCTTCTGTCCACCTTGGTGCAGTCTTTTCCTGAAAATGCTCCTCCACCGTGGCGGGCATATCCTCCATAGGTATCTACAATAATCTTACGTCCGGTCAGTCCTGCATCTCCGTGAGGCCCTCCGATTTCGAATTTGCCTGTCGGATTGATGTGTATTTTGGTATCTTCAGTTATCAGTCCTTCAGGGATGACTGCCTTGAAGAGCTTTTCCTTGATGTCTTCATGCAACTGTTCCTGATTGTCGGACATTGTCTCGTCGTGTTGTGTGGACAGCACCACAGCATCAAGTGACAATACATTGCCTTCCTTGTCATAGTTGACTGACACCTGTGCCTTGCCGTCAGGTCTTAAGTATGGAAGTTCTCCGCTTTCACGAAGTTCTGTTAATTTGTTGGTTAGTTTGCGTGCTAGATCGATTGGATATGGCATCAATGATTCGGTTTCGTTTGTTGCAAACCCGAACATCATTCCCTGATCTCCTGCACCGGTTTCCTCATCCCCTCTGTCAACGCCCTGGTTGATGTCCTGGGATTGTGCATGGAGTTTATTTTTAACATCACATGAATGACCGTCGAATTCCAGTTCAGGTTTGTCATAACCGATTTCAATGATAGTGTCCCTAATAATCTTTTCAATATCCTCTTTGGATAAATCGGTATTTGAGGTTATCTCTCCAAATACCATACAAAAGTCTGTTGTTACACAGGTTTCACATGCGACATGTGAATTCTTATCGTCTGCCATGTATGCATCGAGTATTGCATCAGATATGATGTCTGCAACCTTATCCGGGTGGCCTTGAGTTACTGATTCTGATGTAAATGTCCTATATATATCACTCATTCTATCACCAATTGGTTATCTGTTAATCGTTAAGTTCACTAAATCACAATATGTGAGCAAGCATTATAATTTATATACTAATTTAATATTTATATTATATCATATTTATAAATAGTGATGAAAATCATTATAAAGAATATAAAAAATATATTATAATCAATTAATCTTACTTGATGATAAAATGGATGACAAAATTAGCATTATCTTACCGATTTTCAATGTTGGGGAACACCTGCGCGGAGGAATCGACTCACTGATAAACCAGACAATAGGCAGCGAAAACCTTGAAATCATAATGGTCAACGACTGCTCAACCGACGGATCAGATAAAATAATCGACGAATATGCGGACAAATACGACTGCTGCGTTGCAATCCATCATGAAAAGAACAGCGGCGCCGCATACACTCCAAGAAACACAGGCCTTGCGGCATCGACCGGCGACTACATAATGTTTCTGGACCCTGACGACAGATTCACGCCCGATGCAGTCAAGACATTATACGATGCGGTGACAGCAAACAAGGCCCAAATGGCATTCGCAAGATTCAGAAGAATATTCGAGTACGGAGGCAAGGTACAGAAATCCTACTCCCCATACATGGATTCGATTGAAAAGCACTACCCGGACGAAAGCTTTGAAACCGAAAACTTCATCAACGTTCCCGATTTCGTTTGGGATAATTTCGTTGAAAGGTTTCTTTATGGAAAAACCCTGGAAGTAACCTATCCGAGAGACAAGCCATTGAATATCATCAGAGTGGATAATATCGAGCAGGAACCGGACATGCTGAAAATGCACCCGTCAGTTTGGAGCAAAATCTACAGAAGGGATTTGATAGAGGACCATGACATCCGTTTCAAGCCGTTCGTTTCAGGAGATGATCTTGCATTTGCCCTTGAAGCATTCCTCAACGCTGAAGGCATCGTGTTTTTAAATAATTTCATGTGCTACGACTACTATATCCGTGACCTGCCGGACGACAAGTCCATTACCAAAACCGTCAATGTGAGATTGCTTGACGAGCTGATGGAGTCCTACATCTACTGCAGAAAGTGCACAAACGGCTTTTCCAAGGAAGTCCAGAACATAAGCATCAACCCGCACCTCCTGCACTGGACATACACCTGGAAAAACTCACCGTTCACGGTTGAAGAAAACAGATTGCTTTTAAGCAAGGTAAGAAAGCTTAAAAAGATTCATAACAGGGATGTCAAGACAAGAATGCTTATAAATTCCATCATCGGCGCTTTAGAGGCTAAAATACATATTGGAAAAGAATGAATTGATGAAAAATCTAAATTTTAATTTTTCAAGACAATCTTTATAATATTCAAAACAAAAATAATATCAAGGAGAATTTCTTTATGAAATATGATTATTTGATTGTAGGGTCCGGCCTCTTCGGTTCCATTATCGCATATGAAATGAGAAAAAGAGGAAAAAACTGTCTTGTAATTGAAAAACGCCCACATATCGGAGGAAACGTATACACAGAAAACACAGAAAACATCAACGTCCACAAATATGGAGCCCACATATTCCACACCGACAACAAGGAAATCTGGGAATACATCAACCGGTTTGCAGACTTCAACAGATACACAAACTCGCCTGTCGCAAACTACAAGGGCGAACTCTACAACCTGCCGTTCAACATGAACACATTCTATCAGATGTGGGGAGTGAGAACCCCTGAAGAGGCAAAATCAAAGATAGAAGAGCAGAAAAAGGAATTCCACATTGAAGATCCAAAAAACCTGGAAGAGCAGGCCGTTTCCCTTATCGGAAGGGACATCTATGAGAAATTAGTGAAGGGATACACCGAAAAGCAGTGGGGAAGGCAGTGCAAGGACCTTCCTGCATTCATCATCAAAAGGCTTCCTGTAAGATATACCTTTGACAACAACTACTTCAACGACCTGTACCAGGGAATTCCGATTGGAGGATATACGAAAATCATCGAAAAGATGCTCGACAATGTTGAAGTGAAACTGAACACGGACTTTTTCCAAGACAGGGAGAAATGGCTAAACATTGCCGATAAAATCATATTCACAGGAATGATAGACCAATACTTCGATTACTGCTATGGGGAGCTTGAATACCGCGGCCTTGACTTCGAGTTTGAAACATTGGATATGGAAAACTATCAGGGAAATGCGGTCATCAACTATACCGACAGCGAAACGCCGTTCACACGCATCATCGAACACAAACACTTCGAAGGGTCACAATCTCCAAAAACGGTGATTACCCGCGAATATCCGAAAGCCTGGATGAAAGGCGAAGAGGCCTATTATCCGATGAACGATGAAAGAAACTCCGAACTGTTTAAAAAATATCAGGAATTGGCCGAAAAAGAAGACAATGTCATTTTCGGAGGAAGGCTTGGAATGTATCAATACTTTGACATGTGGCAAGTGATTGATGAAGCCTTAAAGCTTGTCAAAAAACTGGAATAGATAGACTCGCTCTAAAAGCACTAACGAAAAGGAGTTTTAAACGCGTTTAAATATGGTTTGGGAAATTTTGATTTTAGGATATGAAATCATTTGGATTTAAAAAAAATACTTCAATCAAATTTTAGATGGTTGAAGATTTTTTCCATGTGGTGAACCGCATTGGTGACCTCTTCAGACGTGATGTCGATGAACGGATCGTAATCGGCCTTTTTTCTTAATTTAAATAATTTTTGAAGTTCTGTTTTCATTTGTTCTTCTCCAAAAATATCTAATGCTTCTCTGATTTGTTTATGCTCTCCAATTCTTTCTTCATCTCCCTTGAAATCCCAAGGATGTTTGACCTTAAATTTTTTCACATCTTCAAGCCACAATTCACAGAACAAATATGCACTATAATAGGCCCTGTTAATTATAGTTGCATTAACACACCATTCATCACAATTTTCTGGAATTAACTGACTTTTCAGCATCAACATGTGTAACGTTAAAAGATATAGCTGAAATTGGGGAATTTTGTAATATCCATGATAATCACTCTTTGTAGGATATAACTGCATTTCGTGAAAATTTATCGATGCCATTTATTTTTGAAAATTCTTTCATGTGAATATAGAGTTCCTTAAGGGTTTTGTCTAGAATATCTTCTCCAGTCCCATTTAATTTTTCAAAACAGAATATATAATCCTGAGTATCAATATCTGGCATTTCTTCCAGTGTCATTTCACCTAAAAAATTGTAATTTCCAGCAAAATCTTTAAGTTCGTTAGAGTATAATTCTTTTGCGGGCTCCATTTCTTTTTTGAATCTGTCGAGTCTTGTAACCATATTTTTCACTTCTTTAAAAATTTTTTTGGAGATATGTTCTCTCCAGCATTACTATATATATTTTGATTGAATTTAAATTTAACTAATTTTTAATCTTTAAATTACAAAATAAAATCAATTTTTCACAAATAATGTAATTTTACAAACTAAAAACAATTTTTTAAACCTTTTCAAATGAGGAACGATGACAAAATTAAAACCCATTTCAAATTAAATGGAGTCATCTTCGACATGTGGCAAGTGATTGATGAAGCCTTAAAGCTTGTCGAAAAACTGGAAAAGGAATTTTGATTTGTTAAAATTAAAAAAAATAGAAATGAATTAAAATCATTCTTTTTTAGGAGTCAAGTCTTCTCCATAAAAGCGATAGAAATCAGCACAGAAATCGCAAATCGGAAATTTGCCGTTACGATAGTAAGCCAAATCAGCCTTGTTCATGTCAAATTTCTGACCGCAGATAAAGCAGGTTTCAATTTTTTCTTCTGACATGTTAAAACCTTAAAAAAAAGAAAATAGTAAGGTTAAATTATATTTAACCTATATTATATTTTTGCAAGAGTAAAATCTCTTCGGTAGAGACTTTTCCACCTTGTTTGAATTTTTCGAAGATTTCTTGAGCTCTTTGTTTTTCTTCACGGTTTTTGTTTCCGCCGGAAGATGATCCTTTCTTATCAGATTTTCTGCGTTTAGGTTTGTTGGAACCTAACTTTTTGTTGATAATGTGGATATCGCTTAAGATAGCTTTAAACTCTTCATGTTTTTCAGATGCATTTTTACGTGCTTCGACGAATTTTTTGTGTGCTTCGTCAGCTGCAGTTCTAATGTCATCGGTTTTTCTGAAGTATTTGAGCATTTCTTCGTGAGCTGCTTGAGCTTTTTCTGAAAGTTCAATGACTTTTTCATGTTCCTCTTCAGATTTTTTCCTGTACTCGTCAGCTTCGGCCTTAACGGATTCATCTTCATGAATTTCCATTAATTGTTTTCTTAAGTCGTTAGCATTTTTAACGAGCTGATTTTCTTTTTTAATATCAAGAACGCGAGTTTCAATGATTTTATCAATCTTTTTGATTTCATTTTCTATTTTGACTTTGTCGCGTTTGCCTGAATTCCATTCAAGACTTTTGATTTTATTATTTGCTTCATTACGAGCTTTTTTAGCAGCTTCAACTTCTTTGTTGATTTCATTACGCTCGTTTCTGAATTCAATAGCCTTGTTTAAGTTTTCTTTTAAAGATGAGTTTAGTTCATCTCTAATTTTACGTTGTTCTCTGGCTGTTTTATTGAATTCTTCTCTTTCTTCAGCAACTTTAGCGATTTCAGCTTCTTTTTCATCTTTTTGTTTTCTTACACCTTCCATGGTGTCGGCAAGAACAAATTCAGGTTTTTCTTCAGCAGGTTCTTCTTCAGCTTCAGCATCAGCTTCTTCTTCAGATTCCTCTTCAACTTCAGCTTCAGCTTCTTCTTCTGCCTCAGCTTCAACCTCTTCATCAGCTTCTTCTTCGGATTCCTCTTCAGCTTCAGTTTCTTCCTCAGCTTCGGCTTCTACTTCTTGAACTTCATCTTCGGTTTCAGCATCGCTTTCAGCTTCTTGAGCTACTACTTCTTCAACTACAGTTTCTTCTTCAGCATCATCAGTGGTTAATTGATTAAGGATTTCACATAAGACTTTGCACAAGTCTTTTTCTTCTACTACTATATCAGCAATTTCTTTTACGGAATCTTTTGCATTGAATGCGATTCCGCATCCAGCTGATTGGATCATGGAAATGTCGTTAGCGCCATCTCCAACAGCAACTACTTCATCCAAAGTAATTCCTGCTTCTTCGACGTGGTCTTTTAAGACATCCAATTTGGATCCGGATACTAAAGGACCAGTCACTTCGCCAGTTAGTTTACCATCTTCGACTGTGAAACTATTGGTATAAACTGTGTCAACTCCGAGTTTATCTTTTACTTTCTCAGCCACTACATCAAAACTACCACTAATGATAGCTACATCTACGCCTTTGTCTTTAAGGCAATTGACGGTTTTGCAAGCTCCAGGCATTAATGGAAGATCGTCAGCAACTTTTTCGATTTCTTCGATTGAAGTTCCTTCGAGGAGTTGTACTCTGTCTTTAATAGAAGTTTCAAAGTCGATTTCGCCTTGCATAGCTTTTTCAGTGATTGCAGCTATGTCTTCTTCAACATTTGCTAATTTACCTATCTCATCTATTGCTTCACCATCAATAATAACGTTATCTAAATCAAATACTACAAGTTTTATCAATAATACCACCAATTATATTAAATCTAGCTCACTTAATCTGTCGTAAGCTCTTTCGACGCCTAATTTAGCGTCGTCTTTGGTTTTTGCACCAGTACATACAACCTTACCGGAACCAAATAATAATAGAACCACTTTAGGGTCGGATAATCTGTATACCAAACCTGGGAATTGTTCAGGTTCGTATTCTGTATCTTCCAATTCTAAAGCAACGGCTTCTAAGTTTAATGTGGATTCTAAATTCGCGGAAGCCACAATGTTTTGAATTTTAATGTCGAATTCGTGAGGAATTTCTGTATCTATAGTCCTCATCAAATCTACAGTCTTTTTGATTGCCAATTTGGAATCATCTATAGATTTTGCTCCAGTACAAACAAGCTTACCAGAGCTAAATATTAATGCTGCTGTTTTGGGATCTTTGAGTTTAAATACTAATCCCGGAAACTGTTCACGATTAAAATTAACCCCTTCTAAAGCTTCGGACACTTCGGTTAAGACGATGTCCTTTCCAATGCTTGCAGAAGCAACAATGTTTTCAATTTTAATATCAACATCGGTCAATTTAAAACCTCCAATTCATTTTTAAAAGTAGTACAGTAAAATTTAAGAAAACAAAAAATTAGTTAAATTTTTACTAATAAAGTATTTAGTTTAAATAGTATATAAATGTATGTTTATTTAAAATATTTTTTACAATTTTTCTGAAAAACTGAAAATTTAAAAATATCCAAATAAAGAACTATTTATAAATAAAAAGCAAAATCATGTATTGAAAATAGTTGTTTATAAATGTTACTAATTTTCAGTATAACATATTTAAAACAATCATATTTTAATAGAAAAAACAACCAAACTATAACTATAAAGCAATTATTCATGATGATACTATGATAGAAGTTGAAGTGAAAGCGAAAATCGGCAGCTTTGAAGAAATGGAAAAAAGGCTGGAAGGCCTCGGAGCCATCAAAAGCAAAACAGAATTTCAGGAAGATATCTACCTTGCAAGTCCGATTGTGGACTTTGCCAAAACCGACGAAGCCTTAAGAATACGCACAACCGACAATGACACATTCATAACCTACAAAGGCCCTAAACTCAACGACAAGGCAAAGACCAGAAAGGAAATCGAGATGAAAATTGAAGACACCGCAAAAGCAAAGGGAATATTCGCCGAAATTGGCTTTAAAGAAGTTAGAACCGTCAGGAAAAACCGCCAGTACTACACCTATGAAAATTTCGAAATATCGCTTGATGACGTTGAAGGACTCGACCCATATATGGAAATCGAAATCGCAATGGACGACAATGAGGACTACACAGAGGCCCAGAATATGATTTTCAAGCTGTTTGAAAAATTGGACATCGCAGAGGGCTTTGAGACAACATCATATATGGAACTTTTGGAAAACTTAAATAGTGAATAACTACTAATATAATATATTAAATTTCAGATGTGATATTATTGCAATATTTTATAAGTCATTATAACAAGGAATATGAATTGACATTTCCTGAGGACATTACAATCTACGACACCACCCTAAGGGATGGTGAACAGACCCCGGGAGTATGTTTCAGTCTTGAAGACAAACTGGAAATCGCAAGAAAACTGGATCAGTTTAAAATACATCAGATTGAAGCCGGTTTTCCTATAGTGTCTGAAAAGGAAAAGGAATCCGTAAAGACAATAGCTAACGAAGGCCTGGACGCAACCATTTTAGGCCTGACAAGGACAAAGCCTGAAGACATAGACGCCGCACTTGACTGTGATGTGGACGGAATCATCACATTCGTCGGAACTTCAGACATCCACCTGGACCACAAGATGCACATCACCAGGCAGGATGCGATCAACTTATGCGAAACCGCAGTCGACTATGCCAAGGACCACGGACTCTTCGTCGCATTTTCAGCAGAGGACGCCACAAGAACAGATATCGAATTTTTAAAACGCATATATTCAAAGGCTGAAGAGTGCGGAGCCGACAGGGTGCACATAGCCGACACCACAGGCGCAATCACCCCTCAAGGAATCGACTATCTTGTAAAGGAACTTGTCAAGGACCTGAAGCTCGACATTGCAGTACACCTCCACAATGACTTCGGATTGGCCGTGATTAACTCAATCGTTGGAGTATTGGCCGGTGCAAAAGCCGTTTCAACAACCGTCAACGGAATCGGTGAAAGGGCAGGTAACGCATCACTTGAAGAGCTGATAATGGCAATGAAAATCCTGTATGGAAAGGACTACGGCTTTAAAACAAAATACATCAAGGAACTCTCAGATATCGTGTCAAAGGCCAGCGGCCTTCCGATTCCATACAACAAGCCTGTCGTTGGAAACAACGTTTTCAGACACGAATCCGGAATCCACGTCGATGCGGTCATCGAAGAACCTTTATGTTACGAACCTTACCTTCCGGAGCTTGTCGGACAGAAACGCCAGCTGGTGCTCGGCAAACATTCAGGATGCAGAGCCGTCAGGGCAAAACTGAACGAATGCGAACTCGACGTTACGGATGAGGAACTGATTGAAATCGTAAGGCAGGTCAAAAAGCAAAGGGAAGAAGGCAAATACATAAACGACAAGGTATTTAAGGAAATCGTTAAAAACACCAAAAAATAGGTTATGCTTATGAATATCACTGAAAAAATCCTCTCTGCAAAGGCAGGCCACGAAGTAACCCCCGGAGAAATCATAGAAATCCCTGTTGACCTTGCAATGTCACATGACGGGACTTCCCCTCCTGCAATCAAAACATTTGAAAAGATTACCGACAAGGTATGGGA
>NZ_JAFQXT010000007.1 GCF_017406825.1 Methanobrevibacter sp.
CAAAAACACTGAAGTGATTCATACATTGGACAATCCTGTACATGAAGATGGTGGAATTGCTATTCTTAAAGGTAATCTTGCACCTAACGGCAGTGTAGTTAAAAAAGGTGCTGTTGCGGAAAATTTAATGCATCTTAAAGGGCCTGCAAAAGTCTATAACTCAGAAGAGGATGTTACAAAAGCGATTTTTGACCATGAAATCGATGAAGGCGACATTGTTGTAATCAGGTATGAAGGTCCGAAAGGAGGACCTGGAATGCGTGAAATGCTGAATCCAACATCCGCTCTTGCCGGAATGAACATCAAGGACGTAGGTTTGATTACCGATGGCAGATTTTCAGGAGGAACCCGTGGACCATGCATCGGCCACGTGTCACCTGAAGCAAGGGAAGACGGACCGATTGCAGCAATTCAAAACGGCGACATAATAGAGATAGACATTAAAAATAGGTCTATAAATGTCGAGTTGACCGATGAGGAAATCGAAGCCAGATTGAAAGAGGTTAAACACCCTGAAAGTGATGTTTCAGGCTGGCTGGCAATATATCAGAAATTGGTTCACTCAGCAGACACCGGAGCTATTTTAAGGTAGTGTAAACATGGAAATTTTAAAATACTCTGAAATTAATTTGCAAGATACAATCAAAAGGTCAGAACAGGATGTTAACAATGTTTTAGGGACCGTATCTGAGATTTTGGAAAATGTTCGAGTAGAAAAAGATAAGGCTATTCGTGAATATACGGAAAAATTCGACGGTGTTTTAATAGAAGATTTCAAAGTATCCAATGATGAAATTGAAGAGGCTTACGATACATTGGATGATGAATTGCTCACTGCTTTAAAAAATGCCGCCGACAATATAGAAAGGTTTCATAAAAGGCAAATTCCATCCGAATGGGAAATGGAAGTCAATCCTGGAATAGTTGCAGGCCAGATTGTAAGGCCAATCAACTCAGCCGGATGTTACATACCTGGCGGAAGGGCGGCTTATCCTTCATCAATATTGATGACAGTCATACCTGCAAAAATCGCAGGAGTTGAAAAGGTAGTCTGCGTAACCCCTCCTCAAAAGGATGGCAAGATTTTAGATGCAATTTTAGTAGCCGCCGATATTGCTGGAGCAGATGAAATTTATAAGGTTGGAGGTGCTCAGGCAATCGCAGCCCTGGCTTATGGAACCGAATCAATTCCACATGTGGAAAAAATCGTAGGTCCTGGAAATATATTCGTTACCGCTGCAAAGAAACTTGTCTATGGTCAAGTAGATATTGAGTTTCCGGCAGGACCATCTGAAGTCTTAATTCTGGCTGATGATACTGCAAATCCTGAATTTTTGGCAACAGATATTCTGGCACAGGCGGAGCATGATCCTAATGCCTCCTGTTTTTTAGTTACAGACTGCAAAGAACTGGCTATAAAAACAGATGAATTTGTAAAGGAACTGACCGAAGTTGCGTCTAGACGTGAAATCATTGAGGAATCATTATCAAAAAGTGGAAAAATCATTATCACAGACACTTTTGAGGAAGCTATTCACGTTACAAATGAATATGCTCCTGAACATTTAATCATATCCACTGAAGATGATGATGAGACATTATCACACATCAACAATGCCGGTTCAATATTTTTAGGGGCTTATTCGCCTGTTGCAGCAGGGGATTACGGATCCGGAACCAACCATGTTTTGCCTACAGGTGGTGGAGCTAAGATGTATTCCGGACTGTCTACTGAAGCGTTCATTAAAAAGCCGACTGTTCAAAGACTGACTAAAGAAGGTTTGAAAGAACTGTCAAGGACTTCCGTTCCAATTGCTGAGTATGAAGGATTCTTTGCACATGCAAATTCCTTCAAAACAAGATTAAGGGAGGACTAGGATGGATTTCGAAAGAGTTGACATGAGAAAAATGTCTGAAGAGGATATGGCTGAAGCGTTCAGAATGTCTGAAATAGTCTTCAAAATCAATCATACAATGCCAAACACAGATGAGTATAATAGTTTGCTTAAGGATTTGCTTGGAGATAATCTGGGTGAAAACAGCATGATTATGGCTCCAATCGCAGGAGCAGCATTTGATAGGCTTAAAATCGGGGATAATGTTTTTATCAATTCAAATTCCCTTTTGATGGCTCGTGGCGGAATAACAATAGAAGATGATGTAATGCTTGCGGCAAATGTGCAGTTGCTTTCAAACAATCATGATGAATATGACAGGCAGGTGTTAACCTGCAAACCAATTCATATTAAAAAGGGAGCATGGATTGGAGCTGGCGTAAGTATTCTGCCTGGAGTTACCATTGGCGAGTATGCAATTGTAGGGGCAGGGGCTATCGTCACCAAAGATGTCGGCGACTATGAGGTTGCTGTAGGCGTTCCTGCAAAAATAGTAAAGACTCTTGATAAGGAAAAATTTTAATTAATTTTTCCATCAATTTTTTTAGATAATATAACTTCAATATTTAAAAAACATATTATAAGTATTTTAAATCCTTTTTTGATTAATTTAATGCTTATTTTTTTAAAAATAAATGTTTTTAATATTCTTAGTTAACTTTATATATTATGTTACTATATATTATATTCAGAATATGATTTTTCATATTCTTTCACTTCCTTTGAAATAGGAACTATTAATCGATTAAACAGTTGTCTAATCGTGCTTATTAATAGGTTTTGCCTATACGACTCAGGCAACGCTTTTTTTAAAGTTTTAATTATTAATTAATAATTTTTACAAACCTCGAGGTGAAAAATTGCAAGGTTTATTAAACGATTGGAGAAGAACAAACTACGCTAGTCAATGCACTCCTGAAATCGCAGGCAGCGACATTACCATCATGGGTTGGGTGCATGAAATCCGTGATTTCGGAGGAATCATGTTTGTTATCATTCGTGATGTGACCGGTAGGGTTCAAGTAACAGCTCCAAGCAAAAAAGTAGATGAAAACATAATGGAAGAATTAAGAGAATTCAGAAAAGAATCAGTTGTAGCTATAAAAGGTTTAGTGCAGGAAGCGGGCAAAGCACCAAACGGTGTTGAAATAATCCCTAAAGAAATCAAAATTTTAAACTTAGCTAACCAACCTTTACCAATGGATCCAACAGAAAAAGTTAAAGCAGGAATCGATACAAGATTAGA
>NZ_JAFQXT010000020.1 GCF_017406825.1 Methanobrevibacter sp.
ACTACAGACAAACCAATCCAGAAATAATAAAGAAATTATACAAAACTAAAAAAGGAATTCTGACATTCTTAGACTTCCAAATGCAAAATTGGACACAAAAACATATAAAAATCAAATAAGCCTATAAAATTTTACAGACTCCAAAAAAAGAAAAAAGTGCAGATGCAATTGCATCCACATTAGATTTAAATTAAACCGAGCTTTTTGGCGGTCTTTTCATCAACCTTACCGGTCACTTTAAGACCTTTGTCATGCTGGAACTCCTTGACGGATCTCTCGGTACAGCTTTGGAACTTGCCGTCAACCTTAAGGTAGTGTCCTTTGTATGAAAGGTAGTATCCGTGGTCTTTTAGGGCCTGTTGGATTTCCTTAACGGTTGATTTGTCCTTGCTTCCTTTGGATACTGTCTTGAAGGTTACAATGACTTTAATGTTGGCTTTTTTGGATACCTTGTTGTAGTACTTGTTTCCTTTATAGGTTATTGTTGCCTTGAAGGTTCCTTTCTTTTTGAGATTTTTGATTTTGAAGACTGCTTTGCCTTTGCTGTTTGTGGTTGCCTTGTAGGTTTTGCCTTTGACTTTCAGGGTGACTTTAGCCTTCTTGATTGCTTTACCAGTGTTGTCCTTTAAGATTATAGTGTACTTTTTGGTTTTGGTAGTTGCCTTAAAGGTTTTCTTTTTGGCAGTCAGTTTAGGAGTGGCCTTTTTAACAGTAACCTTAATGTCTTTAGTTGACTTGTCATAGTTGGTATCGCCGTTGAATGTTACCTTAGCAGTGTATGTTTTAGGAGCAAGTCCTTTGGTTGATACCTTGACCTGACCGTTCTTGTCAGTGGTGTAGGTTTTAGCACCGTTCAGGTCAACGATTAATTTAGCGCCACTAACTGGATTTCCGTTGCTGTCTTTCAATGTGATAATCAAATCCTTGTTGATGTTGTAGGTTGTAGTTATTGCATTACCTGACAGTTCTGTTTTAATCTTGTTTACAGTTATTGTAGCATTGTTAACAGTTACATTATCCAATCCAACATAGGTTGCATTGACTTTATATTCGCCGTAAGCGTCAAATGTATGTTCTGCCCACCAGGTTCCATTGCCTGCATAATTTGCTTTAATTACCATGCCGTCGGAAGTACCATCTGGTAAGATAAATAGTAATTTACCATTTATAACTTCATCAGGTATATTGGATTTTGCAGTGATGTTTACTGTCTTATTGTTGGTTGTCTGGGAGGTAACATTCACATTGAATTTCATGGTTGAGTTTACTGTTTCAGCTTCAGTGTAGTATGAATCTGTGTCATGGCGAGCACGGATATAATAATTATCACCAGCAATTATGTCGAGAACAATCATACCGTTTTCATCTGTGGTTATAACCTTATTTAAAACAAGAATGTCATTAACAACTACACTGACAGTGATGTTTTGACCGGCTTCCTTATTGGATCTAGTTGGAGTTGTAGGAGAACTGCCTGTGTTTGCAATTACGTTTGCACTCCAATAGGTCACATTGGTAAAAGTAACTTCAGCATCATTTCTTGAATAAATTGCGTTTAGAAGGTTGTTGTTACCTGTGAAAATAATTGTAATGTTATTATCATTTTTGGCTACTTCTAAAGTTTCAGCATTCGCCCTATTATTTAATAAACAAGAATTAGAAACAGAGTTAATGTCTGAAGTATCCCAGAAGTAAATAGCAGAACCAGCAGTAGCATTATTGCCAGTAAAATTACAATTTGTTACAGTACCTGAAGAACTAAACCTAATAGCCCCTCCCTCTTCTGAAGCAGAGTTATTAATAAAATTACAATTTGTCACAGTACATAAATCAATGTCAATAGCACCACCCCACCTAGCTTTGTTGTTAGTGAAACTACAATTTGTCACAGTACCTGAACTACTAAAGTAAATAGCACCCCCTATATTAGCTGAGTTATTAACAAAATTACAATTTGTCACACTACCAGAAAATATTTTGATGGCACCACCATTAAAAGATACGTTGTTGTTAGTGAAATTACAATTTGTCACATTTCCAGTTTCACGGAAGTAAATTGCACCACTCCACCTAGCTTTGTTGTTAGAAAAATTACATTTTGTCACTTCACCATGATTATTGAAGTAAATGACTCCTCCATCACCATTGGATGCAGTGTTGTTAGAAAAATTACAATTTCTTACTTCATGAGTTGTACCTGAAGAACTGAAATAGATAGCACCACCATAATTATAATCACCAGTTACCTTGTTATTAATAAAATTACAATTTGCCACATTACCATTACTATAAAAGTAAACTGCACCACCATAACTATAATCGCCAGTTGCGGTGTTATTAATAAAATTACAATTTTCAACAGTACCTGAACTACTAAAGTAAACTGCACCACCATAACTATTATCGCCAGTTGCGGTGTTATTAATAAAATTACAATTTTCAACAGTACCTGAACTACTAAAGTAAATAGCGCCTCCGTTACCATTATAGTTAACATTTTTAATTGTCAAATTTTTGATTATTACACCAGAAGCACTTACACTAAATGCTCGAATAGTTGATCCGGCCATATCAATAACTGCACCATTACCATCAATAACACTGTTGGCATGAGAAATAGAAATTGTAGAACCAGAATCATAAGTATAATAATCATGTTGTAATTTAATATTTCCTCCATAACCAATCTCACTTGATAGTCCTGAATATGAACCTGTATCAGCACCTACAGCTTCTGAATCAATTTCCCCATTCACACTTACATCATTTTTTGTTTGTATCAGTGTAGTGTTGTCTTCATTTACCTGCAGATAATCCATAGCCAATTCATTGCCTGCAGATAATTCCATCTGACCTATGTCTTCACTTGCTATCACTGTATCATTCACATCACTTGCACTTACGGCTGCAATTGAAAAAATAAAAATAGCAAGCATTATTACAA
This sequence comes from Methanobrevibacter sp., assembly GCF_017406825.1. Lineage (GTDB taxonomy): Archaea > Methanobacteriota > Methanobacteria > Methanobacteriales > Methanobacteriaceae > Methanocatella. Next base: position 2,945 of record NZ_JAFQXT010000020.1, read on the forward strand.
TTATGCTTTTCCTGTACTTCATTGGTAGCGCTCTCCACTTTTTTTGAGATAAATATTTTTTAAAAATAATGTTTTAATCAAAACGAACAATCTTGAATGTTGTTTGTCTGTTTAAAATGTTTATCCTTTGTTTATGGGTCTATAAACTGATATTTATATACCTATCGATTTGATTAAATAAATGAAATATATTTCAAACATTTCTAAAAACGGAACTATAAATTTTCTAGATTTAATTTACACCAACATCAACCAGTATCAATTCCAAATTAATCTCTACTGTATTTCAGTGCAAAAATCTAATTTACGATACTGTTCATTATATTCCATCCAATTCATAACAAACATCAAAAACAAAATTTAACAAGAAGAAATCAATATTTATTTAAGGCATTAGAAAGTATTAAATAAGAATTAAATTATAATTATTAATTAGATTTTATGGTATGTGATTTTCGTGCGAGATTATAATATCGATGAAGCTCGAGAAATTTTAAAATCACAAGACCCCAATAATTTAAAAATCATCCCTCATGTGGAAGAACGCTGGTTAGAAAGAGATTTTAAAATTAATTACACTGTAGATTGTCTAATTAATAAGATTCCATTATCGATTTCTAAAACCTATTATAATCGTTTTAAACTAATATATCCACATGAAACAAAGCCTACAATGGATTTGTATGTGATTATTGAAATTAGTGATGATGAAAATATTAGTGTCATCACTGTTTATCCAGAAGAAAAGAAGAGGAGAGAACATGAAAGGAAACGCAGATAATTCTTTTGAAGTGGATTACAGATATGATTATGCATATGATGTTTTGGCAATTAAAGTTACCAGACCATTTAAATATGATAAAACTGTTGAAATGGATGAAGGGGTTTTGTTGGATTTTGATGAAGATAATGTTCCTGTGTCTTTAGAGATTCTTGATGCTTCCAAAAGACTAAATGTTCCAAAATATAGTTTGAAGAATTTAATTGATTTTAAAATGAGTGTTTCTGTGGATGATAAATCCATATGTGTATATGCTAACTTTAAGGTTATGTTACACAATAGCGAACAGACCCCTGTTTTAGAATCATTTACCAGTAACTATTCAAATATACCTTCTATGGAAACTGAATTTGCAACTGCTTAAATTCAGTTATTTATTTTCTTTTTTTTAGTTAAATTGTTTGAATTATTATATAATTATACATAAATCAATTATTTTCTGCAATTAAGAAAACCAATTTCAAGTTAAACATTAGTAGAAAATAAGCCTATAAACTGATATTTATATACCTACCATTTTAAGAGAATAATGAAAGAAATTTCCTCCAAAACACCTAAAATTTAAAATACGAACAAGATTATCCGATGAATTTCCTATGCAATATTTTCACATTGTTTTGATTCACCTAAATTTAAATAAAAAAATAAAAATCCAAAAAATTGTTAAAAATAAAATAAAACTAGAAAATTAAAAAGCAAATCTCATATGCTAAAAAATGGTATGATTTAATTTAATCATAAAATGATTTTTTCTAGATATTGCTTAATTTCAGGAACATCATCATGCATTATTTCCCAAAAAATATCATCCACAATATTCTCATAATTATGGGCAGTGATATTTCTCAAACCAATTAACTGACCCCATTCAATTCCATCATACTCTTCACGGAATTCATCTGAAAATCTATTTGCAAATTCTCCCATCTGGATAATAACTAATGCACAAGCATCCTTATATAAACTATCAGACAAATATATTTCTTTATCATCATCAAAACGATTCAAGTAATCTTCAATACGATTACAATAATCAATTATGGTTTTAGCCCATCTTTTATCTTTTTCGTTCATATATAAGAACCTCCTCCCTGCTCACTGCTTCAAGAAATTTCTTATTTGAACTGCCTTTACTAATCACATCAACATGACATTTGAATTCCTGTTCCAAATCCTGAACTAAAGAAACATATTGAAGACCTTTTAAATCACCTTTATCCATTACAAAATCCAAATCACTATCTTCAGTTGCTTCATCACGAGCATATGAACCAAAAAGACTAAAACTATTTATCCCATATTTAACAACAATTGGAATAATTCTTTTCTTAATCTCCTCAATTGTAAAAACCATAATAGCCACCATCCTGTAATGAATTCTATTTTCATTTAATTTATTTTATAATAATATCTATGTAATGAAATAATATTAAAAAGTTTTGAAAGTGCGACGATATTAAAAAACACAAAGTGATAAAAAAATACTCATACATCAACTATAGAATATTAATTTTAAAATTGATTCATAGGATTACAAACTGATATTTCTAATACTATCCGTTTAACCGTAAAAATATAGAAAATTTAGTCCGACATAGAATCTTAAACCCATAACCTGCACTGATTTAATACAATCATTCGAATTCTTAACTGGAAAAAACATATCTTGGACAAAGTACATAGACATATTTAAAAAAAAAGATAAAATTGAGGAAAATATCATGGATGAAAAGGAATGCTACAACTGCAAGCATGTGGAATTTGACATTGGCCTTTGCACCCAATACTACTGCGGATTGCATGAAAAACTGGTCAAAATGGATGATAAGTGTGATGAGTGGAGCGAATCATCCAATTAAACCCATTGCCTATTCAACATCAAAACCCTTTTCAATCATGCTGTTTTTAAGAATCTCCATAGCCTTTATCGTATCAGGTCCTGAAACTCTTTTAATCATCCGGTTGTTTTCATTAAACCTTCCGATGAAATAATCCTGCTGTTCCTTGCTGACAAGGTCAAGTCGAGTATAGTTTGTAAGGCATTCCAGAAGCGCAAAAACCCCTCTGTTTAAAGCCTTTGCACATGGATGGTTTTTGACGATTTCAACAACATCACTGCTTACGATATAAGCCTCACCGTTTGATGTGACATGGTCTTTAATCGGATCCATTTTTCTAATGTCTGTGACATCACAAATGATATATGCCTCCGCATTTTTCAATATTGCAATGTCCTCATCATCTGTAAACTCTTCAGCATCCAGGTTTCCGATAGTTGAATTTACAAAATTTATAGGATCAAAAGTGATATTGACAACATATTTCCTTGTTTCCATAATGTTTTTCAGGGTTTTGGTGCCGACAAATAATCTGCATCCAAGTTTGTCTTTGCCTTTGCATACAATCCCTATTGGAGCAGCATTTTTTACACCGTCCTTGCTCATGGTGGTGTAAATCCCTTCATATTTCTGACCTTCTTCAATTCCTATATCTGTCAAATCCATAGCCATTTTATCATCCACATTAATTTACATTCACTATTACTATCTATTCCCAATCTAGTTAAAAATTATTGTGAAAAAATCTTGATATCATTAAAGAAAAAAAATAATTTAAATTTAGGTTAGATATCCTGAAAATTCAACTTTCTTAGTATCCTCTCTGCCAAATTGTCGGCGGCCTGTGCGCATTGCCTGCCGTAAATTTGAGCATTCCTTTGAAGTGAGTCATAGTTTTTGAAAGCCTCATCGATGCTCTTGCAGACATCGCCCACTTCGGATTCAATCATCGCACCTGCGTATATTCCCGCCATATTCTCATATCTTCCCCACTTTATTCTTGTAAGAGTGATTATAGGCTTTTCAGCGGTCAATGCTTCCTGAAGTGAAATTCCGTCATCCGTAAGGACGGCCAAATCTGCAAATTTGAATAAATCCTTCATCCAGCTGATATAACCCGTATGAATCACTTTGCCGTCGAGCGAATCGAGATACTCATCCTGCAAAGGCAAACCGACAAGAACCAGATTGTATTCATCGGTTTCGTTTGCAACCAGATTAACCGCATCAACCATTCCTTTAAATATTGAAGACCCTGATGAGAAGAGTATTGTCTTTTTATTTTCATCGAAATTGGGAAATTCCTTAAGTTTTTCCAAAGCGACATTCTTATCTCCCTTGCCGCAATCTTCAGACAATGGATAGAATGATTTTTCCATGTTTTTAGGCAGGTTTTCCAATCTGAACTTATCTATTTCAGGGAAAAGGAAACAGTAATTCAATTTTGGACAAACCGTTGAGTCAAGAGGTGTTGATATCAAAGAAAATGTGGTTTTTCGAGCCAGTTTACCTCCAAGTGAACCGACAATAGCTCCACCTCCCAAAACTCCAACAACAAAATCGGCATCGGATTTTTTAATGGCTTTTCTTGCTTTGAATGCTGCAGGTATTAGTTTGAGAGCGCCTTTTATGGCTGACAGTTTTGTAGCTGCATGCCCTCCTGCTTGGGGGATGGATATCTTATGCCATGAATATCCGTTTTTTTCAAACAAAAGCCCCGGTGCAGATTCATCAAGAGCGACATCGCATTCGACGCCCCTCCTTTCAAGTGCACTAATGGCATTTAATGCAATTACAGCATCACCGCCCAATCCTCTTCCAGTGACGACAAATAGACATTTCATGGTTTATCCTCTTTTCTGCAGCCTTACTTTTTCATTACTTGGAGTGTAACTCCTTGGATGTGATGCATATGGATTATACAATAGTCTTCTGAAACCCAATGAAATTAAAACAGGATTTTTGACATTGTATTGCTTGTCTTTTAAAATCCATTTTCTTAAGAGGTCTCCCAATCCTCCGCCTGTCAGGACATCCATAAAATAATCTCCGAAAGTAGGGTCAAGCATTCTTAATTGCTGTCTGAAGAATACTCTTAGGGTATTCCTTCTAACGAATGCAATCAATGCTGTTGTTATGAAACCGAAGACAAGCACTGACCATAATCCTCCAATAAGATAGTAAGCAATGCCCAATGCAACGCCGAATGTGTGGTTTCCTACTTCCCCAAGCATGATTTTTCCTGAAAAGTCCAATGGGGAATAAGCGATGCATGCCGCCAGTATCAGCAATGGAGTGTATACTGCAGGCAATTCGCCGAACATTGGTGAGCCAAAAATCAGCATTGCAAGGATTGCCAGAACTGACATTATGATTGTTACTATGCATGTGGATCCCGGCTGCATGTCTGAAATGTTCAATGGCTGCACCATGAGCGCAATGAATATTGAGGACACGCCGAGCCCTTCATAGAATCCGACAAGCATGACGAGTATGATTCCGACTCCTCTGGACAACTGGCCCCATTCTATTCCTAATGGGGATTTCTTTCGACCCAGAATATCGTCAATAAGTGCAAAGATACCTATTATCAAAATAAGATTGTTGAATCCTGGTAACATGTAAAAGGATAGCACTACAAATGGAACAACACCCACTGCACGTGGAATTCCGCCTCTGACATTTGGAAACAGATTTCCCAAATAACCTCTTTTTCCTAAAAATCTTAATATTATATCCAATACGGCCGTACCTATTGCTGATAAAACAAAAACAATAGCTAAAGCATAAAATATCGATGTAGACAACATATTACCACAATTACAATTACATATTTATTTTAATTTTTCTTATATATAAATTTTAAGTGATTTCGTACCTTAGAATTGCAGCCATGCCTCCCAGGCTTTCCAATTGTTTTCCGCCCTCATGTTCGCTGCTGATTACCATTACTTCCCCTTTCATGTTCTCGACCATGTCCATATCGTCGCCCATATCCTCACTAGCCACTTTGGTGTCGAGAATCAGCAATTGGCCAACTGCACCCAAGTTTATTGCATTTCTGGTTTCCCTAACTCCATATGCAATTTTGGATGAATTCCTGGCAATTTCCTCCAGAAGATTATTGACGGCTGCCATTTCAATGGCTACGCGATTTTCGAAAGTCAGTTTCTCGACAGTTCCCTTTTTGAGGACTTCAGAAATTCCGTTCCTGCCTCCGGAGCCTGTGGATTCCATGATGGAAATCTTTGCCAAATCAGGATGCTTGTCCTTCAGATAATCATGAAAGTCGTTCTTGACAAAGCCTGGCCCTGCAAGGACAATGTTTTGAATGGAATCGAACTTGCAGATTGATTCTATTACCTTTTCATAGAACTGGACAATGTTTTTCTGCCTGTTCTTGTCGAGGATTCTTTTTCCTGAAACGCTGCCCTTAATCGGTCCGTAATATTCTATTCCGAACTGCCTCATCAAGCCCAATGTCGCAGTGTCGTCTTCAAGAACAACAATTATTGCGGACAGTTTCTTGGATGCCTCTATTGCCTGATTGAGCCTTTTTATTGCCCATTTCGGCCATCTTGACTTTTTGATGGTGAGCGGGGTGTTGAGCTTAACCTCCAATGTGTGGTGGGAACCTAAAGGTATCAGATCTTCCGGGCCTCTTGTGATGACTCCCGTCAGCCTCAGTTTGCCTGTGAAGAGATGAAAAGCGATGTTTTCAATATCCAGTCCAAGATAGAATGTTTTTTTAATTCCCCTGTCACTTCTGAGTTTGTCTCCTATATTGTCCTGGATTCTGCGGGTTGTCTTTGAGGATGCGTTGTCTCCCACTTCTATGATGTGTGAAAGATGCCACAAATCATCCAATGTTTCCGGGAAAACCTCAACAATCCCTTCCTTTTCATCTTCACGTATAATCTTCATAATCTTCACGGTAATCTTTTTGGTTAATAATTTATTTATATCGTTTATTATAAAATAATTAGTGATTGAAATGAATGTCGGTATTATAGGAGGTAGTGACGGTTTGGGAAAAACCCTAATCTACTACTTCAGAGATGAATTTGATGTATACATTACAGGTAGGAATCATAAAAAGGGCAGGGAAGTTGCGGACGAATTGGGTGTCAACTATATCGAATCCAATGCAGGGCTTGCAAACATAAGCGACATGCTTGTCGTCTCCGTACCTATCCAGAACACCTGCGACGTTATCCGCGAAGTTGCACCGTTCATGAAAAGCGGATCCGTCATGGTTGACGTGACTTCAGTCAAGGAAGGCCCTACAAAAACCATGGGAGAAGTGCTGCCTGAAAATGTCGAATACATACCTACACATCCTGTTTTCGGTCCGAGAACAACCAGACTGGACAATCAGGTAATCGTTTTGACCGCAGACAAGAAGGGAAAATGGTATGACAAGGTCTATGATTATCTTGCCGGCAAGAACATGAGAATAATAGAGACCAGCGCCGAAAAGCATGACTTCATGATGAGCATCGTGCAGGTTCTGACTCATTTCTCATTCATCTCAACCGCCTCTGCAATTGAAAAGCTTAGTGTGGATTTGACTGAAACCGAGGACTATGAGAGTCCCATTTATAATCTGATGATTGATATGATTGCCCGTATCGTATCCCAAAATCCGTATCTGACATACAACATCCAATCCATGAACAGCAACGGCCCTAAAATCAGAAACGCCTTTGCGGACGCAGTTCTGGAGTTGAGGGACGTCATCAATGAAGGGGATGATGAGAAATTCATTGACATTGCCATAAGGGCAACAAAACATATGGGCGACATCAAGAACGCTTTGGGTAGAAGTGACAAGGCAATCGGCGCACTGAGTTACGAATACAGCATTCTGTATGAATCCATCGGCCAGGAAGTTGGTTTGAAACATATCTATTCCGGAAAAATCCATGTCGGAATTCTTGAAAGCATTGACGGCAAAACCGCCGTTCTGAAGGATGGAAACAAAACCAAAAAGCTTAGGATAGCCAATATCCGTATCCTGCTTCCCGAAGAGCTGTACCGGTGGAAGCTTGAAAACTCAAATCCTAGAACCGCATTCATCAGCTGCGTGTTTCCAAAGAATGTCCATGTCGAAACCATCGAGAATACCGTGTTGAGATTGGACAATATCATTGAAATCAAACTAGTAGACGCTTATGCAGGTCCCCAAATCGACGACAAGTTCATCAGCCTGACATTTGAGGTTGTTGCATTGACCAAGGATGACATCGATAATGTCAAATGCCTGTTTACAGGTTTTGGCGGAATCATCAGATAATTGTTTTATTCAATACGAACAAAAGTTAAAGTGTCAAAAAGTAATTAAATTTTAGAATTTAAAATAGCACTTTAATTTTTACTGTTTTTTACTTAATCAAAATCTACAGTGTGATTAACTGAAATTAATATTGATTATTAAGATTTTAATGAAATAACTTGTTTTTAAATGCTTTTGAAAAAATCATAAAACCGAAACCTTTATATAGTAAAACATACACAGGTATATCTGTCAATAAAGTTACAAAAAGTAACAAAAAGATTTGACGCATTACATTTACATTTACATTACAGCCAAAATGGAGATGATAGAAATGGCAGAAAACGAAATCACACTAAAAGTTGCAGAAGCGATTTCTCAAAAGGACGTCGGACAAGGCATCGCAAGACTTGATCCGAATATCATGGACGATTTAGAAATCCACGAAAGAGACCTGATTGAAATCGTCGGCGAGAGAAGAACTGCAGCGATCGCTCTTCCTTCACAAACCGATATTGGCCTCGGAGTAATAAGAATAGACGGACTTGTCCGTAAAAACTCAGGGGCAACCATCGGCGGAGAAGTGTTAATCAAAAAGGCAAATGCAACCGAAGCAAAAAAAGTTGTTTTAGCGCCAACTGAAGATAACATCCGCGTAAGAGGTGACGTGCGCGGTTTATTCGCTGGAAAAGTAATGGTTCAAGGAGACATCATAGGATCACAAATCAGAGCACCAAGGCCAAGCATGAACATGGGCTTCGGCAGCCTGTTCGATGAACTGATGGACTTCACACCGGCAATGAAGGAAATAAAATTCGCGGTAGTCTCCACCAATCCTAAAGACATCGTCATTGTCGGCCCGAACACAGAAGTCCAACTGCACGAATCCCCAGTGGACGTAAGCAAAATCGAAGGGGTCGGAAACCTTGTTGACGTAAGCTACGAGGACATCGGAGGCCTTAAAGAGGAAGTCAAAAAGGTAAGGGAAATGATTGAAATTCCTCTCAAAAGACCTGAACTCTTCGAGAAATTAGGTATCGCACCGCCAAAAGGAGTGCTGATGCACGGCCCTCCTGGAACAGGTAAGACATTGCTTGCAAAAGCCGTTGCAAGCGAAAGTGACGCGCACTTCATTGCAATCAACGGGCCTGAAATCATGAGCAAATACGTCGGCGGATCTGAAGAAAACCTAAGGGAATACTTCGAAGAAGCTGAAGAAAACTCCCCTTCAATCATATTCATAGATGAACTTGATGCAATCGCTCCAAAAAGAGAAGAAACCAACGGAGAAGTTGAAAGAAGAACCGTTGCTCAACTTTTAACATTGATGGATGGCCTCAAATCCAGAGGACAAGTGGTAGTCATCGGTGCAACCAACAGACCGGACTCCCTGGATCCTGCTCTCAGAAGACCTGGAAGATTTGACCGTGAAATCGAAATTGGAGTGCCTGACTCAGAAGAAAGAAAAGAAGTACTTGAAATACATACCAGAAACATGCCTCTATCAGAGGATGTCGACCTCGATAAAATTGCAAATACCACCCACGGATTTGTCGGAGCGGACCTTGAATCATTATGTAAGGAAGCCGCAATGAGAGTAGTCAGAAGGATCCTGCCTGAAATACAAAACGACGAGGAGATTCCAAAAGAAGTCATGGAAAAAATAGTCGTTACAGGCGACGACTTCAAAAACGCTCAAAAGGAAATCCAACCTTCAGCTCTCAGGGAAGTGCTCGTCCAAATCCCCGATATCGGATGGGATGACGTGGGTGGTCTTGAAGACGTAAAACAGGAATTGAAAGAAGCTGTCGAATGGCCATTAAAACATCCTGAAACATTCCAACGCTTAGGAATCAGACCTCCAAAAGGAACACTCCTTTACGGAATTCCGGGAACAGGTAAGACTTTGCTTGCAAAGGCTGTCGCCAGTGAAAGTGAAGCGAACTTCATCTCAGTGAAAGGTCCGGAACTTCTATCCAAATGGGTTGGAGAATCCGAAAAAGGTGTAAGAGAAGTATTCAGAAAAGCAAAACAGGCTTCCCCTACCGTGATCTTTTTCGATGAAATAGATGCAATAGCCAGTGCACGTAGCGGAAACGACACTGACAGCGGCGTGACAAAAAGAGTTGTTAACCAACTATTAACAGAAATGGACGGTTTGGAAGAGCTTGAAGACGTTGCAATAATTGCCGCAACCAACAGACCTGACATTCTGGATGCAGGTTTGATAAGGCCCGGAAGGTTTGACAGACACATCCAAGTCAAGGAACCTGACGAAGACGCAAGAGTTGCAATCTTTAAAGTGCACACCAAAGGAATGCCTTTGGCTGATGACGTTGACATTAAAAAACTGGCTAAAAACACAGAAGGTTATGTCGGAGCAGACATTGAATCAATATGCAGAGAAGCGGCGATGCTTGCTTTAAGAAATGACCTGGAAGCCAGTGAAATTCCATACAAATACTTTAAGGAAGCAATCGAAAAAGTGAAGCCAAAAAACAATAGCCAGGAAGAACAGTTAGTTCAATACATGTAAGGAAGAAAACATTATTTCTTCCTTTTCCTCCCGATAATTAATTTCTAACCATTGGGGAAAGATACGGACATCTTTCCCAACCTCCATTATTTTTACAAATTTCTCTACCAGATGGGAAGATATGGAATCTTCCCACAACCTCTTAAAAGTTACTTTTTTTTCTCGGTAAAATCTCATCAAGAGGCAATTGTCCTCTGTTATGGTAAGGTTGTGGCATATAATCGATGAATTCGAATTTTTCATTATTTTTAATGCCCCATTTGGGATTATATCCAAACAGATTTTTGTATTCACAGACAGGACGAATCTCTTTTAGTTTCTGGAAAACATCATATAAAGCTTTTGTATCATCAATGGCCCTGTGAAAATTAACCTTTTCAAGTTCAAAGAATTCCACAGCATCAATCAACTTATGAGGATAATCCTTGCAGTCTTTCAGGATAGTGACTGTATCAATCCATTTAAGGCTTGCCAGGGTCTCATATGCTTCATTTGGATAATGCCTTTTTAGCAGATGGTAAACAAATGACAGGTCAAACTGGCAGTTATGGGCTATCATAACTGTTCCGGGCGTGAGCCTTTCCATCAAATCATCTGCAATAACATCCTCATAAAGCCCCTTTTCATCCAAATCATTATCTGTGATTCCTGTCAGTTCGGTGATTTTCGGATCCAGTCTCTCGCCTATATCGACGAACTCATCATATTCATCTATGATTTTGCCATCTACAACGGTCAGCATTGCAAGCTCTATTATTCTTGAACTCCTACAATTCAGACCGCTGGTTTCCGTATCAAAAAATATCAACTTCATATTTAACACTAAATCAATTTATGAGGGATATCATCCTTGTTTCTCGGATATTCATTGGTGGATAATGGTTTTCCTATTTTTTCAAGCCTGTTGTCCAACATTTCGCGCCCGTCCTTGCTTGCGCAGAATATAGGGACTTTCAGTCCATAATAATAGGGTTCATATTTATCCGCATAGTCTGCAATGGCTTTTGATGCGCATGCTGTTACGATATCCGCATTGTCAAAAAGCATCTTAACCTCATCGGGACTTGCTCCTGTTGTGTGGGCCACAAAAATATACACGTTGACGTCATCGTCGATTGGATAGTTTCTAATCTCTTCCACCATAGGTGAAGGAAGTATGGTTATCGCAATATTCTTATATCCTTCATCAAGGGCCAGTTTCAATCCTTCAAGCTGATTCAGCTCAGCAGTTTCAGGATTCAGGACAATGCTATCCTTTTCTTCCAATTTTCCAATGACTTCAGGTATCGGTGTTGTGCTTACAAGGCCGGATACCCTTGCACCTACTCCCTGAACGACACGGGAATCGGTCATGAGGACTGTTCCTGCACCTTCACATGCCCCTACGACACAGTCGATGTTTCCCATTTCCATGTTTGTCTTTAGGATTTCGGATATTCCCACAGTCACCACATCGTCCATTTCAACTATCCTCAGCGGTGTGCACATTCCAAAGTCTTTTATTCTGAAATTGATGTTTTCACGTATGAATTCCTCGTTCAGCTCCTCAACTCCATGCATCGCATGAAACATTGGGCAGTATTTGACTTCTGAGGAACCGACTTCAGTTATTTCGCCGTTTTCTATTACCACTTTGACTTTTCCTAATGCTTCAATTACATGTTTATCTCTAACCATATAACCACCATCGATAATAATTATCAAAATTATTCTATAAAAAATTAATTCTATATATTAAGAAAAACAATATTATAAGTGATTAGTCAACAATGAGGGATAAATTTGACTCAGAAAAGTGAAGCACAAAAAGGCAATATAACTCCCGAAATGGAGTTTGTTGCAGAATATGAAAATATTGATGTAAACAGACTAGCTAGACTGATTGATAAGGGATTGGTTGTAATCCCTAAAAATATCAACGGACATTCCAAACCTTGCGGCATTGGGCAAGGCCTTAAAACAAAGGTCAATGCAAACATCGGCTCCTCATCAAAAATCGATGATTTGGATTTGGAAATCAACAAGGCAAGATTGGCTCAGGAATATGGCGCCGATGCGATAATGGATTTGTCAACAGGCTCAGATTTGAAGCTGTTCCGTCAAAAAATAATGGAAGCTGTTGATTTATGTATCGGAACCGTGCCGATTTATGAGGCAGGTGTCGTCACCCTGAACAAGAATCGGGAAATCGTCGACATGGATCCTGATGACATCTTCAAGGCCATTGAAAATCAGGCAAAGGAGGGAGTGGACTTCATGACGCTCCACTGCGGAATTACAAAGGACCTTGTTCAAAAGCTTAAGGCCGCAAACCGCATGATGGGAATTGTAAGCCGTGGCGGAACATTCATGGCATCCTGGATTAACCATAATGACATGGAAAACCCATTATATGAAAATTACGATTACCTTTTGGAGCTGTCCTATGAACATGACATTACATTGTCCCTTGGAGACGGACTCAGGCCGGGCTGTCTGGCGGATGCAAGTGATATCCCTCAAATTCAAGAGCTTGTAAACCTGGGAACCCTGGTTAAAAGGGCTCAGGACGCCAATGTGCAGGTCATGGTTGAAGGTCCGGGCCACATGCCTTTGAACCAGATTAAGGCAAATATGGAAATTCAAAAAACAATCTGTCATGGCGCTCCTTTTTACGTTCTGGGACCTCTTGTAACCGACATTGCACCGGGCTATGACCACATTACAGGAGCCATCGGTGGAGCGATAGCCGCAACCGCCGGAGCCAATTTCCTGTGTTACGTGACTCCTGCAGAGCATCTCTCCCTTCCGAGTCTTGAAGACGTCAAGGAGGGAGTTGTAGCATCAAAGATTGCTGCTGAAGCCGCCGACGTGGCGAAAGGATTGGAGTCCGCATGGACACGTGAAAAGGCAATGGCAAAGGCAAGAAAGGAATTTGATTGGGAAGCCCAGTTTGACCTTGCCCTTGACAAATCAAAACCTAGAAAATACCGTGACAAATGTGAACTTGACGATGATGAGATGTGTGCAATGTGCGGCGAATACTGTGCCGTCAAAATAGCTAAAGGAGATTTTTAGATGAAATATCAGGAACTGGTTGATGTCTACTCCGCGCTTGAAGCGACAACAAAAAGGCTGGAAAAAACTGAAATCATAGCAGATTACCTGAAAACCCTTGATTCAGATACCATAGAAAAGGTGGGGCTGCTGATTTTGGGCGTCGTGTTTCCTGCATGGAGTTCTGAGGAAATTGGAATAGGAGGCAAACTGGTTGAAAGGGCAGTGGCCGAAGCTGTCGGAACAACCCCTGCTGCAGTTGAAGATGCAGTTCGTGACGAAGGGGATATCGGACTTGCCTGCATCAAGCTGTACGCCAAAAAATCCCAGGTGACATTCTTCTCACAACCCCTAACCATTGACTTCGTATTCAATAGCTTGCGCAAATTATCCCAAATCAGCGGTTCACGTTCAACCAACCGTAAAATTGCAGTATTATTGGAATTATTAAGCCAGGCAAGCGCAACCGAAGCCAAATTCCTGACCCGTACCATCACTGAAGAGCTGAGAATCGGAGTGGGAGATGGTGTGGTTCGTGACGCAATAGCCGAGGCATTTGACATCGACAAGAAAGTTGTCGAAAGGGCGCAGATGCTTACGAATGACTTTTCAGTGGTTGCAAGAACCGCAAAAGAGGAGGGTGCCGGAGGTTTGGAAAAACTCAACTTGACACCTGGAACTCCCGTCAAACCTATGCTTGCACAATTGGCGCCTCCACTTGATGAGATCATTCCTGAAATGGGATGTGCAATATGTGAGACAAAATACGATGGAATAAGGCTGCAGGTTCACAGGAACGGCGATGAAATCAAGATATTCACACGCAGACTGGAAAACATTACCCACGCACTCCCGGAAATCGTTGAACTCTTCAACGAGAACCTTCCCCATGAGGACTATATCGTCGAGGGGGAAGTGATAGCCACACGCGACGGCAAGCCTCTGCCTTTCCAGAATGTCCTTCACAGGGTGCGAAGAAAACATAACGTTGAAGAGGCAATGGAAAATGTTCCTCTGAAGGTTTTCCTGTTTGATGTTTTGTATTATAAGGTTCCAATGATTGATGAGCCTTTAAAGGAAAGAAGGGCAACTCTTGAAACTATCGTCGACACTTCAGCGGACGAAATGAACTTGAGTACAATGAAAGTGGGAACCCCCGACAATATCGATGAACTCCAGCATCTGTTTGAAAGCTCAATTGACGGCGGCCATGAAGGGATAATGATTAAGGACTGCAATGAACCCTACATCCCTGGACTGAGAGGTAAAAAAATGCTTAAATACAAGGCGGAGCCTGAAACCCTGGACATGGTCGTTATTGGAGGAACCTACGGTATCGGAAAAAGGGGAGATTTCGTCGGATCATATCTTGTGGCCTTAAGGGATGAAAATGATGATTTCAAAAGCGTGGCATATGCCGCAACAGGCCTTGATGATGCCACCCTAGAATATCTGACGGGGAAAATGAAGGAACTTGAAATTTCAACAAAAGGCCGTGAAATCAAGGTTGAACCTAAAATCGTTTTGGAAATCGCATTCTCCGAAATTGTCGAATCCCCAGAATACGAAACCGGCTACTCGCTGAGATTCCCTGTCGTCAAAAACATAAGAAAGGACAAAAGCCCTATGGATGCAGACACCGTTGAAAGGCTGCTTTCAATGTATGAAACCGGAAATTAGATTTCGGGAAGTGCCTTGACACTGCCTATGACATATCTTGTTAAAGGATATACTATTATCTCGTATGCTGTCTTGAAGAGTGCTTGGGCAGCAATCATCATGACCAGGGCGTCTGTGGGCATTGTTGCGAAAAATCCGATAGTGATGAAAATCATTGCATCCAAGCTTTCACCGAACAGCGTTGAGAGTATGCACCTTAAAAACAGCTTTTCCTCATTCCATTTTTTTAGATGAACCATCATCCTGGCATTGACAAGACTGCCTGCGATGTAAGCGGCGAAACCTGCTATCAGCAGCCTGAATGTGGAGCCGAGAACTATGCCGAATGCATCTGAATTTTCAAAAAATGCCGGTGCGGGCAGCCATATTGTGATGTTGAAACATATTACCGCAATGAGATTCATGAAAAATCCGAGAAGAATTACTCTGCGGGCCTTTTTGTAGCCGTAGACTTCGGCCAAAACGTCATTGATGATGTATATGATTGGAAATATTATTACTCCGCAGGGCAGGGTGAATGAGAAAAAATCAAAAGTCTTTCCTGCAATGATATTGGAAACAATGAGACATGCGGTGAATATTCCGCTCAGCATTGCATACAGTTCTGTTCTGGTTAGATTTTCAAACATGATTATATTATATTTTCCGGGATAGATAAATCTTACAGGGTGAAATCCTATCGGGTATATCCATTTTGAAAACAGATTATGAAATCATGAAAATCACAGATGACAAGCTGCAAAAGATTGCCCTGATCACTTCCCTGATCGGACTGGTCGGACTGATAGCCTTTACCCCGACTGTTGAAGTCAGGGAAGTGGACATAAAGGATATTGACAGAGGAATGATAGACGAGGAAGTGAGCGTTAAAGGCGTGATTAGTGATGTGGCCCAATCAAGCTCTAAAACCAGCTACTTTCTAACGGTGAATGACGGACAGGCGCAGATTCAGCTGGTCATTTTTGAAAGTCAGGTGGCTGAAATAGAATCCAGAAACCTTGACATTGACGACTTTAAAAACCGGAAGGTGCAGGTTGTCGGAAAGGTCACCCAATACAATTCCCAGATGGAACTGATTTTATCGGGCGGGGACAGCCTGAGGATTGTAAACTAACAATATCTTTTTATTGATTGAAATGCAAAACTTAACTATATAGAATTAAAAAGGAATTGGAATATGTCTAATAAGAAAAGATTATTTGGAACCTTCGGAGTTAGAAGAACTGCAAACGATGTTTTAACTCCTGAATTCGCCACAAGACTTGCCGCATGCTACGGTACGCAAATCAAGGGAACCGTTGCCGTGGGCGGAGATACCCGTACAACTTCTCCAATGCTGATGCAGGCCGTTACAGCGGGACTGCTTTCAAGCGGCTGTGATGTTGTGAATCTGGGAATTTTACCTACTCCAGGCGTTCAATATGCTGTTCGCAAATATTATGATGGTGGAGTGATGATTACCGCTTCACATAATCCTCCTCAATATAACGGCCTCAAATTCCTGGATGAGGACGGTATCGGAATACCTGACGACATGGAACTTGAAATCGAAAGGCTCTACTTTGACAGTGAACCTGACCGTGTGGAATTCCATGAAATCGGTGAAATCTACTATAACGATGAGATAATTGACGAGTATGTTGATGAAGCCGTTTCAAAGGTGGATGCAAAAGCGATTCGTGAAGCCAACCTGAAAGTGGTTGTTGACTGCGGATCCGGTGCAGGGTGTTTTACCGCCCCATACCTTATCAGGAAACTTGGCTGCGATGTGACAACTCTGAACTCACAGGCTGACGGATTCTTCCCCGGACGCGACCCTGAACCTATTGAGGAAAACCTTAAGGAACTGATCAGCGTTGTAAAAGAACTGAATGCAGATATAGGACTTGCGCATGACGGGGACGCTGATAGAACAATTTGCATCGACGAGAAAGGAAACTTCGTTTTGGGAGACAAGACATTCACATTGGTTGAGCGTGAAATGCTTAAGGAAAACAATGGAGGAACAATCGTCACAACAGTTGCAACTTCACAGGCAATCTATGATATTGCAGATGAATACAACGGTGAAGTAATAGCTACTGCCGTTGGAGATTTGCTTGTTGCCCGTAAACTCAAAGATGAAGACGGCCTGTTCGGTGGAGAAGAAAACGGAGGTTTGATTTTCCCTGATTTCGTTTATGGAAGAGATGCTGTGATGACAGTTGCCAAAATTCTGGAAATCCTTGCAAAATCCAAAAAGGCAATGTCCGAACTTGTAGGTGAACTGCCCGTTTACTATGCAAGCAAAATGAAAATCGAATGCCCTGACGATGAAAAGGAATTCGTCATGTCCAGCATCGCCGATGAGATTAAGACAACCACCGATTTCAAACTGGATTTGACAGACGGGGTTAAAATCCTAAAGGACAACGGTTGGGTAATCATCAGGCCTTCCGGAACAGAACCGATTTTCAGATGTTTCTCAGAATCCGATTCGCAAGAAAAGGCCGATGAGATGACTGACTGGGGAATGAGTTTAATTAAGAAATACAGAAAATGATTCGAACCCCAAACCCCACTTTTTTTCTTTTTATTTTCTTAAATATCTGATGGATTAAATCATACCTGCATACATAAAAAGCAATTTAATAATATCTATTTTTAAAATAATGGCAGGATTTGAAAAGAAATAATAATGATAATCCAAATATGTGCATCAGAAGTATTCCAAACATTCCTCTTTAAGGAAAAACGCATCCTCGTTATCAGGATTTCTAAGTAAAACCATGTTGAAACTTTCAACGGCCTCCTCGAATTTGCCGAGCTCCATTAAAACCACTCCCTTATTCAAAAGAAAGTCGATATTGTTCTTTTCTAATGAAATGGCCCTGTTGAAGCATTCAAGAGCTTCATCGAATTTGCCCAAATCAATATATGCATTGCCCATACGGTTGATTGCTGATGCGTCAACTTCAGAATCATCCAGACATACTTCAACCGCCTTGTCAAATGATTCGATTGCCTCTTCAAGCATTCCCATGTCAGACAGGAGGTTTCCGCGTGAGTTCCACACTTCGGGATTTTCCCCGTCAATCACGATTAGCTTATCATATACCTTAAGCGCATCGTCGTATCTTCCAAGCATCTCAAGAATGAATCCTCTCCAATACAGAACAATCGGACTGCTCGGGCGATAATTATAGGCAATATTGCTTACTTTAAGCGCTTCATTAATGTTGCCCGAATTTAAAAGAGCGATTGCCTTATTGTTTAAGATGTAGATGTTGGCCGGCTCCAATTCCAATGCCTTATCATAGCACTCGATAGCTTCAATAAACTTGCCTAACCTTGAGAGGTTATCCCCCTGCTTGTTTAGAAGGTAAACATCATGAGGGTCGAGCCTGAGTGCCGCCTCATAGCACATTGTTGACTTGTCGAACTTACCGCTGTCAAACAGGATATCCGCCCTTTTTGTAATCATTGCCTTTTCATCTATCTTATCCCCTCTCCAATCATCGATATGGATCTTTTCAAAATAGATAATCTGGAATTCATCGTCGGGGCTGATTCTGCCACCATACATTTTTTTAAATTCCCTCAGCATGTCTTTTGAGTCCTTAAAACCCTCTTCACGGGCAAAGTCGTCATCATTTTGAATGTCTGAAAAATGGATGGTTTCAACATCGGTGACAAAGGCTTCAAAAATTTTCATTTTCTCTTTAGAAACAAGATTCCAATAGCAGTATAACCTGTCACCAACCTTTAAAGGAGTCTTCCATGCTTTACGCACGGTACGGGTCTTTTTACCCGTAATCACATCAATATCATTACTTGAAAATGATAAAATCGGCATTTCACACTCCTCCTAAATTACCTGTTCCCCGAATTCTCCTGATTTGACTTTTACGATGCCGTTGAAGTACGGCTTTATTTCACTGGCCAAATCCGCCAAATCATGAGGGTTTGGAACTTCCACCTTTTCCAGTGCAGGGTCCAGAACGTTCTTGTTTCTGAACTGCTGAATCGTATAGACGTCCGCTTCGATTTCATCGACAAGATTCATTATATCCTTTTTGGTGTGCAAAGTCGGAACATAAGTTGTTCTGATTTCAAGATGAACCCCTGACTCGTTTATCAGTTCCATGGATTTCTTCACTTGAAAACCGACGTTTGCTCCCGTGATTTTGCGGTATTTTGAAAATGTTGTCTTGACATCAAGGGACACGTAATCCAGCAAATCCAAATCCAATATTCTTTTGAGATTGTCGGGATAGATTCCGCTTGTGTCCAGTTTTGTTTTTAAGCCTATTTGGCGAACGTAGGTCAATATTTCAATTACCGCATCTGTCTGGACTAATGGCTCTCCGCCTGAGATTACAATAGCATCTAAAAAATCGGCTGAGGAATCAATTTCCTGTTTGATTTCTTCAAATGATTTTTCAGTATTGTCCTCCAGCAATTCCACGTTATGACAATATCTGCAAGCCAATGGGCATTTTGACATGAAAAAAACCAAAGACATGTTTCCGTGGAATTCAACGGAAGATATTACGCTACCTCCCACATACATTAGCTTAAAACCTCTCTTAATATTTTTATGAATTTTTCATCCTCTTCCAGAGTGCAGATGCTTATCCTGATCCAATATTCATCAAGGCCTTTGAAAGATGTGCAGTCCCTTACTATTATGCCTTTTTTCATAAGTTCCAAAGCCAGCTGGCTGGCGGTGAAACCTGTATCCTTTACGCGAATAAGCATAAAGTTTGATTTTGACGGAAATACTTCCAGACCATCAATCTTTGACACCTCATCATACAGGTATTGCCTTGACTCGATGCCTTTCCTGATGGACTCCTCAATATAATCCTTATCCCTGAATGTATTCAGCGCCGCAACAAATGACAGTCTTGTCAGGGAAAACACCGGTTTTATCCTGTGCATATATTCGATTATTTGCTCGCATGCGAGTCCATAACCGATTCTCATGCCTGCAAGCCCCAATACCTTGGACATTGTGCGGATTATGAAAATATTGTCATATTCATTGATCAAATCCTTGTTTGTGACTTCCGAATACTCGAAATATGCCTCATCAATGACAATCAGTATTTCAGGGTTTTTGGAAGCGATGTCCTCCAATACGTCCTTGTCAATCAGGGTTCCGGTAGGATTGTTAGGGCTGCAGAGGAAAATCATTTTGGTTTTGGGTGTGATGGAATCATAAATTGATTCTACATCCAATCTGTTTTCATCAAGATTCCATCTTGCATAAACAGGATTAGCCCCATATTGCTTTAATAAGTACTCATAATACATATAAGAAGGTAAAGGAACTATGAACTCGTCCCCGGTTTCTATGAAAGTCTTGGCAAGCACATCAATTATTTCATCTGCTCCGTCGCCTCCGATGATTACCTGGGAGTCCCTGACGCCGGAATATTCTGCAATTTCTGAAACCAGTTCGTGCAATTGTGATTCGGGATACCTGTTAATTGATTTTATCTCATCCTCAATGGCTTTCATGGCCTTTGGAGATGGACCCCACGGGTTTTCATTTGAACCCAATTTAATGATGTCTTCCTTTTTAAGGTTGAAATCCGCTGCAATCTCGTCCTGAGATCTGCCTGGGACATAGGAATCCATTTCTTCTACGATTTGTCTTGCTTTCATAATCTAATCATCCTTATACTGTTTTGAAAGTTTCACGTAATTGTCCGCATTGTTTTGAATCATTTCGATTTGTTCCTGTGAGATTTCCTTCACTGCCTTTGCGGGAACGCCTAAAATCAAGCTTCCTTCAGGAAATTCCTTTCCTTCACTTACGACCGCACCAGCTCCTACTATGGAGTTTTTTGAAATGTGCGCGCCGTTGAGGACAGTTGCATTCATTCCAATCAGAACGTTGTCATCCAGTCTGCATCCGTGGACAACTGCTCCGTGGCCGACAGATACATTTTCCCCTATCTCTACGGGAAAGCCTTTTGTGCAGTGAACAACACAATTGTCCTGGACATTGGACCTGTTTCCAATGCTTATTGAATCTGTATCTCCCCTTACTACGGCTCCATGCCAGATTGATACATCTTCGCCTAATTCAACATCGCCAATTACCTGTGCGCCTGGGCATATTACAATAGAGTCTTTGTTATTTTCCATAATATCGCCTATTTCTTTGCTTTTTTGTCTTGGATAATATGATTCTGTTTTACCAACACTCTTGTATCGGAGGGTACATCATCATACAACAAAACCCCTGAACCGATAGTGGCGTTATGGCCCACTTTCACACCCGGTGAAAAGCTTGAGTTGATACCAGTTTTAACGGCATCCCCAATGATGGATCCGAGCTTTCGCCTTCCACTATCTATCATTTCATCTTTAATCTTGGTTTTGACTGACCTGTTGTCAAAACGTAAATTAGCAATATTGGTTCCTGCCGCAATATTGCAGTTTGAACCTATTACGGAGTCGCCGACATAACTCAGGTGGCTGACATTGGTGTTTTCCATGATGATTGAGTTTTTAATCTCGACCGCATTTCCGACATGAACATTGTCTCCGAAATAGGAATTTCCGCGAATGTATGAATTAGGACCTATGTCACAGTCCTTTCCTATGTACACATTCCCTTCAATGTATACCCCTGCACGGATAATGCTGCCTTCGTCGAGGAATATTTCACCGTGAATATGAGCTCCGTCTTCGATTTTTCCTTTAATGTCAGTCTTGAGTTGGGAAATCAGCTCCTCATTAACTTCAATCAGTTCCCACGGCCTTCCGACATCAATCCAATCCTTATCGGTCTTGTGGCCTATTACTGTTTTGCCGTCATCTATCTGCAGGGAAACCGAATCGGTGATTTCATACTCTCCGCGCTCTGAAAGCTCGGTTCTGTCAATCTTATCGAAAATGTCCTTGTTGAATACGTAAATTCCCGCATTGACCAGGTTGCTTGGAGCTTCCTCTTTTTTAGGCTTTTCGACAATCCTTTTGATGTTGCCGTCTTCGATTTCAACCACTCCGAATGCGGACGGATCCTCCACTTCCGTGAGAAGCATCAGGGTGTCCGGCTTCAGATAATTGTATTTTTTAATTATCTCGCTGATGATTTCCTCATCTAGAATGATATCCCCATTTAGAACAATAAGGCTGTCCTTAATGAAGTCCTTTCCATAACTTATTGCATTGGCAGTGCCCAGAAAGTCCTTTTGGGTTTTATAGGAGATGTTAACTCCGAAATCACTTCCGTCACCGAAGTAATCCCTGACCATCTCTTCTTTATAACGTACGATTAATAAAATATCTTTAATACCATTTTCCCTTAATGATTCAATGT
This sequence comes from Methanobrevibacter sp., assembly GCF_017406825.1. Classification (GTDB taxonomy): domain Archaea; phylum Methanobacteriota; class Methanobacteria; order Methanobacteriales; family Methanobacteriaceae; genus Methanocatella. Next base: position 25,409 of record NZ_JAFQXT010000020.1, read on the forward strand.
TATATTGCATGATAGGTTTTCCGGCAACCGGCAACATAGTTTTAGGCTTTGTCAATGTTAAAGGTCTCATTCTGGAACCTTCACCGGCGCTTAAAATAATTGCTTTCACTTTTATTATCCCCTTTGAGAAATTATATAATAATATTATATGTTTTATTTTTACTTTATAAAATAATTTTGCTATGGAAAATGAAAATTATTAAATAATACTTACAATAAACTAAAAATCATATTAGCTATGCTAATAGCAAAAACTTTTAGGAGATTATTAAAATGACAGTATATGTTTGTTTACATTGCGAATACAGATTCGACTCAGAAAAAGGCGATCCTGCATACAACATTCCTGCCGGAGCAACTCCAGCAGACATGCCTGATGATTGGGTTTGCCCAGAATGTGCAGCTTTAGGTAAAGATGCATTCATCGCAGAAGAATAGATTATTCTTCTAACTTTTTTTCTTTTTTAAAAATTCTTTTTTTATATTTTATTGAAAAATCAGTAAAAATCCACTATTTTTAAAAATATTTATATATAATTAATTTTCAAATACATTAATAATACAACATAATTTGTATTAATTTAAATTATTCTTAAAATTATGCGTGGGAATTACAATGAAGAGAAATAAAAAACTGATTATAGCAATTCTTCTAGTTATTCTTTTAGGATTATTGGCCTCTATTTATGCAGGTCTAAACAGTGGCCCTGACTTAACTCAAGAAGACAAGGACATTCTCGTATTAACCTGTGACAAATACGAACAGTCAAACGGTGGATGTGACATGGCATTTATGGTCCACTTAGAAAACGGAAGTTTTAAAAACTACACTCCTGTCTATCCTGGAGGAATGACACATCCAACACAACCCGCCTCCAGCGCAATCGGAGGAGGAAAAATGTACATGCACGACTGTCTTTACGATGGAGTAGAGGAAGGTATGCAATACGCAAAAGAAATCGTGGAATACAACACAAACATGACATGTGATGCTGTAGTTGTCGTATACGATGAAGGTGTGGATCATATTATCGATTCCGTAAGGCCATTGGAGGTTGACGGTGAGGTGACTAACCTTTCCGCAGCAGATATCGTTCGTGAAAACGACGCATACAACGGTTACGGAGGAGAACATTCCGGAACAATGTCAAGAGGAGATGCATGTAAGGTTCTTATCAGAGCATTGGCTCAAGCAGCCACAAATCCTGAAAAGAAAACAACCATGATGCAAGCCGCCCTTGATGAATACAACAACGGAAACATCATAATGCAACCGGAAGGTTCATTTACAAAATTACTTGCCACAAAAGGACTTGAAACAGTAGGTCTTTAACAAAAATTAAATCTTTAAAGAATTCTTATTCTTTAAAGAACTTTTTTTATTTATTTTTTCAAAAAAAGAAAAAGATGAATGAATCATCTTTATAGGTTATCATTAATTATTTTAACACAGATATCCCTGATTTCCTCAGCCCTGCCGGCGTCACGGGATTCCAAAGTGATTCTTATGTAATCCTCAGTTCCTGAAGGCCTTACCAGCACCCAGCTGTCATCGGAAAATGTCAGTCTGACGCCGTCAAGTGAATTGACATCAACAATGTCATCGAAAGCCTGCTTCAGCAGATCCTCCATATTCTCCATTACCTTGACTTTGGCCTCTTTTGAACATGTGATCTTTTCACGGATATTGGGATATGATGGAATTTCAGCAAGAAGTTCTGACAGCTTGCCGTCCCTTGAAACTATCTCTGCCATCCTCAAGCCTGACAGTATTCCGTCGGGGCACATGCAGAAGTCCGGATGCAGCCAAGTTCCTGACGGCTCGCCTCCGAATGCAGCATCCTTTTCAATGATTACTTCAGCGACGTTGACGTCGCCGACAGCAGTTCTTAAGACATTGCCTTTCACGGATTCGTCCATGCATAAGCCCGCATCGACTGTGGTTACGATATCCCCTTCAAACTCTTTTGAAATCAGTGCCAAGAGAGAGTCAAATGGTGAGATATTGCCCTTCTCATCAACTGTAATCATCCTATCCGCATCACCGTCATGGGCAATTCCCAAATCCGCTCCGATAGCAACGACAGTCTTCATTAATGTCTGCAGGTTTTCGGCGTTTGGTTCCGGATTACGTCCTGGGAAAAATCCGTCCGGCTGTGAGTTGAGTGTTGTGACTTCACATCCTGCCTTTCTGAATGCTAAAGGTGATATTTCACTTCCTGCCCCTGATGCGCAGTCGATTACTACCTTAAGGCCTTTTTTAATATTTACCAAACTGACCAAATCGTCAATATATTGGCCTTTTATTTCCTCATTCACACTTAACCTGCCGACATTTTCCCAACTTACTGAGATATAGGACTTATCTGCATATATCTCTTCGATTTCACGTTCCTGTGAAGAGGTATATGCCATTCCGTTCTTATTCCACAACTTTATTCCGTTGTATTGTGAAGGGTTGTGGGATGCCGTAAGCATTATCCCCGCATCGGCATTCAGTTTTTCGGTAGCATATCCAACTAAAGGAGTGGGAACCATACCTATCTTAACCACATTGACTCCGCTTTCCAGAAGTCCTGCACAGATTGCCTGGTCCAACATTTCATTTGTTGTTCTTGTATCATAACCCAGTACAACAGTGCCCTGATTGCCTAAATAATAGGCAAGTGACTTTCCGACATTCAATGCCAATTCACATGTTACTTCAGAGCCGATTTTGCCTCTGATTCCGGATGTTCCGAATAGTTTTTCAGCCACCATTTTTCCCACCTTATGCGCCGAATTTATGAGCGTAATTCATTAAGTCCATCATGATGTTCATTACGTCGGAGCCTCTGATCCTGTTGAGTCCTCCTTTTGCACAGGCGCGTTCGGAGAATTCGCAAACATCATCGACTCTCACTTCAGGACCCCTTATTAATACAGGCACAGGGTCTCCTGAATGGTTCATTACGGATATTGGAGTTGAATGGTCGGCGGTCAGATAGATGTAGACATCTTCAAGTTTAATCAGCTCGCTCATTACCACCTCATCAACTTTTTCAATGAATTCCTTTTTCTCTTTTGTCTGGCCGTCGTGGCCTGCTTCGTCAGCTCCATCGATGTTTATCAGGAAAAAGTCATGGTCTGAGTTTTTAACCTGGTCTATGATGGTGTCACGGATGTTTTCGAGATTGGTGTCGATTCCACCTGTCACGTCCTCCATCTCGATGATGTCCATGCCTGCGAACCTTCCGATTCCCATAATCAGTCCTGTCTCGGCAATGCATGCGGAATTAATTTCATACTTTTCATTCAGTGATTCTACAACCGGCACCTCTCCGGCTCCACGTGGAATGACGATGTTTGCCGGATGTTCGCCGTTTTCGATTCTTTTGAGGTTGACAGGGTGGTCTTTAACCATTTCATAAGTCTTAACAACCAGTTTGTTTAGAATGTCTGCTGTTTTTGCAGCTTCAGGAGTATCGTCCAAGGCCTTAACCTCTTTTGGCTTGTTTCCTTCCACTTTAGGGTCTGCATCGCTTACTTTGTCGGACAATCCTTCGCCCCTAAGTACGAGAACAGCTCTGTGACCGGTTGATTCCTTGAAGATAATCTTGATGTCAGGATAGTCTTCAAGAACCATCTTGTTTAATTCCTCCACGATTTCCTTGGTTCCTTCCTTGATTCTTCCTGCACGTCTGTCTGTGACTATCAGGTTTTCATCGGCTGTTGAGAAGTTGCATCTGAATGCTATATCGCCAGGGAGAACTTCGACACCGACGCCGTTCGCTTCGAAGGGTCCCCTTCCGGTATATACCTCATATGGGTCATATCCCAATATTGACAAGTGCGCTGTGTCACTTCCAGGGATGATTCCCGGTGCGATTGAATCCATAATTCCTGTAATTCCTTCAGCAGCCATCTTATCCATATTTGGAGTGTTCGCCGCTTCGAGAGGAGTTTTATTTCCTAATTCTTTAATAGGACGGTCACCCATACCATCCATAATTAAAATAAGACCTTTCATAAAAATATCACCTTTATAAAAATTACACTATTATAGAATTTATGATTAATAGTTAAAATAATTATTTAAAAATTTGCATGAAAACATTGAGCTGAAAACCGGAGCGAATTTACATACGATATAATTAACGGATGCTCCCATATATTGATAGTTTGAGCAAATATGTATAAAATAATTAGTTGTTATTTTGATATGCTTGATGCAATGATTGAAAAATAAGGTGTTTAACTGATATAGATAGATGAATTGTTAAAAAAAGAAGAATTAAGGGAAATATTGATTCCCCTTATTTGAATTTTATTGTTCCTTTTACACGGTTGGTAAGGTATTTTGCACTGTAGAAGTATTTTTTACCTTTTTTGATCTTCTTGGTAACGCTGCCTTTAATGGTTACTTTAGCAAGACCTTTGGAATTGGTTTTAGCA
>NZ_JAFQXT010000002.1 GCF_017406825.1 Methanobrevibacter sp.
ACTACAGACAAACCAATCCAGAAATAATAAAGAAATTATACAAAACTAAAAAAGGAATTCTGACATTCTTAGACTTCCAAATGCAAAATTGGACACAAAAACATATAAAAATCAAATAAGCCTATAAAATTTTACAGACTCTTTTTTTTAAAAAATAGTGAAGAGAGTTAACTCTTCTAAAAATTAAATTGTTGTAACTGTACAACCTTCTTTTTCTACAATGACTGTATGTTCCTTTTGACTTACAAAGCAGTCCTGTTTTTCACGTAACGGTGCATATGGATAGATTGCCATTGCATCTGATAGTTGTTTCAGGGCAATGTTTCCTTTTCTTTCACCGAATTCATTTGTAATCCATCTACCGGAAAACGGAACGAATCTATGGTTGCTTTGAATGTATTTTAAAACTCTTTGAGTGCTTTTCATTCTAAAAGGTTTGTTTGCCATGTAGGAGTAAATGTAATGTCCTGGTGCATCGTTGACAATCCCTTCGCCATTTGTTGCAAAAGGTTCTATTGCAATCGCCTGGCCTTCATCTAAAACATAACTGTCGTGATTGTCATAATTAGGTATTGAAATTCCGGCATGCAGATTGTTCTGTTCCAGACTGTGTCCTGTCAGATTAAAAATAGGATTTAATTTGTATTCTGATATTGCTTCGTGAACGGCAGCTCCAATTTTTGAAACTTCAATTCCTGCTCTGACTGTTGCAATTGCAGCCTCAAGACCTGCCGCTGAGGCTTCTACAATCTCTTCATGCAGGTTTATTTCATCCTGAGTATAGTTTTCATCAATGTTTCCATCAGCTATGATTGTTACTGCAGTATCGGCAATATATCCATCAATCATTGCACCCAAATCCAATTTTACCATATCTCCAGCATGTATCATGGTTTTATCGCCTGCTGGTGAAGTGTAATGGGCGGCAACTTCATTTAAGGAAACATTACATGGAAATGCAATTTCCGCTCCGGATTTTAAAATTTCATTTTCTACATATTCAACCAAATCAATGACCAAAGTTCCCTCTTTAATCATTTTAGAAGCTTCATCACGAATTTTAGAAGTAAGTTTTCCAGATTTAATATAAGATTCAATCATAAATTTTTACCATCCTTTAAATCAATTAAATATTTAATTGATAAAGTTTATATAATATTTTGTATTACAATTTATATATAAATTGGAGGTTAAAAGATGGTTGTTTCTACAATACCTGACCAAACATTTTTATTAATTGTTTTAATCATTGTTGCTGTTGTAGTAATTATCGTAGTTGCACAATGGAAAAGTGTTGCAAACTCTAAAAATTCAATTTTATTGCTTGAAAAGGAAATTGAACTTAAAAAAATGTCCATGGTAGAAAAGGACATTGAATCTAAAAGATTAATGGACAATCCAATTCCATTGCCTCAAGAGCAACAAGACAGTCTTTCAGCTATTAGGCAATCCACTACTGAAGCTAGAAGCCGTGTAGGTTATCTTCATTCTGAAATTAATGAAAGATTAGCCAGACTTGAAGCTGAAACTGAACAAAGAAAATTAGAAAAAATGCTCAAAGAAATTGAGAAGAAAGAAGCTAAACTTCAAAAGATGAATAAATAGGTGGAAAAATGGATGCTACAGAAGCGATTGCTGTAATAATATTGATTATTGCAATTGTAGTTTTAATTTATTATTATTTATTGAACAGTCCATCTACAATCGATAAAATACGCAATTACGTTCCAACAAGTGCCGATGCACATATGGATGAAGTATTAGGTGGAAACCCTTCAGATTTAGTCAACAGTGATGTTGATGAAGAAGAATCCGAATCAATGACTAAAAGAATAAAAGTCAAATTAAGCGATATCGACATGTCCGGAATCAACACTGATGCATTCTCCAACAAAATCGACGCATTTTTGGATGCTAAAAGTGATGAATTGATTAAAGACTGGTCTTTAGCAACCACTGATGATTTAGATGATCTTCAAGCTAAATTCACTGAGACCACTAGCAATGTAGATGAACTTGAAAAAGATTATAAAGAATTCAAAAAATCATCTGAAGAATTCCAGAAAATCACCCAGGAGAAATTGGATGATTTGGATAAGAGAATTGAATCATTAGAAAATAATTAATTTATTTTCTTTGATTTTTTTTCACTTTTACGAAAACTTTATATAATATCTTTTGCATAATTAGTATTAGTTATTACTATTTTTGTGCATAGCAGGGTGGGGTAGTCTGGTGAACCCGCGGGGCTCATAACCCCGAGATCCCTAGTTCAAATCTAGGCCCTGCTACTTTTAATTAATATTTTTTGGCAAGTTGAAGACAGCTGCTGGTTATTTTAACTAAGGAAACTCCGCACATCAAACAAGACTATGGCGTTGAAAAACGTATACTGAGAAGTATGACTCTGGAGCAGAAACGACACGGCTTTTAATGGTAGACGATGATATTAAATTGAGGACATTAAAAGAAGCGGTGAAACGGCCATTCCATAGGATGCAAGAGCAAAGGTGCCGATAATCATTTGTTGTAGGCAAGGTAGTTCGCTAAGATGAATGCTGTAAAAACAGAATGTGGGTTACTCTTAACATGCCAAAATATTAATTATTTTCTTTTTTTTATGGAATATGGTAATTTTTAAATAAGTTAACATAATAAATTTTATTTAATAAGCAGATAATGGAGCAATGCTCACTAATCTTCATTTTAAAAGGAATATGATAAAATGCAAATTATCACGGTTAAAAACTTTACAAAGGATTACGGTAATGAAAAAGGCGTTTTCGGTGTTTCTTTACATGTCGAAGAAGGGGAAGTATATGGCTATCTGGGACCAAACGGAGCGGGCAAATCAACAACCCTAAGACATTTGATGGGATTCAGCAAACCTGATTCAGGAACACTCTCAATCAATGATTTGGACAGCTGGAAGGATAAGACTGATATAAAAAAAGATGTTGGTTATCTGCCGGGTGAAATTGCATTGCCCGAAGACATGACCGGAATCGAATATTTGAAATTAATCGATAAACTCAGAAAAACTAATGACTTAAGTTATGCAAATGAATTAATCGAATATTTTGAACTTGATACTCAAGTGAAAATTAAAAACATGAGTAAAGGCATGAAGCAGAAGATTGCAATTATAATGGCTTTCATGCATGATCCTAAGATATTGCTTTTGGATGAACCTACAAGCGGTCTTGATCCTCTAATGCAAGAAAAATTCATTAATCTGATAAAAAGAGAAAAGCAGAAAGGCAAGACAATAATCTTATCCTCACACATTTTTGAGGAAATAAGCAAATTGTGTGATCGGGTGGGCATCCTTAAAAAAGGTAAACTCATTAAGGAAGTTGTGATGGCCGATTTAAGGCATACTAAAAATAAAACATATAAAATAGAATTCAAAAATGAAAACGATTTCAACAAAATAAGAGATTTATATCCAAGTGACGTATTCAAAGCAGATAAGAATCAGGCCATAATTTCAATTGTAGACGAGGAAATCAACAGTCTAATTTCCAATTTGTCTTCTTGCGACTTACTTTTTCTTAAAGAGGAAAAACATACCTTGGAAGATTATTTCATGAAATTCTATGGGGATGAAGAAAATGTTTAGCATCAGGTATTTTAGTTATCTCGTCAAATCTAACTTTAAATTTTTAGCGGCATTCACTCTTGTACTTTGTGCTTTTTTAATTGTCATGTGCAACGTTTTCACACCTGAAACAATTAGTGGGATAAGCAATACTACAAAGGGCACCATTGCTTCAAATATCTTGACAGGTAATGGCACATTAATAGGTTTCATGTCAAATTCATTCTATGCATTAATGGCAATTATTTTCCCAATGGTTTATTCTATCGTCGTTGCAAATAGGATGATAGCCGAACCTGTGGATAGGGGAAGCATGGCAAGCTTTTTATCAACTCCCATGAGCAGACATAAACTCACAATTACAAGTGCGCTGTATTTGATTTTGTCTTTAATGGTAATGTGGGGTGTTGCTACAATAGTCGGAATCACTGCCGCCAATGCTTTTCAGCCGGATGCTTTGGACGTGGATACTTTTTTAATGCTTAATCTCGGAGTATTCTTATACCATTTCGCAATAAGTTCAATTTCTTTTTGTTCATCCTGCATATTCAACACATCTAAAAATTCCCTATTAATAGGCGGTGGATTGCCACTCATGTTTTTTGTAATCAGCCTATTCATCAAATTATCAGATTCCCTGGAATTTCTTGAATATTTTACATTAAATACGTTGTTCAATCCTTCAAACATAGTAAACAATAGTGGATATAGTCAGGAATTCATGATAATGGCTTTAATAGGAATAATATTGTATATTATTGGTATAATATGGTTTGAAAGAAAGGATTTGCCATTATAATCTTCAGTGATTTGATACCCTTTGTGTGAAGCAGTATTGATATTTAAAATAATTGTTGCGATAGTAAACATTTATATATTTATTTTTTCATAAATATTTTCATGAATGATGTAGTACTTTTAACAGGGGCTGGCCAAATAGGAATGGCAATTGCCAGGAGAATTGGTCATGGTAAAAAAATAGTAATTGGAGATAAAAGCATAGAAAACGCAAAAGTCGTTTCAAGAATAATGACCGAAGCCGGTTATGATACAGAAATCTTTGAATGCGATATATCTTCGAGGGAATCCATTTTAAATCTTATTTCTCAAGCTCAAAAATATGGGGAAATTGCATATTTCATCAATGCTGCAGGCGTATCCCCGTCACAAGCTCCAATAGAAGCAATTCTTAAAGTTGACTTATACGGGACTGCAGTGCTTCTTGAAGAGGTTGGTAAAGTAATCAAGGAAAATGGTGTAGGTGTGACAATTTCTTCACAATCAGGCCATAGGATGGAACAGCTTGGAGCTGAAATAGATGAACAATTGGCCACCACTCCAACAGAAGAGCTGTTGGATTTGGAAGTTCTTCAAAAGGAAAACATCCGTGATACATTGCACGCATATCAACTTGCAAAAAGATGCAATGAAAAAAGGGTAATGTATGAATCATGCAGATGGGCGAAAAGAGGAGCAAGAGTAAATTCCATATCACCAGGAATTATAGTGACTCCGCTTGCTTTGGACGAATTCAATGGTCCTAGAGGGGATTTTTACAAAAACATGTTCGCCAAGGCTCCTGCAGGAAGGCCCGGAATTGCGGATGAGGTTGCAAATGTTGCGGAACTGATGATGTCAGATAAGGGAGCATTCATAACAGGAACTGATTACCTGATTGATGGCGGTGCAACCGCATCTTATTTTTATGGCGAATTGAAACCGGAGAAATAACTTGAATATTCATTTCAAATCCAGAATATCAAGATACATCTCTTTCAATTCTTCTTTTTCATAATCGTTATAATGTTCGTTGTTCTTATCATTATTCAATGCAAAGAGCAATAACTCATAAAATACCTTATTCAGGGAATGCCCTTTTTCGGTAAGGTGGTAAGTGATTTCGTCATCTTCTGTCAGTCTCATAATCAACCCGTTCTTTTCCATTGTCTTCAAACATCTGGTCAATGATTTGTTGTCTAATGTTTTTCTGTTTGTTTGAAATTCATTAAAATGGCTTTTTCCTAAAAACAGGTCTCTTAAAATATGCAATGTCCATTTGTTGCTTATGTCTTTTATTGCATCTTCAACAGGATTTCTTTCATATTTTCTCTCATAATATCTGAGTTTTTTTTCATCCATATTTAATTGTTAGTTTTAAATGCATTTTAACTTTTTCAATGGCATTGATGCCACCTTATCTTTAAATAGAATTAATTATTAGATTTACATTAATGGAATGTGGTATTATGAAAAGTGAAAACAGAACAGTTAGGATGACAACATTATTGGCGGGGTTATTTGCAATATGTTCAGGTCTTGCAATTGGTAATTTATATGGGCTCAGCCATTACTCGTACAGATTACAAATGGGTTCGGACTTTCTCCGGCCAGCGGAGGATTCCTAGTAACAGCTACTCAAATCGGATATGCAATAGGCATCTTGTTTATTGTTCCGTTAGGTGATTTTGTACGTAGAAAAAGATTAATTGCCATTGTAATGACATTGTCAATTATTGCATTGATTTCATGTGCATTATCCCCCTCATTCATAATATTGGCATTATCATTATTCAGTATGGGTATTGTAACTATCTCTGGGCAAATTATTTTGCCTCTTGCCGGCGATTTAAGCAGAGATGAGGAAAGAGGTCATATTGTTGGGATCGTATCCTCTGGAATAACTACAGGAATATTGTTTTCAAGATTTTTCAGCGGAATAATTGCAGGATTATGGGGCTGGAGGTCAGTCTACATTATCGCAGCCGTATTGAACCTTGTGATGGCTTTAGTCATGATATATGTCTTGCCGGAAATTCCAAGGAAAAATAAACTTGAATCCTATAAAGGGCTGTTATTCAGCGTATTCACTACATTCAAACGACATAGTACTCTGGTAAGAATTTTGCTTCATAGCGGATTGATTTTTGGTTTGGTTTTCAATATATTCTGGACTTCATTAACATTCCTGTTGTCAGCTTCACCCTTCAATTATGACACGTTCCAAATAGGTCTTGTTAGCTTAGCGGGTCTTGTTGCAGCTATAGCAGGATTGGGAATAGGAAAACTACAGGATAAAGGTTTAAGCGTACCTGCTCTTGGAGTGTTCATATTGATTTGTCTTATAACCATGGTTTGCGGATTTATCTTTTCAGATTCCATTATAGCGATTATAATTATTGCAGCTACACTTTCAATCGGCGTGCAGGGGATTTCTGTTTTATCCCAGGCCAGACTGTTTGCCTTATCCGATGAGGAACGCAGTAGATTGAATACGGTTTTTGTAGTTAATAATTTCCTGTTTGGAGCTGTTGGAAGTGCATCAGCATCGTTCTTATGGGCCATGGGAGGATGGTCATATGTCATGATTGGTGCAATTGCAATTTCTGCAATGGCTTTAATGGTTTGGTTATCCTCAAGAAGTTCTTTTCATGAATTTGATAATGGGATTGGCAATTGATGGTGGCATTGATGCCACAGTAAACTTATATGTGCTTAATTTAAAGTATTGTCATGAGTATAAACTCATGGAGGTAAAAAATGCCAGTAATTAGTTTTGATATTGTAGAATTAGAAAAAGAACAAAAAGAAATATTAGCTAAAGAATTTTCCGAATCCGCTTCAAGAGTAACAGGATTACCAATAGAAATGATCTATGTTCTATTCAATGAAAGAAAAGCAGATAATGTCGGTGTGGGCGGAGTTCTTTTAAGCAATCAGGAATAATGGAAATTTTTTTCCATTGATTCTATTTTTTTAAAAAAAGAAAAGGGGATTATTAATTGAATAATCCGCTTAAAAATCCTTGTGCACCTTCATCAACATTAGTTCCGTTTAGGATATCTGATACTTCGAGCTGATAGTTGTTTATATCTCCTTGAACATTTTGTATTTGTTCAATACTGTTTGCAAGGTTTTCTATGTCGCTGTCTGTAATATTAATGTTATTGATGATGGTGTAGTTGTTGATAATGTTCACGATTGTTTGGTGATCTGTCACATTGTTTTCCTGCACTTCTTCTTTTACATCGTCAACCAAATCGGATAACTCGTCCGGATCGACATCTGAGTTTTTGACGATTTCGGCTTGAGTGTAAATCTCATTGTTTGCCGCTTCTTTTACGGTTTCAGGAATTTCAACGTCTGTGACTACTTCATAGGAATTCATGATTCCTGCAAGGGCGGATTCTCCGGTAGCGGTCACTGGGCTGGTTACGTAAACATGTCCTGCTGTAATTCCTGCTGATTTTAAAGCGGATAAGTACATGTCCCCGGTTATTGTTGTGATTTTGGATTTGTCAACAGTCACTTCCAGATTATCGTTGTCATTCAAATCAACAAGTGCTGATGAAAATATTTGGTTTGATGAGTAAGTCTTTCCGCTTATTGAGCTTGAAATCTTATTTACATCACTTGCGGTGATTATTTTCGAATTGACATTTTTTAAGTCAATGCCTGCATTGTTTACAAAGAAATTATCTACGATGTTTTTGTAGTCTGCATTGTGCTGAGTAGTTTCCCCATAGGTTATAACTACTTGTGTGTCGCTTGTGGCGAATCCTATTGGAATGAGCATTCCTATGAGGATTAAAGCCAATATGATTATAGTTTTACGCATATTATCACCTCTTTATAATAGCAAACTTTATTTAGTCATTTAAGTATTTAAATGTATCTTTTTTGTGTATATTATATTTTAGTAATTATATAATATTAAGTAAGTTTAGTTAATTTTATATGTTCTCAAATCAAATTTAACAATATAGTAAAATTTTTTTTGCTATGTTTCATAATTGGGCATGAAGGAGGTGAAAATACGAAAAGCAGTGAAAATAAATTAGTATTCGCATTAATTCTTTCTATATTGCTTCTATTTTCTGTAAGTGGGGTGTTTGCAGAGACAAATGAAACAATGTCTGATGTGGTGAGTGCTCCAAGCGAGTTAGAAGAAGTGACGCAGATTCCAGATGTTCCGGACGTTTTGTCTTCTCAATCAGATGAGGATGCCCTTGAAGCGGGCAACAATGTAATTAATGTTCACGTTTACGATTCATTTAATGAAACAGGCAAAACATGGAGCGAAGACGGGTTTGCATTAGCGGGAGCTACCGTTAAATTATATGATTCTTCAAATAACCTAATTAATACTCAAACCACTAATTCAAAAGGTATTGCAAAATTTACCAATGTCGGTTCTTCAAAATACAATATAGAACTCACATACTCTACATATAATCCGATTCTCTTGAAGGATATTGATTTGTCAAATAAAGAGGGCGCTACTTTGGATATCAGGGATGTAATGTTCATTCCGGACATATTGCTGTTGGTGGATTATTCCTCCCACAACGAAAAGGTCGACGTATTGATGAACATGTCAAAAAGGATTGCATACATAAGCACTACAAATTTCGACGAGTCAAGAGCATGGCTGGCCGAATATGCAAATTATATCCATATTGACATGTTTGCTGAAAATTCAGCGTATAACAGGTTTACGGCTTCATATCTAAAGCAGCTTTTGGCAAATTCGCCGGCAAATATAAATTATATGGTCGCATATACCTTCGGTACTTACACACAGGAAATCTTGAATGCAACCGGATTGCACATTATCGGCGCCAGTCCGGGCAACAACAGTTATGATACAATAGAGAATACCTACATAGGATCTTATTTCCAGGCGGAGGACATCCAGAATTCAGATGTTTTATTGAAAAACATGAGGAACTATTTCGATTATGTCTGTCATTTAATCGAGCCTGCAAAATATTCCAATCCTACACTGAGTGAAGACGGTATTCCTCTGATGAGCCCTGAATGCGGTTTTTATCATCCCGATTTGGGAATGTACACTCTTGTACCTGAAGCAAACTTGATACATGAATGGATTGCAACCAATCCGGGATACACCAAAACATCTGACGGCAGTCTTAATTGGATGAAGGAGGAATATGAATACTGGGTTGAACACACCTTAAATCCGCAGGAACTGTTCAACAGATTTGAAAACGATTATAAAACCAGATTGAATCCGGATAAAAAACTGATAGCTATCGCTACTTACTATTGTGGTGGAGATGTTGTTGACGCTTTAATTAGGAGTTATGCTGCCAGTGGCAGACCTGCCTTCAACATATTCAAGACAAGTACCACTCCGTCCATGTCTTCTATATTAAACAGGATAACCGATTCCTCAACAATCGGAATCTCAACAGTTACTTCATTATATAGTTGGTCTTTAAGTTATGCAAACGGTTCTGCCGAACCGGATTTATCCGAAATGGACCTGGCTGTACTTAAAGGTGTTAATGAAATTTCCGAATACAGCTACAACTCAGAATTGGGTCCTCAAATCGAATGGACATATGCAGTAACCTATCCAAGTTTTGAAGGGGTATACGGCCCTGTAATCTTATCATACGTCGACGGTGAGGGTAAGACTCATGTTATCCAGTCCGGTGTTGATAAGATGGTTAAGTTGAGTTGCGGATGGGCTGATTTGAAAGATCTGAACAATTCAGACAAGACAATCGCAATAGTGTTGTATAATTATCCGCCGGGCAAGGCCGAGATTGGTGCATCCTATTTGAATGTAACCCAATCAACATATGACTTGATCGTTAAGCTATATGAACTGGGCTATGATACGGGCGGAGACATCAGAAACATCATGACAGCACCTGAACTTGAGGAAATCATATTTAAGATGGGAAACAAGGGTTCATGGGCTTACGGATTGTTAAGGCAATACGTTGAAGACAATTATGATGAACTGGTCAAGCACAATCAGCTGATTTCAACCCGTGACTTCCGTAATCTGATAAGGGACATTCCAATGGATCTGATCAAGAACATGACCGATTACTGGGGTTCAGGTCTCGGACCTTCAATGGTATACAACGGCACTGATGAACAGTACATGGTCGTTCCGGGAATATGGTTCGGCAAGGTCTTCATCACATTCCAGCCAAGTAGGGGTTGGGAGGAGCTCAAAACCGTGGAAAATTACCACGACCTGACATTGCCTCCAACACAATACTACGTGTCATTCTACAAATGGCTGGACAAAACCGCAAAGGTCAATGCAATTGTGAATATGGGAACTCACGGAACACTTGAATGGCTGCCGGGCACAAATCTCGGTGCCGCTGAAGGCGACTGGACATTTGAGTTAACATTAAACCCGACATTATATCCATATATTGTATCAAACCCTGGAGAGGCCATGGTTGCAAGAGACAGGATTGCGGCATTATTGATTACACACATGACTCCTGCAATGGTTACATCAGGTTTATACGGCAACTACACAGTATTGAACAATTACATAACATACTATAAGGATCAGATGAACCTTAACGTATCTTCCAATGCAGAGGAATACAAGGCCAAAATCCTTAAACTGGCTCCTACATTAGGTTTTAGAAACTTCACTGAAGGCAGTGAAACCTTCCAGCAATGGTTGGATGACTTGCATTTGTACCTTGAAGCTATGGAGGACGATTTCATCACTTACGGTCTGCACACCATAGGAAAAATCCTGACCGGTGATGAGCTCATCGAAGAGGTAATCACAATTACAACTTCACAGACCAAGGTCTACAATCATATCATGGAATTCCTATACCCTGAACTGGCAGGAAAAAGCTTCTATGATGATATTCAAGGAAATCTGAATTATATAGTTCAGGCAAGTCTCATCAAACAGTTCCTGATTGATTATGTAACAGATCTGGTAAACGGCTCTTCAGCAAGTGACCTTGCAGAAAAATACGGCATTCCGATAGGCTCAGGGTTATATAACTCAACAGGCTATGCTTCACAGGTGATCGTTAACATTCAAAACAACAATGAATGGAATGCAATACTGACAGCTCTCGAAGGGGGTTATGTCAAATCAGGTCTGTTTGCAGATCCTTCCTACGGTGATTCAATCCCTACAGGATATGACGGATATGCATCCGACCCGACAAGAATGCCTTCCGAGTCAGCTTATGAATCAGCCGTTAAAATCGTTGACCTATTGCTCTCCGAGTATTATGAGAAACACGGCAAATGGCCTGAGTTAACTTCCCTCATCTTATGGGGAACAGAAATTTCCAGAACAGAAGGAATTGGTGTAGCGGAATTCCTATACTTCCTTGGTTGCAAACCCGTATGGGCTGACAACGGCAAGGTGGTTGGCGTTACAAGGCTTCCATTATCT
The DNA here is from genome assembly GCF_017406825.1 of Methanobrevibacter sp. Taxonomy (GTDB): domain Archaea; phylum Methanobacteriota; class Methanobacteria; order Methanobacteriales; family Methanobacteriaceae; genus Methanocatella. Next base: position 11,808 of record NZ_JAFQXT010000002.1, read on the forward strand.
GATTTGACAGTCAAGTTATCTAACGGAAGCGTGGTAAACAGGCCAAGAATTGACGTATTCGCAAGTATCGTTACAAGCAATAAGGATTGGTTGAACTGGATGCTGACTGCCACAAAACTGGCTGCCTTTGCACCCGGTGAAGATGAAAGCAACAATTACGTAATAAAGCATTACAATGAAAACCCTTCCCTAGACAGATTGTTCGGTCTTCCGGGCAATGTCCTTGAGGGAACCGGTATGTCAACTCTCATTCCGAATACTGCGGACTGGGACATCGACACCGTCAATGAATTTGCAATGGACGTATATCTTTCAAGAGTATCCTACTCATGGACAATCGACGATGACGGCAATCTCGTCATAACAAATCAAAAGGATAACTTCATTTATCTGCTCAATAAAACTGATTTGATTACTCAGAACTTTGACAGTACATGGAGACTGTTCGATTCAGACGATTACTATGACTGGTTTGGAGGATTGTACAATGCAGCCAATATATTGAGGGAGCAGTCCGGACAGGAAAGGCCTGACACAGCATTTGTCGATATAAGAAGTAAAAACAATTATGTTTCAAGGACCTATGAAGAGGAAATCGAGTTTGAAATAAGAACAATGCTATTGAACCCTAAATATTACATGCCGCTCGTTACAGGTGGTGGAACAGGAATGAATTCCTATGCGGCAAGAATTCAAAACATGTTTGGTGGTTTGACAGTAAGTGACAACAAGCTCGGCAAGGAAATAGGTACCCAATTGGCCAATGAATTATTGGGCATGGATGGCTATGTCAACAGCGCTACAACTGCGGCAGGTTATCAGACTTCCCTTGCATGGATGATTTATCTTGCAAATCAGGGAACCTGGCAAGCTGATATGAAAACATATAAGGATTTAGTTGACAAGTACATGGATAACGTAAACAAATATGGTGTTGCATGTTGTCACCACACATGTAAAAACCTCGCATTCAATGCAATGCTTATCCAGATGAGCTCCCTGACTCCTGCCGAAAAGCAGAAGTTCGCAGATATACTGGCTCAAGCAACCAATACCGATCCGCTATATCAGATGGAAGAGAACGAAGCATCCAGTACAGGTGACGAGGGCGCAGGAAATACAAATGCGCATGAGCTGGTTAATGGAACATCCAATGACGAGTCAAGCAGTCATGACAGCGGCAGAACTGCTGTCGGTGCAGACGCTTCTGAAAGCGGTGATGCAAAATCCGCCAGTGACGCTTCAGCATCATCAGGTGCTACAGGAGACTCCGGTGCAAAAGCATATGAGTTATCCGACAAATCAGCTGCAAAATCAGCAAGCGCAACAGAATCCAGCATGCCGATATTTGTTATCATTGCAATAATTGTCTTGATAGCAATATTCCTTTTAGGATATTGGAGAAACGACGAAGATGAATATGATGATTATTAATTAATCATCAACTTTTTTTTATTTTTTTAAATTTTAGAAATTTTTAAATATACTTTACTTCCAAACATAATAATATATTAAATCATATTGATGAGGGAGTAATTTCATGATAAAAAAGATTAATTTTATATTGGTTTTATTATTACTTTTAGTGTCTGTCGGGGCCGTAAGCGCTGCCGATGATTTTAATGACACTATTGCAAGTGATGATGAAGCTGTTTTAGAAGAAAGTGTATCGGAAGAGATTTCCAGTTCCGATAGTGATGATATTATAGCTTCTAATTCTCATACCGTCACATATTCAAATTATGCTTCCTACTTTAACTCCAAGGGGGATCTGATTTCATCTGATGTTCAGGATGGAGATACAATCATACTTGGAGACAATTTTGTAGACAAGGAGTTTAATTTTAAAAAGCCTTTGAATGTTAAGGGGTTAGAGAATTACAAATTAAGCAATTGTATGTTGACATTTAGCGGAGGGGCTTCTGCATGTGTTATATCAGATTTGACAATTATGAACACAAAGCAGGCAACCTACGGAATATTCCTGAATGGGGTGAGCAATTGTGTTATAAAAAATTGTTTTATCAATAACACCGGATCATCATCCTATGCGGTCTGTATTGCAAATGGCGCCAATTACAATCATGTAGAAAATAATAGCTTCAATGCTTATGGAATCACATACGGTCACGGAACCAGGTCAACCCCGCCTTTCCTTGTTAGCGGGGCACACTATAATTATATTGCCAATAATTATATTAGTTGCGATGATGCGAATGGAATATACTTATCTAGTTTCGCAGGAGGGCCTCTAAAAGGGGGAAATTCAAATTTCAACATTATCTACAACAATACCATTAAATATAATGTTTTGCCGACTTCCTGGGCTTATGGTATTCAATTGATGGGTTTAAACAACACTGTAGAAAAGAATAGGGTTATCGGCGCATATTTAGGTATTTGCGGTGGACAAAACAGTACCATTGTTGATAATACCATTATTAACATAAGCGGTGCCGATTTCAATCATCCTGACATTCCTGTCGGCGGGGATGGTGCAATCGTATGTGCAGCAAATTCCATTATCAGAAATAATAGGATAATAAATGCTTATGTATTGTCCACAGGTGGCGGAATTGTGGCTTCAGACAATTCCATTGTGGAGGATAATTATGTTCAGGTAAGCAATGGAAATGGTGTTGGAATTAAACCGCAAGGGTCAAATATCATCATAAGGAACAATACAATCTTCACAACTGCTGGCGCAGGTGTTTTGAATTACAAAACTCAATTCTTCAATTTATTTGTTTTGAATAACAATATCACTTCCCAATCTGGTGTTGGCGTTTTAATCCAAAGGTTAAGCGCTAAAAAAATGCCGGGTAACATTACCGTAACCGGAAACACTATTAATACCACTAATGCTTTTGCAATTGATATTTCAGAAGCAGATGCTTCAATGTATTATTCCATTAAAGGAAATACCATTATAGGCACTTCAGGAATAAAAGATCCGAAAGGGGAATATGACCCTTCAAAATATCATTATGAATTTAATGGAAAAACCCATCAGATTACTCCAGACAACTTTGGAGATTATATTGACGCTAATGGAGGATTAACTTCAAATATTACCGATGGGGACATTTTATACTTCTCCGGCGAATTTTCAAATAATTACATTTATTTGAATAAGGCTGTTAAAGTCACCGGAGCAAACCCAATATTCAGAAATACAACATTCAGAGTATCTTCCGATGGTGTTTGGATTGAAAAATTGACTATTCTAAACGATCGCTGTGAAAGAGTAAACGCATGGGGAGTTCTCATTTATCAGGTAACCGCTTCAACAGTTGTCAATTGTACAATCAGCGTTTACGATCCGAATGCGGCATATACAATTTATGCTTTGGAATCAAGTCAGGTAGATATAATCAACAACACTCTCTCATCTGAAGGAAACTATCTGACCTATACAATCCTAGCGAATAGCATAGTGGATTCTAATATTATTAACAACACCATTTTTACAAATGGTACCGGACAGCTTTACACATTCGAACCTGAACACTGCATTGATGGAGATGAGGTTTGCCCAGAGGGCAATACTGTGTGTCCTGAAGGTAATAGTGTTTGTCCTGAGGGCAATGAGGTATGTCCAGAGGGTAGTTCTGTGTGTCCTGAAGGAAGTAGTGTTTGTCCTGAAGGCAATGAGGTATGCCCAGAAGGAAGTAGCGTTTGCCTGGAGGGCAATTCAGTTGCAGGAAGTCACACATTGCGTGAAGTTTACAGGACCTATGGTATATTGATGGTCTATTCCTCAGACAATGTCGTTTCAGGAAATAAAGTTCGCGTAACATCCAAATTAAACCAAACTTACTCAACATACAATTCCACCAACTCAATAGTGGGTATCGATTTGTATTATAACAGTCACAATAATGTATTCTCCAATAATGAAGTCCATGTTTGGGGAAATGACAATTACATTTATGGAATGGGTGTTTTAGGATATTACACTACAATGATTGCTCCTCAAGGTCAAGGAGCTGAAAACAATAAGTTCATTGATAATAACATTTTGCTTGAAGGCACTTACTTCGTTACAGGAATAATTGTAGGTTCCTCATCCGAAAACACAACTCTCAGTGGTAATGTCATCAACGCTCAATCCAATAATGTCTCATATGGTATTACACTGGAAATGTCTAAAAGTTCCAATATTGAAAATAATGACATCACATTAAGTTCAGAAATCGTTTACGGCATGGAAATTTTCGGTACTGAATCATTTAATTCCGATTATAATGTAATCGTAAATAATGACCTTGAAATCACAGCCAAACAGTCATATGGAATTGTGATGTCCATAAGCAATTATAATCAAATCAATTCAAACAAAATATTGATTGTCATAACCGATGAAGACTTTGAATTAAAGAATATCTCCACCAAAAACTATGATGTGATCGTTGGAGGAGATGCAGGATTGTACCTCAGGTCTTATTCCACAAACAATTATATTGACGACAACAATATCACTATTACAATAGGTTATGCCATCATAATTGATGACGTTGCTTGTAATAATTCAATTTCAAACAACTATCTATGCTCCGGTAATGGAACAGGCAATGATGCAGTGAATTCAACTGCAAATAACACTGTAAAAGATAATTATGTGCATTTGGTGGTCGGCAGACTTTCAGATGTAAGCATCAAATACTTCGAGAATGGAACATTCATATTTACAACCTACGATTCCAACCTAAATGGGGCTAAAATCGAATTCCTCGATGATTATTATGAAATCATTAATACTACAGTAATATCCGACGGAAGCGCAACATTCGTATATGATTTCAATAATTTTGAAGATTACACCCCTGCCTCTTATATGTTCTATGTAAAAGTTTATAAGGAGAATTATAAGGTTACAGAATTCCAAAACATGGTAAACATTGCAGATGGTGAATTGTCACTGTCTGTTGATAATGTCACTGGGGCCATTGCGAGAAACACTCAATACACAGCCATTGTCAAAAATATTTTAGGAAATGGCGTTAAAGGAATTCTTGTCGATTTTTGGGTAATTGATGAGTTGGGATCACAATATGTCGGAAAGGCAACCACAGATGAAATGGGCATTGCAATCCTGACAGCTAAAATACCACAACCGGAAGGTGAAAACCCTCAAATTTTAGCTGAAGTCAATAATCCGTATTATTTTGAATCAACATCCGCTTATGCTAACTTAACAGCGTATTGGTTAACCTTCACTAGCATGTCAGTAAACTCAAAAGTTTATGCCGGAAGCGTTTTGGCTACCCTGAAAGATAAAAACGGCAACTTGTTGGCTAATAAACACGTTTCTGTTGTCATTAATGGAAAAACTTATAATCTAAACACCGATTCATCAGGATCAGTCAAACTCCCTGCGGTGGCCAGAGGCACATATACAATTTCAGTATCTTTTGCCGGCGATAATGAGTATTATGACTCTAAAAGCACTGTTAATGTCACTGTAATGCCGGTCATACTTGGAGGTAAAAACTATAACGTGTATTATGGAAATGCCGTAAAATACAAGGTGCGCATTGTCGGACCTGACGGCAAGTATGTCGGTGCAGGCAAGGTCGTAACCATTAAAGTCAATGGCCAAACTTATAAGGTCAGCACTGATAGGAATGGATATGCAACCAAATCCTTGAAATTGAAGGCCGGAACATACACCATTACTTCAGAGTACAATGGGGATAAGGTGTCAAACAAGATTACCTTCAAGCCTACATTAACCGCCAAAAATGTCGTTGCCAAAAAAGGCAAGAAAGTCAAATTCACTGCAAAATTAGTGAATAAAAAAGGCAAAGTCCTTAAGAATAAAAAAGTGACCTTCAAGGTTAAGGGTAAAAAATACACTGCCAAAACCAATAAAAAAGGCATAGCTACTGTGACTATTAAAAACTTGAAAAAGGTAGGTAAATTTACTATAACTTCAAGTTACGGTGGTTGCACAATTAAAAACACTATTAAAATTAAAAAATAAGGGTTTTATACCTTTATTCTATTTTTTTAATCTCATTTTATTTTTTTTTCAATTTCATTTTAATAACTTTTAAATATATTTAATTACCATAAATTTTAAATGTAGTCAATTTATTAAACTACTGTCAAAAATTTCAGACTTTAATCATATTAATTTATTTTAAGAGGTGAAAATATTAAACAAAAGACTATGATTATCTCATTACTTCTTCTTTTTGTAATGGTATTGTCAGTAAGCGCAACATTTGCAGCAGATGATGTTGTTGCCGTGGATGACGATGTTATTGCAGTTGAAGAGGGGGAAGTAACAGATGATGTGCTAACAGTTGAGGACAGTCCAGATGAACTGTCTGAAATTAATGTAGTAACCAAGGATAACTTTGGAGATTATTTTGATGAAACTGGAAAACTGACTTCAGATGCTGATGAATTGGTGTTTGAAGGAGATTTCAGCGAACTGGATATTTCAGCAATCACAATTGCAGGTGATAATCCTGTTAAATTCACAGGTAACGGTGCAACATTTAAAAATGTCCAATTCATGATTAGTCAATCTGGTGTTACAATTGACGGGTTCAATTTAGTGACAGATGAAGACAATCAACATTCCAGATTAATATGGATTATCAGCGAAGACGATATATTCAACATTACTTTATCTAACAACAATATAACATTCATCGCCCCTGGTGATGATGATGCATATGCAATCTTTGCAGGTGCTGAAGAAGCAATGGGCAGTGCCCCAATCTTCGGATTGGACATAATTAATAACAACATTACTTATGTGGGCACTAACGAAACTAAGAAAAACAATGTCATCCGTGTAAATGGAAACACTTATGATGAAGATTATGACTTTGCACCTTCCGATGTCATTACAGTTCAGGGAAATACTTTTGATATTCAAATGCCTTCAATTCCAATAGGCTATGATAAAATAACATATGCTTCAACCCCTATGTCTGAAGGTATTGTATTCTATTACTGTAATAATGTTAAATTTATTGGTAATAAAGTAAATATCAGATACAATAAAGTGGGAGGAGATTATGACACTATCAATGTAGTTGCCGTATACTCTGATTACATGGTCGATTTAATGGAAGGCCCATGTCAAAAAATTGAAATTAAGGACAATAAAATCATAGGTGCCGGACATAATAGTATGTATGCGATTAAAGTGTCAGCTGACCAATTTGAGGTTTCAGGTAATGAAATCGAGGTTTCCAGTGAGGAATATTATACTAATGGTATTAGTGTTGATGGACCGGCTTCCAACGGTATTGTAAAAAACAACAACATCACTCTAAATGCCCCTACCTCAAAACTTACAGCTTCCTACGGTATTTACGCATGGCAAATGTATGGTGCAATTAGTAACGTAACTTATGAATCCAATAATATTTCAGTCAATTCCTATCTTGCTTGTGCTATGGAAATCGCTCAGCCTGACTCAGTTATCAAAAACAATAACATCTTTACAAGTGGTAACTTTACTTATGGTATTGCTGCAAGTATCAAACCAGATTCCAGTAAAGCAATCATTGAAAACAACATTATCATCTGTTCAGGTAATAATGAAGGATTTGGTAGTGGAGACCCAATTTTAAAAACCGGATCTGCTGGTATTTCAACATTAGGTAGTGCGGACATTAAAAACAACAAGATTGCGTCTTCTTGTGTTGGTGTTATCAGTGTTGGAGAGAATGAAAATGATTTTGAAGTCATTTTGGAAAACAACACCATTGGCGTATTTGCTTGTGGAAATTTGGATAATTATGCAGTAAAAGTCACCGAAATAGGCATGTTAGCAATGACTGGAAATAACATCACTTTCGTCGGCAAAACTGATGGTCAAGTTGTTACAAATGGTGTTTATATCTTTGAAACTAAGGCAGTTGTCCAAAATAATGAATTTGATCTTGTAATTCCGGCAGCGGATATAATTTACGGTCCTGCTCCAACTTATGAGGAAAAGATTATTGCTGAAGGTATTGTATTTGATTATATTGAAGATTTAGTATTTGGAAATAATAACGTCACTGTTTCTTACGGAGATATTGTAGGTTACTTTGATACTATCAGGGCTATAGATATAAGTAATTCAAATTTCCCAGAAATAACTGAAAATAGGATTAATGTAAAAGGTAATCAATACATCTATGCTCTTAAAGTATCCGGAAACCAATTTGAAATCATTAATAATAACATTACATCAACTTCAAATTATTATGCTAATGGTATTGACATTGAAAGTCCGGCCTCAGGTATTATTGTGGCTAATAATATTAATGTAACCGCTCCAAACAGTGCTTATCCTATTTATGCGGGTATGAACGGCCAAGACCTTTATGTCTTGATCGGGTATAATAACATTTCTGGTGAGGCATATTATGTTGTAGGTGTAGAAATTGGTGGTGATGAGGCTATCTTATACAAAAACAATATTGAAGTTAAAGGTAACCACACCATTGGTGTTGGAGCATATGTTAATAACTTAACAGTTGTTGAAAACACCATTGATTCATCCGCTTCCAATGAAGGTGATTTACCTATTTGGGACAATATGGGAACCGATACTACTGGTATTGAAGTGGCAAAAGGTAACTTTACTATTATTGATAATGTTGTTGAAACCACAGGATATTATGCGGCTGTTTTAGGTGATAATAGTGGTAATATTACTAATAACGATTTATTAAGTAGTAATGGTGCAGGTAACAATGCTATTATTGGATTAGGTAATATCAACGCCACTGGAAATCCTGAGACTAAAAATAAATACATAAAAGTTATTTTAGTTGCTGATGAATTCACTAAAGTATATGGAAGTGCTGACCAATTCATAGCTAAAGTCTTAGATGAAAATGGTCAACCTGTCGGAAACAAAACCATCAAATTGATAATTGATGGCGTAGTTTACACCACTGTTAGTGATTTCGACGGTAATGCAGCATTTGATATTGATTTGGTCCCTGATGAATATGGCGCTACAGTCAAATTTGATGGTGATTCCGATTATGGATTTAAATCAATTGTAACAATGATTACTGTAACCAAAAAACCTACTGCTTTCACAGCTCCTAACAAATCACTTTTAGTAACTGCAACCAAATCAGGATCCAACTACAAAATTGTCTTAAAAGATAATTCAGGTAATGTTTTGGCAGGTAAAAAAGTAACCATTACATTCAATGGTAAGACTTCCACTGCAACTACCAATGCTAAAGGTGAAGTAACCTACAAAGTTGCTGCAACAAAAGCGGGCAGTTATAAAATGACCATTAAATTTGATGGCGATGATAAATATGCAGCATCCACTGCAACTCCAACTATCAAAGTCACAAAAGAAGCAACCAAATTAACTGCTGCTAAAAAGACTTACAAAGCAAAAGTTAAAACCAAAAAATACACTGTAACTTTAAAAGACAGTAAAGGTAAAGCAATTAAAAAGGCTAAACTCACTTTAAAAATTAAAGGTAAAACCTACAAGGCCACCACTAACGCTAAAGGTAAAGCTATCTTTAAGATTAAAAAGTTAACCAAAAAAGGCAAATACACCGCTAAGGTCACATTCGCCGGCAATAACCTTTACAACAAAGTTGCAAAATCAGTTAAAATTACCGTCAAATAGAGATTTTTAATCTCTATATTTTTTTTATTTTTTAATGACCAACGCCTGAATCACTAATTTTTTCTAAAATATCAAACTTTATCCGATTCATCTATATTTCATTAGGTGCAACATATTTTTTAACAAAGACCATTAAGAATTATTAAATTGCCACTAAATAATTCAGTAAAAATAAGTTTTATCTATTAATTTAATTGGCTCTAAAAATAAGAAAATGGGGGGAAAGTAAATTAGTGAAAACTAATCTACTTCATTGCATCTTTGACCCTGTCGAAGAGTCCTCTTTCAACATGTTTGATTTCATCTCCGCTTATCTCAGCGAATTGATTAAGTAAATCTTTTTGTTTTTGACTTAATTTTTTCGGAACTACAACCTTGACAGTCACATACATGTTTCCTCTACCGTTGTGCTTTACGGAATTCATTCCCTGGCCTCTTAATTTGTAGACTGTTTCGCTTTGTGTTCCGGGAGCAATCTTGAATTCAACCTCTTTTCCCTCAATGGTAGGGATGCTTAAAACATCACCCAATGCTGCCTGCGGGAAGCTGACTTGCTGTTCCATGTATAAGTGGTCGCCTTCACGGGTGAATTTCTTGTGTCTTTTCACATGGACGGTTACAATCAAATCTCCTTCAAGGCCTGCCCTTTCACCGCAGTTTCCTTCACCGGATACTCTTAGGTGGTTGCCTTCATTGACTCCTTCGGGAATTTCGATTTTAATTGTTTTTGTTTTTCTTTTGCTTCCTTTACCGTGACAGTCATCACACGGGTCTGTAATTATCTTACCTGTTCCGCCACATTCTCTGCATGGACGCACATTCACCATCTGACCCAGGAATGTGTTGCTGACTTCTTTGATTTGACCGGTTCCGCCACAGGTGCTGCATGTTTCAGGTTCTGATCCTGGTTTTGATTTTGAACCGTGGCATGTCGGACATAATTCGCTTCTTGTGATTTTGATTTCCTTTTCACAGCCGTTGAATGCTTCTTCAAGTGTAATCGGAACTTCGGTGTAGATATCGGATCCCCTTTGAGGGCCGGTCCTTGCCCTTGAGCGTGAACCTCCTCCAAATCCGAACATGTCGAATATGTTTCCGATGTCGAATCCCTGGAAGATGTCTTCGAAGTTCACGTTTTGATAGAAGTCTTCTGCTGTAAATCCATCCATTCCGGCATGACCGAACTGATCATATCTTTGACGTTTTTCATCATCAGACAAGACAGCGTAAGCTTCACTAACTTCCTTAAACTTATCTTCCGCATCTGGTTCATCACAAACGTCCGGATGGTATTGCCTGGCTAATTTACGATAAGCTTTTTTAATTGTTTTTTCATCGGCGTTTTTGTCCACGCCTAGAACCTCATAATAATCTCGCTTGTCTGCCATTTGTTCACCTTAAAAAAAATAAATATAGAATAAATAATAGTTTTATTTTAATTGTTAGTTTTACTATTTTTTTGATTCTGATTCTGATTTGTTAAATAAACCTAAACAATCTTAATAAAACTGTATTATTTAATCTAATCGTCTTTTACTTCATAGTCTGCATCAATTGTGTCATCATCGCCGTCATCAGCACCTGCATTAGGGTCAGCTCCAGCTTGCTGTTGAGCTTGCGCTTCAGCTTGTGCTTGTTGGTAAATTCTTACACTGATTTCCTGAACTGCATTTGAGAGTTCATCAGACTTTGCTTTAATGGCATCAACGTCATCGCCAGCTATGAGTTCTCTTAATTCAGCTACAAGTCCTTCGACTTTAGTTTTTTCATCTTCAGATACTTGATCTTTGAGTTCATCTAAGGTTTTTTCTGAAGTGTAAATTAATGAGTCTGCATTGTTTCTGATTTCAATTTCTTCCTGTCTTTTTGCATCGGCTTCAGCGTTCATTTCCGCTTCTTTGATTTTCTGTTCGATTTCCTCATCGGACAATTTGGTGGATGAGGTAATGGTAATTGCTTGTTCCTTACCTGTTCCTTTATCTTTGGCGGTTACATTGATAATACCGTTTGCGTCGATATCGAAGGTCACTTCAATTTGCGGAACACCTCTTGGTGCAGGCGGAATGCCTATGAGCTGGAAACGTCCGAGTGATGTGTTGTCCGCAGCCATTTTTCTTTCCCCTTGCAGGACATTGATGTCTACTGAAGGCTGGTTGTCTGCGGCTGTGGAGAAAATTTGGCTTTTCTTGGTAGGGATTGTAGTGTTCCTTTCGATTAAGGTTGTTGACACTCCACCGAGGGTTTCGATACCTAATGATAATGGAGTTACATCCAACAATACGATATCTTTAATTTCACCAGCCAATACTCCTCCTTGAATTGCGGCACCCATGGATACACATTCCATTGGGTCGATACCACGTTCGACTGGTTTTCCTATGAATTTTTCAACGAATTGCTGTACGATTGGCATTCTGGTAGGTCCGCCAACCAAGATGATTTTATCGATTTCGGATTTGCTCATTTTAGCATCATCTAAAGCTTGTTGCATTGGTTTTCCTGATTTTTCAACAATTGAATCAACGAGCTCTTCCAATTTGGCTCTGGTAAGTGAGATAATTAAGTTTTTAGGGGTTCCGTCAGTTCCCATTGCGATGAACGGCAAGTTTACTTCAGTGGTTGTAGTGGTGGATAATTCGATTTTTGCTTTTTCGGCAGCTTCCCTTAATCTTTGAACTGCCTGATCGTTATCCATCAAATCGATGCCTTCTTGTGCTTTGAATTCATCAGCTAAGTATTTGATTAAGACGTTGTCCATGTCGGTACCACCGAGTTGGGTGTCCCCGCTGGTTGATCTTACTTCAAAGACTCCTCCACCGAATTCCATGATGGTTACGTCCAGGGTACCTCCACCTAAGTCGTATACCATAATGTTCATGTCTTCTTCGTCAGCTTTGTCAAGACCGTATGCGAGGCTTGCTGCGGTCGGTTCGTTTACGAGCCTTACAACATCCAGTCCTGCAATGGTTCCTGCGTCTTTTGTTGCGGTCCTTTGGTTGTCGTCAAAGTATGCAGGTACGGTAATTACGGCTTTTTGAATAGGTTCTCCGAGGAAGGTTTCTGCATCCTTTTTGATTTTCTGTAGGATGAATGCGGAAATTTCCTGTGGGGAGTACTGTTTTCCGTTTACAGTAACTTTGTGGTCTGTACCCATGCTTCTTTTGATTGCGCTGATTGTGTTTTCAGGGTTGGTTACTGCTTGTCTTCTTGCAGGTTCACCGACCAGCATTTGACCGTCTTCGGTAAATGCAACGTAACTTGGGAATGATTTACCGTATTGGCTTGCACCTTCAGCAGATGGGATTGTAGTTGGTTTTCCCCCTACAAGCACGGATGCTGCTGAGTTACTGGTACCTAAGTCAATTCCAATGATTTTTTCTTTTTTAGCGTCAGACATAAATTATCACCTTTATTTTTTTTAATATAATTATTTAATAAACATTATTTTTTACAAACTATAACTTTTGAATATTTTAGAACTTTATCCTTGTACATGTAGCCTTTCATCAGCTCTTCGATGATGTATCCGTTCTCGACTTCATCGGATTCCTGAACCATTAAGGCCTCATGTCTGTTCAAGTCGAATTTTTCACCTTTTGCAGGTATTTCTTCCACTCCTTCTTTTGCGAGCACGTCACTAAATTTATTGTAGATAAGTTCCACACCTTTTCTTAAGTCTTCATCTTTTTCAGTTTCTAAAGCTCTACCGAAGTCTTCGTAGCAGTCTAAGAATTCTTTTATTACGTTTTCATTTGCGAATTTTAAAAGTTCCTTGTTTCTCTTGTCTGTAATTTTCTTGAAATTTTCGAAATCTGCTTGAAGTCTTTGTGATAGTGCGATGTATTCTTGAGTGTCTTCCTCGGATTTTTCGAGATCGGCTTTGAGTTTTTCAATCTCTTCATCCTTTGAAGCCATCTCTTCAAGAAGCGCATCATATTTTTCCTGAATATCTGTGGTTTCAACTTCAGTTTCGCCTTTATTTTCATCAGTCATAGTCACACCTTTTTTAGGTTATTTGAAAAACCTATGTAATAACTCTTAACCGAGAATACAAACTTTTAGGTTTTTAATATTGGTTTTTGGGAATTTATGGACATATAGGAAAATGGTTCATCATTTAAGAGCTATTACTTTAAGTTTTTCGCGACCAAATATTAAAGTAACCAAAAGTTATCTTTCTCTTACATTATTATAGTAACAAAAAGTTATATAAAGGTTTCGATACATAATGTATAAACATGACTGATACAAACGACATTGAGAAAAACAAAAAATCCCGCAAAAATGCCGGCGTGGCCAATGGCCATATAGAAATCAGGGGACCTTACAATGACCCTGTCGATGACATTGATGTGGAAGATATCCTTGATGTAATGGGTTGTAAGACTAGAAGAGATATTATAAATCTTTTAAGGGAAGAACCTATGTTTGTAAGTGAAATCTCCAATGAACTGGACATTGGCCAAAAGGCCATTATCGCACACTTGCGTGCCATGGAAGATATAGGTATCCTTAATTCTTCTTATAAAAAGATTTTAAGAGGTCGTCCACGTAAATACTACGATTTGCAAAACGAAGTCAACATCCACATTACCATTAACAGGAACAACTTTGATGTAAGATTCACAGACGACATGCTCAACACATTGCAGCTGCCATCAGGTGACGAATGGTCCAAATTGCTGGACATCGAAAAAAGAATTGATGACGGTCAGCTCGAAGCGATTGATGAGCTGAAAAATCAAATCAGATTATATGGTAATCTCCTGGAAAGGGCTGAATACATTCTTGAGAGAACCATTAAAAATAGATAATATTGTTTGAATTAATTTTCAAACACTTTTTTTTAAATTTTTTTAGCCACAATACTTTGACCTAAAGAAACAGATCCATCTCCTGCACATGTATCCAGGTGCTGAATGAAATTATAATCATTATTTTCAATATAATTTTTAACGCAATTGGTAATCGCCTCGTTGTAAAACACTCCGCCGGTTGCTCCGATATCTCTTAGTTTTTTCTTATCTGCTGCCTGAATTGCAAGTTCGCTTAATCCACTTGCAACTGCAATTTGGCCTGCAGATGCAACATCTGCCTTTTTCTCGCCATTTTGATATAATTTAACAACTTCCCGCAAGATTTCAGTAGTGTTCAATTGGTTATTTTCAATCATTACCGGAATTTCCAGTTCTTTTGTAGAGTAATATGCCGCAGATTCAAGTTTCATTGAGCATTCGCCTTCATATGTTCGCTCATGGCAGATTTCCAATGCAACTGCCATTGAATCAAGGACTCTGCCTGTACTTGTAGTGATTCCAACATTAATTCCCGCATCAATTTGCTTTTTGATGTTCCTGATTTCAATCTCGCCATATTTGAAGTAATCATAATACGGTTTAATCAGTTCATCATCCTTCAGGATACTTGCAAGCATTCTTGCAGGATATCTGGTCGCAACATCTCCGCCGGGCATCAGCTGAGGTTCCAGATGACCCATTCTTTCAAAGGACTTGATATCAGTATAAAGGATTTCCCCTCCCCAGCTTGTTCCATTGCTGCCGTAACCCACTCCGTCTGCGGAAATGCTGATCATTTCATCTATTCCATGGTCGTTTGCAAGCGCTACTGTATGGGCATGATGGTGCTGGACAGGTAAGACTTCAGCATCATATTTTTCGGCCAATTCATGTGCCAGACGTGTAGTGAAGAAGTGAGGATGCATATCACAGGCAATAACATCAAATTCCTTGATTTTTGTGATTTGCTCCATGTTTTCAATGGCATTCCTTAAAAACATCAATGTTTTCGGCTTGTTCGTATTTCCTATATGCTGTGAAGGATACACCTTATCTCCGCGGGCCATTGAGAATGTAACGTCAAGTTCCGGTCCCAATGCCAGCACATCCAAATCGTTAACATCATAGCTGATTGTATAAGGTTCCGGAGTATATCCTCGTGAACGCCTGATGAATGACAATTCATTGTTTCTGAATCTGATAACCGAATCGTCACATCTATTCAATATCCTGCGGTTATGGACAAGAGAGTAATCATTAACTCCGCCTATGATTTCTTCGTTTTCAATCATCATAGGCTCGCCGGGAATATTTGCCGAAGTCATTACATAAGTGTCAATGTCTCCCTCATCAAATAATAGATAATGCATTGGAGAGTATGGAAGCATCACTCCGATATTGTGAAGTCCCGGAGACAGGGATTCGGGGAATCTGTAACCGTTATTTTTCTTTAGGATGACGATAGGTCTTTTGTTTGAAGTTATGGTATTAATTTCCTTAGCAGTTAGCTGCGCATATTTTTCAAGGCTTTCCAAGTCCTTGCACATAACTGCAAAAGCCTGATTTGGACGATTCAGGCGTTTTCTTAACTCTTTGATAGCGTCATCATTATATGCATCAACAACGAGATGTGTTCCACCAATTCCTTTGATTGCAAGAATTTTTCCTTCTTTGAGAACTTCTGCACCTTTTCTGATAGGATTTTCAACATCCAATCTATCATTTCCTTTATAGATCGCCATTTGGGGCCCGCAGTCATTGCAGCATATTGCCTCCCCGTGATAACGCCTGTCAAGGGGCTGCCTGTATTCCACAAGACAGTCATCGCACAATGGGAAATCCTCCATCGATGTCCTCTCACGGTCATACGGTACGCTTTCAATGACAGTAAATCTCGGTCCGCAATCTGTGCATGCATTGAACGGATATTTATAGCGTCTGTCTTTTGGATTTCTGATCTCCTCAAGGCATTTATCGCAGATTGCAATATCCGGAGGTATTACGCTAACGCCGGAATAGCTGTCGCCGCTTTCAATAATTTCAAAATCAGAATAATTTTTCACCTCAATTTCCCGGACATCCATAGAATCTATTTTAGCTATTGGAGGAAGTTCTTCGGGAAGTCTTTTTACAAACTCTGAGGTATTTTCGCCTTCAACAATGATTTCAACCACATTTCCAAGGTTTCTGACAGACCCTTTGAGATTTAAATCCGCTGCCAGCCTGTATACATATGGCCTAAATCCTACTCCTTGGACTATTCCCTGTGTCAAAATCATTAAAGCATTCATTAAATTATAATATTGTAAGTTAAATTTTATATAATTTTATCTTATATATTATATTATGAAAGATATTCTTGAAAGATTAATACGTGGTGAAATTGATATAAGTGAAGCCGAACAACTTCTAAAGGCCAACAACATTCTGGAATTTGATGATATTGCCAAGTTCGATGCTCAAAGAAGTGACAGAACAGGTTTTCCAGAAGCCGTTTTCTCACCAAGTAAGGATTATGATGATTTAATCGCAATAATTAAGAATTATCTAAAAAAAAGCAATGAAGATTTAATAATTACAAAATTATCACCTGACCGCTTTGAAAAAATCATTGAGGATTTGGGTGAGAACTCATATATTTTCGACTATAACAAAAGAGCCCAGATTTTAATAATCAGAAAAGAAATCACTGAAAAAGAACCAATTGCAAAAATCGGAATCATAACAGCAGGAACATCTGACATCAATATTGCCGAAGAGGCAAGGGTAATTATTGAAGAGGGAGGATGTGAAGCGATTACATCATATGATATTGGAGTTGCAGGGATCCACAGACTATTTCCGCAAATCGCCCACATGGTCAGTGAAGGCGTAAGGGCCTTTATTGTTTGCGCTGGAATGGAAGGGGCTCTGCCGTCAGTTGTTGCAGGCCTTGTAGATGTGCCGGTAATTGCAGTTCCAACTTCAGTAGGGTACGGCGTTGGCGAAGGAGGAAGAGTGGCTCTCGATGCAATGCTTCAGTCATGTGCACCGGGAATAGCAGTCGTGAATATAGATAACGGGTTTGGTGCTGCAGTATTTGCATTAACTATTGTAAATAGTGATTCAAAATGAAATACGAAACATTAAATCCCGAAAGGCACGACCTTTTTAAAGTGGCCGAACTGGTTTATGACGTTGATTATAGAACCTTCGACATGCTCTTCAAATCAAAGGACAGTGCAGTGAAAGCCATTGCTAAAGATTTGCCAAAACGTGGAATCGGCGATTATTTTAAGGTTATTTTCGATGATGACGGTAAAATTATTGGCATGCTGATGATTTATACCTCAGAAGTCTCCCATAAATTTTATCTGAAATCCCCAAGATTATTCATCGTCGATATTCTGGACCATTTTGTCCTGGCAGACATTGAAGAGGATGACCTGTATCTGGCGGAAATCGCAATTGACTCTGAATTGAGGGGACAGGGCATCGGCAGAAAAGTCATTTGTGACGTAATCAATTATGCAAAATCCAAAAATTACAAAAGGGTAACAATCGACGCCGACTTCAGAAATCATGGCGCTAAAAGATTATATGAGAAAATCGGTTTCAGGCAATTCAATAAAAAAAGAGTCAAAATCGGAAATTTTGAAAGGGGAATGACCAATATGGAATTAATCCTTTAATGGGATTTTCTTGATTGCATCATAAACTCTTTTACAATTGTTCTTATCGTTATACAGGAAGAATTCATCGATTCTTTCTGAATATTTGTCTTTTATCCGGCAATCGTTTTCAATATATTCCATAATCAGGTTCACCAAATCGTCCTCAGTGCGCACAACCTCTCCGAATCCCATGGTTTCATAATCGAAATAGCCGTCTTTCAAGTCAAAATGATAGTCGGAGCCGTATTGGTAGTAGATCACCGGCTTGTGGAGATATGAAAAATCAAATGCCACTGAGGAATAATCCGTAATCAGCAATGATCCGTTGTTGAAGAGTGTCTGATATCTGATTCTGTCGTAGTCTATGGTGACGTAATCGTTTTTATCAAAAAGTTCAATAAAGTCATAAACTTTTGGATGAGGTCTGAATATTATCTCATAGTTATTTTCCTTACATATTCTAATTAGTTTTTCATTGTTAAGCAATGAATTGAATTTTTTAAAGAATTCTGTTTCTTTAATGTAGTCATCGGATTTTCGGGTCAGATACCTTCTCCATGAGGGCATGATGATTATCTGCTTTTTGTCTTCGTTGTTTTCCAATGTGTCATATCTTGGAAGGCCAAGCAATTGGACTACATTTTCATCATAATTATAATGGTGCTTGAATATTGATTCATATTCGAGGGGAGCGCTGGTTAAAAAGAAGGCCAAATTCATGTTATACTTGTTTAACCAGGATGAAATGTCATCCTTAATTATCCCATGCTGCAAGAATACGTTATTCGATTTTAAAAGTCCTGCAATATGAGGATATGTTCCCCAGAAAGGATAAATTATCTCATTGTCAGGATGGGATGTAACGATATTTTCCACAAACATTCCAAGGAATCGGTGTTTGATTGATTTAAATGGAATGACTTTGCCGATTTTTTTCATTTCTTCAAAATCAGGGCTGTCCTTTTTTATTATGAAATATTTTTCAATGTCATTGTCTTTATTTATGGCATATCTGAAGAGATGCATTCCGTTATCGTCTGCAACTTCAGGACGGTCCATGAAAAACCATATTCTCTTATTTCTTAAAAAAGGATATGCTGCCATATACATCATTCTGAAAGGAATCCCTACCTTATAGCCAGGTTTTCTTTCTTTCAACATATGTATTGTGGCTTTTATTTCCTGCTTCAACCAGTTGATCGTATTTTTCCTTTTGAGGATGATTTTATTGCCGTTCAATACGCTCAAATAGTTTTTTGATTTTGCATAACCCACGACTTTAGAGAAGTTGCAGGGCCTTGCAAAGTCAATATTTAATTTTTCATCGCCATTTCTAAATTCGATTTCAAAGGTATTGTCTTTTGAGAGGGGTATCCTAAACTCAAATGAGCAATCCCTGCAGTAAGTGTAGTCCAGGTATGTCTTATCCCTTTGAGGAAATCTCAGTTCATTGGTTTTGATTTCAGTGCCGTTAACAAACGCCCTGATGTCGCTTTCATTAATCTGAGAAAAATGAGCTAAGACATATAATTCATCGTCAATTATATCGTAGATATCTATATAAACGGTATCAAACTCCAATCTAGAAAATATAGGATTGGAAACATCCCCATATTTCAATAAGAATGCATTAATCTTTTGATTATTGTTCATGAACCTGTAATTGAGGATTATGTCGTCATCGATTTTTTGGATTGCATTTTCCAATGACAGTTTAAATTCATTCATTTCATTTTCGCCCAGAATCTCTGGAATGTTTTTGATTTTAAGCATCCATGCTATATCATACATTACAACATTTTGTATAAATTTGGGAACGTTTCCATATTTTTCACGGCTTTTATCCATCAGATAATTGAAATAATTCTCAATTCTGTGTGTGTAATATTTCTTGTTTGATTGTGAATTGTTGATGATGGAGCTGTTGTCTTCCCGTTTGCGGTAGTTGTATTGTCCTTCACAGCACAATCCAATATTCGGATTGTTGATTAACACTTCATTTACAACCACAACGTCCTCGGATGTGACTATGTCCGGAAATTCGATATTTTTTAATGCGGTTCTTCTGATAAAACTTGACGGACCGGATAACTGATAGCAGTCGGGATTTTCAATAAGGTTGACTTTTTGGGTTTTTTCAAATTTATAGTTCAAGTAATGGGGGCCGGTCCTGCTTTCAAAAAAGTATATGGGTATTGACACTAAATCAACATCGTCATGTTTTTTAAAAAAGTTCAAAACACTCTTGAAGGTCTCTTTGGAAATGTAATCATCACTGTCCAGAAAATTAACATATTCTCCGTCGGCATGGCTCAAACCAATATTTCTGGCCGTTGCAGGGCCAAGATTTTCATCATTTCGAATATATCTGAAATTGTTTGGATATTCGCTTAAATACTCTTTACAGATAGCCTCTGTCCTGTCGGAGCTTCCATTATCTACTATGATTGTCTCGATATTGTCTTCAAATCCAATAGTCTGGGATATCAGTGAATTTAAACATTCTTTTATCCAATTTTCAGAATTATAAGCAGCAATGACTACTGAAAATTTCAAGGGCATTGAGCACTTACTCCTGTGATTTTTTATAGTCCGGTTTAATAGTTTCAGCTAAAAAGTTTAAATTCTTGTCAATTTGGTTAATATCATTAAATCCTGAACATTTTAATAAAAATGTATGATTATATGTGTTTAAATAGGAAACTGATAGGTTAAGTGATTCCGTATCTGAATAATTTTGATAATGGATTGTATAAAGTTCTCTATCTTCTGTAATATTTTTCACATTATCCAGAATTTCAATATCAGGATTATTTGAAAAAGATTTGTTCTTTTTGTCAATCTCGTCTAAAGCAAATTCCCCTTTACCCAAGTCCTTAATAAATATTTTTTCAGGGTGATTCTTTTGATACAAGGAGATGCTGCTTGAATCAGATCCTCCAACTGAAAATCCAGGAGGCAATACTGCAGTAGACTTGTTTATATCTATAATTGCATTTCCAACAGTATCTGAATTGGATACAACAAAATATCCGCAGCATACTGCGAGTATTATTATTATCAATATTAATATCCATCTTCTGTCCATATTATAACCTATTTTTTGTCTGATTTTGCACTTTTAACGTATGCGTCACAGACCTCATTTACTTCTCCTTCCATCACTAAATGTCCGTTTTCAATCCAGATGCATTTGTCGCAGATATCCCTGATTTGTCCGATTGAATGGGAAACAAGAAGCACTGTCACACCATCTTTCATCATTGACCTAATCTTGTCGGAACTTTTTTTCCTGAATTTAATGTCCCCGACGGAAAGGATTTCGTCAATGATTAGGATATCCGGATTGACCAATGTGGCGATTGAAAAACCTAATTTAGCACGCATACCTGAAGAATAATTCTTGACCGGATAGTTAATGTATTCTCCAAGTTCAGAAAATTCCAGGATTTCATCATATTTCTCATTAATGAACTCCTCTTCCATACTTAAAAAAGCACCATTAAGGTAAATGTTGTTTTTTCCAGTATAGTTCTTGTCGAAACCTGCACCTAACTCAAGCAATGGCGCAACCTTTCCATTAATAGTGATGTTTCCGTATGTAGGTTCATAGATTCCTGCCAATATCTTTAAAAGAGTACTTTTCCCGGCACCATTGAATCCAAGAATTCCCATACGGTCACCTTTATAAACGTTAAATGTAATATCATCTAAAACCCTAATCTTTTGTTTTTCTTTCTTATTTTTCTTCAGGGTTCTGATAACATATTCTTTAAGGGTGTCAATTTTATCTTTTGTGACTTTGAATTCCATTGTTAAATGCTCTACTTTAATTGCAATATTGTCGTCGATTACCGGCACATTTTCCTTGTCTTCTCCGGTTATGAAACTTGCAATTTTGCCTTTAACACTCATAATAAAACCTTTTTTATATTTCTAATGCCAATTTTTTCTCATAGATGCTGAATAATAAAATTCCAATACCCAATGCCGCAATTGAAAATGTTGCAAGATAGGCAAGGGTTCCTACATTAGGCATAACTCCGTAAACGACAGTTTCTCTAAAGCATGTGATTGCTGAGTAAACAGGATTCAATGTAAATATCACCTGAACGCTTGCGGGAACAATTTCAATCGGATAGAATAATGCGGATGCATACATTAAAATCAATGTGAATACATTATATAAGTGCCCTATATCTGAGAAATATGTGTTGCAGACAGCCAGAATCAATCCTATTCCGAATATTAGGAATACCAGGAATATGATTGGTATGATTGCAAAGATTGTTGTAAGATGGAATGAGGCACCTGTAATTAGCATCACTCCAAATAGGATAACAAATGATATTAGGAAGTTAATGAATTCGTAACATATTGCACTTACTGAAAACATGTATTTAGGAACATAAATCTTTTTTAACAGGTTAGCATTTGATTTGATGGAACGCATAGCTCCTTTTGTTGCAGCATTATAAAAATCGTAAATTACTCGCCCTGAAAGGAAATAAACCGGATAGTTTTCAATCTGACGGCCGAATAACATTGAAAAAATTGCTGTAAATACTAACATGATTAGCAGAGGGTTTAGGAAACTCCATAAGATTCCCAGAACGGAATCCTTGTATTTGGAGGTCAAATCCCTTTTCACTAACTGTTTTAATAAGAATTTTTTTTCAGATAATGTATCAAACATTGTTTAACCAATTTTTTAATTTATTTATTATATTATAATTATTAATTATATATTTTATTTTCGTCTTCTAGCAAATTCCTCGTAGATTTCGTCGAGTTCCACGCCTTTGTGGACTAGAAGCAATAATGTATGAAAGATTAAATCAACAGATTCATAAACTAAATTTTCATCATTTTTAGAAGCTATTAAAACCTCTCCGGCTTCTTCAGCTATCTTTTCGAGAATCTTATCCTCCGCTTTTTTGTCGCTGTCTTTCATGATGTTGGAGGTGTATGAATCAATCGGATTGTCTCTTCTTGACTCCAATACTTCGTAAACCTCTCTGATAATTTCATCATTGCTCATTAATCGTCACCTTTTGATTCTTGATTCTGTAAACTTTCAGTCAATGCGATTAATGGGTGTTTATCATCATCGATGATTTCAATATCATCAAAAGTTCTGATTCCTGCTTTATCGGCAGTTTTTTCCATACCCAATTTGATGTCCTTGCCCAAATCAACAACATATGAGTCAACGGTCTTATAACCTTTCTGTGCTGAAGCCACTGCTCTGTGGTGGCCGTCAACCAAAATCCATCTGTTGCCGGTTTTCACAACGATTGCAGGTTCAGCCAAACCTTTTTCCAATTCGTATGCCCTGCCTTCAAGTTCATCAGCATAAACCCTGTCCTGTGTAGGCCTTAGCTTATCGGTCTCAACGGGCATATGCTTTAGGGTTGTCTTGATGCCGTAAAGTTGTTCCATGGTCTTTTTAAAGTATTCCACTTTATTGGGGGTTGACCTTTCGATGTGTGACCTGACCATGTCAGTGTTTGTGATGATGCCGACCAGCGCTCCATTAGAATCCACAACAGGCATTCTTGAAATGCCTCTTCTAAACATCACTCTGGAAGCGTCATTGATGGATAAGTTCTGATTAGCGACGACTAATTTTGTACTCATTATTCCTGAAACCTTATCTGCCCATTCTTTTGAAACCACATCGAATGCAGTTACCATTCCAACCAATTTGTTGTTCTCGACTACAGGGTAACTGTTGTGACGACTCTCTTTCATAAGTTCTATAACTTTTTCAGTTTCAGTATCCGGAGAAACGCAAATTACATTTTCGGTCATGTAATCTTTAACAAAAGACTTTTTTTCTCCCATGATAGTTCCTCCCTATTCGATATTTTCTCTTAAGAGTTTTACAGTCTCGCCAGGGTCTGCTTTTCCACGGGTTATTCTCATTACTTGACCTACCAGGAAATTAAGTGAAGCTTTTTGACCAGCCAAATAATCGTCGACAGCTTTAGGATTTTCTTCAATGGCCTGTTTGACAGCAGCCAATACTTCATCTTCGTTTACCACACCTAACAATCCTAATTCTTCAGCAATTTCTTTAGGTGATTTATCGTTGTTTGGCATCTGTTCAATGATCTTGTGGGCCGCTTTAGCTGTGATTTCCTTGCTTTCAATCATTTTCAAGTATTCGACTAAATCCTTGTCTGTGATTCCGCTGTCTGCGAAGTCCAATTTATTATATGACAATACTCTTTTAAGTTCATCTCTCATCCATTTGGCTGCAAATTTTGAATCGACTTCTTTTACAACCTCTTCATAAGCGATAGCCAAATCAA
Organism: Methanobrevibacter sp.; assembly: GCF_017406825.1. Taxonomy (GTDB): domain Archaea; phylum Methanobacteriota; class Methanobacteria; order Methanobacteriales; family Methanobacteriaceae; genus Methanocatella. The sequence goes on from NZ_JAFQXT010000002.1 coordinate 36,196, forward strand.
GTTCGGAAGTAAGTACCTTAGCGGACTCTTCATCAATGCCATACTCTTCAACAAATCTTTTCACTTTGTTGTGCGGCGCTTCAGGCATTATGTCCAAAACCTTCTGGATGGCTTCATCTGAGATTTGCATCGGAGGCAGGTCAGGATCAGTAATGAATCTGTAATCATCAGCATCTTCTTTCATCCTCATACCTACAGTAATCATTTGTGATTCTAGGTATGCACGTGTTTCCTGTTTAACTTCAACTCCTCTTTTCACCAGATTCTTTTGCCTAATGAGTTCAAAGTTCAATGATTTGTAGGCTCCTTTAATGGAGTTGATGTTTTTCATTTCAACTCTGTTTCCGCCATTGATTGAAATGTTCACGTCTGCCCTCATTGTACCTTCTCCACGGGCAGCGCCACTGTATTGCAAAACACGAATCAATTCCTTTAGGAAATTTCTTGCTTCTTCAGGGGATTTTATATCCGGTTCGGTAACAATTTCAACTAATGGGATTCCGGAACGGTTGAAGTTGACGGTACCTCTGTCAGGTTTAAATTGTCCAGGGTCTTCTTCAACGTGAATTTCCCTTATTCTGATTCCATTCAATTCACCGTTTATTCCGATTGGAACGGAGGTTCTCTGATAACCGGATGGCAAATCAGGATAGTCGTAGTGTTTTCTCATAAAGTATGTAACACCTTGATCAATTTCACAGTTAAGCATTAAAGCAATCATTAAAGCATTTTCCAATGCTTTTTCATTTGTAGGATGTGGCTTTGCACCTGGCTGATTAAGACAAACCGGACAGATGTTTGTATTAATAGGTGCGTCCTGATAATTTGTAGGACAGTCACAGAATAATTTTGATTGAGTTTCTAATTGTACGTGGATTTCAAGTCCACACATCATATCGACATCGTCACTAATAATAATTCCTCCATTTAGGATAATTTTTATATTATAATAATATTTGTTTTATGGGATTTATAAAGATTTTTAAAAAAAGCGATTTAATATTTATTTTTTAAAGATTCTTTGACATATCTTTTGATGAATTTATCTAAATTCGGTGAAATTTCGCTGTATTCGGGACCTAATTTAGATTTGTCGGTAAATGTTCCTTTTAATTGTCTTCTGGCCCATTTAACTTCTTCTTCAACTCTTTTTCCATATTTGGTTCCAAACATTTTGAATAATGGGAATTTGGTAATTCCATTAGCTCCGCTTAAAATCAGTATTCCTATGTTTGCCAGGTTGTCAATCCATGTTCCGCAGATTATTTCGATATCGGGGAATGCCAATCTTACTTGGGCTACAACCTGAGCATAGTAAAGTGAAGCCGGCTGGGATGAGTTTGCATAGACAGTTTCCTTATGGGGATTTAGAGAATAGAAAATAACCCTGTCGATTTCATGTTCTTTTATGTAATCTATTATATAATCGACATCATCCAGGGTTTCTCCAAGGCCCAATATGATTGTGATTGCCTTTTTAAATCCCAAATCTCCTGCAACATCCAGCATGTTGCTGATGTCCTCTAGTTTTTTGGAGGGACAAACCCTGTTGTGGATTTCAGGATTGGCAACTTCAACTGCACCTGTGATTCCTTTAATCTCGCTGCCGTATTGGTCCAGATCATCAGTAATGCCGGTGTTTAACCAGACTCCATCTCCGGTAATGTCTTTTATAGTGGCGGCAATCTCCTTTATTTCCTGAGTTGTGAATGATTTGTATCCTCCTGACAAAAATTCGATATTCCAGTCAAGACGCTTGCACATTTCAGCTTCTGCATAAATATTTGAAACATTGCGTCTGGCCTTGGTCGGATCTTTAATCTTTTCTTTTTGTGTGGACATATAACAGAATGCACAATCTCCTTTATCACACCACCAAGATAAAAATACCGCTCTTTCAAGAGTAACTAAATCGCCGTGATTTTTTAGAGTGGTTTCATTAGCATTTTTGATTAGGCCAAATATGTCAGAATCCATATTTGTATATATGAGGCTCAATGTTTATAAATAATAGCAATTTAAAATAATTTCCATTTAATGTTTTTTCGTGAAAAATTTGAAATAATCAAAACCTTTATATACTATGTTTAGAATAATTATTATTACTGTTTAAAGTCTTTTGATTTTTTATCATGGGTTTTATTTGGTTAAGTTGGATGGGTGTCTCATGCCATCGTAGCTCAGTAGGTAGAGCGTTCGGCTGTTAACCGATTGGTCACAGGTTCGAGCCCTGTCGATGGCGCTTTTGGGCCCATAGCTTAGCCAGGTAGAGCGTCCGGCTCATAACCGGA
>NZ_JAFQXT010000021.1 GCF_017406825.1 Methanobrevibacter sp.
TGACACACCTGAAGAATTAGCTAAACAAGCTGAAGAAGCATTAGAAACCGCACAAGCTACTGGTAAAGTAGCAAAAGGTACTAACGAAGTAACCAAATTCATCGAAAGAGGAGATGCAGCATTAGTTGTTATCGCAGAAGATGTTGATCCTGCTGAAATCGTTGCACACATTCCTGTTCTCGCTGATGAAAAAGAAATTCCTTACGTATACTTACCTACCAAAGAACAAGTAGGCGTAGCTGCAGGTTTAACTGTCGGTACTGCTTCCGCATGTATTGTTGATGCTGGTGACGCAGAAGCTGCTGTTAGTGAAATCGTTGAAAAAGTTGCTGAATTAAAAGAATAGATAAATTCTTTTAATGATTTTACGGTGATTTAAATGGAAGAAGGAACTCCTGCTGAAGTCATTGAAGTTTTAAAAAGAACCGGAATGACTGGTGAGGTAATGCAAATCAAATGCAGAATCCTCGATGGTAGAGATAAAGGAAGAATTTTAACAAGAAACATTATGGGTCCTGTAAGAGAAGGCGACATTTTAATGTTACTTGATACAATTAGAGAAGCTAAAGAAATTAGAACTCCTTAAGAAGGTGTAAAAGCATGAGAACTTGTTCATTCTGTCATAAAGAAATAGAAGAAGGTACAGGAAAAATGTACGTTAAAAGAGATGGTACAATTTATTTCTTTTGTAGCAGCAAATGTGAAAAAAATATGATTAAACTCAAAAGAGTTCCAAGAAAAGTTAAATGGGTTAAAGAATGATTCAAAAAAGTTTTGTTATGATGAAACCAGACGCTGTTCAAAGACGTCTTATGGGTAAAATATTGTCCCGTTTTGAAGAAAAAGGTCTTCAAATCGTTGCTTGTAAATTAATTCAAATTGATGAAGATTTGGCAAAAACTCATTATGGAGAACACGCTGAAAAACCATTTTTCCCAAGTTTAGTTGAATATATTACTTCTTCACCATCCCTTGCTATGGTTATTCAAGGAGAAGAAGCTATTACCACTATCAGGAAAATCGTTGGAGCAACCAATCCTTTAGAAGCAGATCTTGGAACTATCAGAGGAGACTTTGGTATGGATACCGGTAGAAACATTATTCATGCTTCAGATGCTCCTGAATCTGCAGAAAGAGAAATTAACCTTTTCTTTAATGAAAACGAAATTTGTGATTATCAGATTGTCGATAATGATTTAATTTATGAATAGATATTTAGATTGAAATTTTATTATTAAGAAGATATTATGAAAATCAGATCCCCAATTGTATCAGTCTTAGGTCATGTGGACCATGGAAAAACTACATTATTAGATTATATCAGAGGCAGTACCATCGCTGATAAGGAAGCGGGCGGTATTACTCAACACATTGGTGCTACAGAAATACCTAATGATACCATTGAAGAAATCTGTGGGAATTTTATATCCAGATTAACTATCAAAGATTTAATCCCTGGATTGTTCTTTATTGATACTCCAGGTCACGCCGCATTCACCAGTTTGAGAAAGCGTGGCGGTGCACTGGCGGATTTGGCCGTACTGATTGTAGATATTAATGACGGTTTTAAACCGCAGACCTTTGAAGCACTGAATATTCTTAAGATGTATAGGACTCCATTCATTGTGGTTGCCAACAAAATAGACATGCTGTTTGGTTGGGAAACTCATGAAGGGGCTTCATTCAAGGAATCTTTCAATCAGCAAGCTCCAAGCGTCCAGCAGAATTTGGACACTAAGGTGTATGAGATTGTAGGTACCCTCCACAAGGAAGGTTTCCAGTCTGAAAGATTTGACAGAATCAGTAATTTCGCTTCACAAATCAGTATCATTCCGATCAGCGCCAGGTCCGGCGAAGGCATTATTGAAGTATTGGCAATGCTTTTAGGGCTTGCTCAGGAATACCTTACCGAACAGCTTGAAATCAATGAGGATGCTCCTGCAAAAGGTACTGTGCTTGAAATTAAAGAGGAAGTGGGATTAGGTCTTACCATCGACAGCATTATCTATGATGGGGTTTTGCGCACTAATGATGAAATCGCTTTAATGACATCTTCAAACGAGGTTTTAAAAACAAAAATACGCTCTATCCTAAGGCCGCTTCCGCTTGAGGAAATGAGAGATTCCAAAAAGAAATTCCAGAAATTCGATGAAGTCGTTGCAGCTGCAGGTATTAAGATAGCTGCTCCTAATTTGGATGACGTCGTTTCCGGTTCTCCGCTCAGAGTCTTAAACGATCAGGAGAATGTGGAAGAGGAAATACTTAAGGAAATAGAGGACATTACTATCAGCACTGAAGATGAAGGTATTTTGGTTAAAGCGGATACATTAGGTTCCCTTGAAGCTATTGTAAAGCTTTTGAGAGAATTGGAAATTCCTATTCGCGAAGCCGACATTGGCGATGTTAATCGAAGGGATATAATTAATTCATCAATTGCCTTAAATGAAAATGATGCACATGGTGCAATCATTGCATTCAATGTTAATGTTAATCCGAATTCAGTTGGAGACTTGGAAAATTCAGATGTTAAACTCTTTAAAGGTGATGTGATTTATCAAATCATCGAAGACTATGAAGCATGGATTGATGAAATGGAGCAAGCCAAGAAAAAGGCATTCTATGATGCCATTATCAAGCCTGCAAAATTCATGTCTTTGCCTAAATTGGTTTTCCGTCAGAGCAAACCTGCAATCATCGGAATAGAGTCAATCAGCGGTACCGTAAAACAGGGCCAGACACTGATTAACAAAAACGGTGAATATGTTGGTGTTATAGCAAGTATGGAGGATAAGGGCGAAACATTACCTTCCATCCCTAGAGGTCAAAGGGTTGCTATGGCAATTAAGGACGCCATTGTCGGAAAGCATTTCGATGAGGGGGATGAATTATATGTGGACATCCCTGAAAAGCATTACAAGTTCATTGAAAGGGAATTTAAAGATAAATTAACAGAAGATGAATATGAGACTTTATATGAATTTGTTGAAATTAAGCGTAAACAAGATCCAGATTGGGGTAAATTTGGTCTTTTTGAATAATAAATTATTGTGATAAAATAATCAAGGAGGAATACCATGGCATTCAAAGTTGTTGTATCTCAAAATGCTGAAACTTATCAAATGGAAGTCGAAGACACTAAATCTCTTAACGGATTAGTCATCGGCGAGGAATTTGATGGTGGAATTGTTGGTTTAGATGGCTACACTTTAAAAATAACCGGTGGCAGTGACAAAAACGGTTTCACTATGAAAAAAGATGTTTCAGGTACTAGAAGAATCAAAAGTTTATTAACCGGTGGTACTGGTTATCATCCTAAGGCAGATGGTGTCAAAAGAAGAAAAACCGTAAGGGGAAACACTATCGCTGAGGATATTGTACAAATCAACACTGTCGTTACTAAAGCTGGAAGCAAATCAATAGCTGACATTCTTGGTGCTGAAGAAGAGGAAGAATAGTTCTGCTATTTTTTCCATTAACTTTAAAATTATGAAAAAGGTGGTTATCTGTGAACGTACAGTCAGATGTTAACATAGGTTTGGTCGGTCACGTAGACCATGGTAAGACTACTCTTACTAAAGCATTATCAGGTGTATGGACTGACACTCACAGTGAAGAAACAAAAAGAGGTATTTCAATCCGTTTAGGCTATGCTGACATTGAATTCAGAAAATGTCCTGAATGCGGCGAGCCTGAATGCTACACTACTTCTGAAAAATGTGAAATCTGTGGGAGTGAAACTGAATTTATAAGAAAAGTATCTTTTGTTGATGCTCCAGGTCACGAAACTCTTATGGCGACTATGTTATCTGGTGCTGCAATTATGGATGGTGCAGTGTTGGTAATTGCTGCAAATGAGTCTTGTCCACAACCACAAACCAAAGAACATCTCATGGCGCTTGACGTTATCGGCGTCAAAGATGTGATAGTAGTTCAGAATAAAATTGATATTGTTTCAAAAGAAAGAGCTATTGAAAGTTATAATGAAATTAAGGAATTTGTTAAAGGTACTTGTGCTGAAGATGCTTTAATAATACCAGTATCTGCTCAACAAGGCGCTAATATGGATATCCTAATCGAAGCAATGCTTAAGCAAATCCAACCTCCTGAAAGGAATGTTGACGATTCCGCATTGATGCATGTTGCAAGGTCATTCGATATCAACAAACCGGGTTCCGGCGCCGATAAAATCAAGGGTGGAGTTATTGGCGGTACATTAGTCCAAGGTACTTTCAAACTTGGAGACACTATTGAAATCAGGCCTGGTCCTACCAATAATGGCGAAAGAGTCACATTGAAGTCAGAGATTATAGGTCTTGAAGCCAATGGTAAGCAGGTTGAGGAAATAGGTCCAGGAGGACTTGTTGGTATTGCAACCAAATTGGATCCGTCTTTAACCAAATCAGATTCATTATCTGGAACTGTTGCTGGTGAAGAGGATACTTTGCCGGATGTTTTAGACGCCTTTAGTATGGAAACAAACTTGCTTGATCGTGTTGTAGGAACTAAAGAGGAACGTGAGGTTTCTCCAATTAAGATTAAAGAACCTTTGATGATTAATTGCGGAACTACAACTACAATCGGTGTTGTTACATCAGCTAAGAAGAATGATGTTGACGTGACCCTCAAGCTGCCGGTCTGTGCAAGTCCGGGCGACAGGGTTGCATTAAGTCGTAGAGTAGGTGCTCGTTGGAGATTAATCGGTTACGGTATTATACAATAGAGGGAAATAATGGACTCTAAAGAAGTTGTGATTGACACCAATTTTTTTATGGTTCCTTTTCAGTTCAATGTTGACATCATCACTGAACTTGAAAATTCATTACCTTCTTATAAATTAACCACTCCAAGCTTTGTTATCAATGAATTGAAGGGTTTGAAAAAAAATTCCAAAGGAAAAGTAAGATTAAATGCGAACTTGGCCTTGAAATTAGCTAATTCTTCAAAAGTTGAAATAAAGGATATTTCATTACTGGAAAATGAAACTGTGGATGATGCGTTACTGAGAGTTTCAGAAGTTTTAGCTACAAATGATATAGAATTGAAAAATCGTGCAAAAGATAAAGGGATAACAATAGTGTATCTAAGACAAAAAAAATATATTGCTGTTGAAGGTAAAATATAATATTAATTAAACTTATTAAAAAAATGAGGGATTACTTTGTATTATAAGACAAAAATTGAGGACATTGTAAGAATACCACCTTACAAATTTGATGAGCCTCTCATAGAAGTTGCAATAGAAACCTTAAACGAAACTTATGAAGGTCGTTTAGACAAAAAACTTGGTTTACTCATTTGTGTTAATGAAATTGAAGAAATTGGTGATGGAAAACTTATTATGGGTGACGGTGCTTCATACCATAAGGTCATTTTCAATGCTATCTTCTTTAAACCTGAGCAACATGAAATTTTTAACGGTGAAGTAATAGACATTGCTGATTACGGCGCTTTTGTTAAAATCGGAGCTATGGATGGTTTAATCCATGTTTCACAAGTAACTGATGATTATATTAACTATGATGCTAAAAGACAAGCTTTAATCGCAAAAGAATCTAATAAGACTTTGGATGTTGGTGACTTGGTAAGGGCCAGAGCGGTTAGTGTTTCCATTAAGGACGAATCCATTAACAGCATGGAAAATCATAGAAACTCCAAGATTCCTCTCACTATGAGACAGACCAACCTCGGCAGATTCGAATGGATTGAAGAAGCAAAACAAAAAAGTAGGAATGGTTAAGAATGAAAGCTTGTACAGTTTGTAAAATGATTTCAGATAAGGACCAATGCCCTAGCTGCGGCAATCCAACTTCAGATAACTGGAGTGGTCTTTTGATTATAACTGATCCTGACGAGTCCAGAATTGCTCGTGAATTGAATATTGAAATTCCTGGAGAATATTGTTTAAGAGTAAGATAGAAGGGGTTTATGTGTTACGTTTAGATGCAGAAAACAAGGATTTAATTGCTGAGCTGAAAAAGCCTTTCGGCAGGTTATATCCTGACTTTGAAGATGCGATTGAAGAGATTGAATCTTCCGAGTTTCTGATTTCTGTTGGTGATGCGACTTTTGCAAATCTTACAAAATATGAATTATATCCAAATATTGGTATAATTGATAATTTAGTTCAAAGAAAAAATCATGCTCATGATGTTATACGGGCCGATCATATACTGAAAGCCGACAATCCTGCCGGATACCTTACAGATGATCTATGGGAAACCATAGGCCAAGCTCTTGAATTATCTGACAATGGCGAATGTTATGTAATTGAAGTGGCAGGGGAAGAAGATCTTGCAGTTCTTCCTTGCATCTTGATGGCAAATCCGGAAACTACCATATTGTATGGCCAACCTAATGAGGGATTGGTGGTTTTGAAAGCTCGTGATTTAAAAAATAAAGCTCAAAAGCTTATTGACGGATTTATTGAAATAAATTAAATGAGGTTTTATCATGGAAATCGAATTTATAGAAGAAAAAGAAAATAAATTATTTAACAGAAAAGAAATCAAATTTTATGTTGATTATGATGGAGAAGCAACTCCTAAAGTATTGGACATCAAATCCAAATTAGTTGCTTTATTAAACACTAAAAAAGAATTACTCGTTGTCGACAATGTACAGCCACACTACGGCGAACCTAAAGCATTAGGTTATGCTAAAGTCTACGATACTGTGGATGATCTGGAATACATTGAAGCAAAACATGTAATTGCTAAAAATGAAGAACCTGAAGAAGAAGCTCCTGAAGAAGCTGAAGAAGAATAGGTGATTTGAATGGTAAGAAAATCTGATTTATATGAAGTTGATGGAGACAAAATCGTTAGAAAAAACCAAATTTGTCCTCGTTGTGGTGAAGGTGTATTCATGGCTGACCACGGTGACAGAGTTGCCTGCGGTAAATGCGGATACACTGAAATGAAAAAATAGATTTTTTCAAATCTTCATTTCTTTTTTTATTATTTTTATTTTTAATTAGCTTTTAGAAGGGATTCATTTGGATAACATAAGAAATGGTCGTTTTAAGACTGGAATGACAGATGAAGCTGCTGTTTATACTTCATCACTTGAAGCAGATAAACTTCTTTTTGAAGCGGATATCAAAACTAATTTTGCACATACTTCCATGTTGAAGCATGAAGGAATAATCGATGAAGAAATTGCAGATAGGATATTATGCGCCCTTGACAATCTCAAGGATGAAGGATACGGGGCATTGGTGTTTGATCCTTCCGTAGAGGATGTGCATATGGCTATCGAAAATTACGTGACTTCCAAAATCGGTCCTGAAGCGGGATTCATGCACACCGCCAAATCACGTAACGACCAGGTGGCATGTGATGTCAGGTTGGTTTTAAGGGAAAAGATTGCGGAAATCCAAATTGGCATTCTCGAGTTCATGGAAGGCCTGGTTGAAATGGCAGGTGAGCACCTGGAAGATGTTTTCATTGGCTTTACACACTTGCAGCATGCACAGCCTATTACCATAGCACATCATCTGATGGCTCATGTGCAGGCTCTCAAAAGAGACTATGAACGTTTTGCCGATACCTATAAGCGCGTTAACCTGAACCCGTTAGGTTCCGCGGCTATGGCCACTACAAGTTTCCCAATCAACAGGCAATTGACAACCGACCTGCTTGGCTTTGACGCATATCTGGAAAATTCAATGGACGGGGTTTCCGCAAGGGATTTCATTTCAGAAGCGGTTTTCGACATGGTTTGCCTTTGCACCACATTGTCAAAAATCTGTGAGGAGCTGGTCTTATGGAGCACCTATGAGTTTGGTGTTATCGAAATGGCGGATGAATATTCATCAACATCTTCTATCATGCCTCAAAAGAAAAATCCCGACGTTGCCGAGCTTGCAAGAGGCAAGTGCGCAATAGTCAACGGTGAGCTGGTCACCATATTGACAATTCTAAAAGCTATTGCATATACCTATAACAGGGATTTGCAGGAAATCACTCCTCATTTATGGAATTCAATAAAAGTTACACAGGATACATTATCCATTGTCACCAAAATGATGCTTTCCGTTGAATTCGATGTTGACAGATGTGCCGAATTGGCCGGCAAGAACTTCGCTACCGCAACCGATCTGGCGGATATCATGGTTCGTGAGAAATCCATTCCGTTCAGAACCGCCCACAAGATTGTAGGAAGAATCGTTAACGAAGCGACTGCAAACGACATGGCTGAGGAGGACATCACTTCCAAATTCATAGATGAAATTTCACTGAATTTGGGCTTTGATGAGCTGAACTTGGATGATGAGATTATTCAAAAGGCTTTAAATCCTCGTGAAAACGTCAGAATCAGGGCTGTTGCTGGTGGTCCTGCTCCTGAAATGGTTGAAATTGCACGTGACAACATTAAAGAATTCCTTGATGTTGAATTTGAGAAGAAGGGAATCTGATTTTTTCCTTTTATTTTTTTCATTTCTTAAAAAAGTTTAGGTATACCTAAAATTTATATACTCCAAAAAACAATATACAAATGTGGATATAATCTTTCGATTATTGAAACGGGATTTTAATGTGATGTAATAGAAAACTTATTTACATAAGTTACGCTCAGCTTCTATTATGTCACCATTTAAAATCTTTCGTCTTGCTATTTCTTATCTAGATTTTATAGAAGCTCCAAATCAAATCCAGCGCTTCACCGGGTTCAAGTGCACTTGAACGTGTTTCACGCAGTATTCTCTGTATCGAAAATTTCTTCATATGGGGGAATTTCCTATGCACCTCATAAAGCAGCGGACAGCCGAATCCTTTGAATGTCTTTAAATCATAGTTTCCGATTAAGGATTTTATCTCTTGCTTGCCAACACTTAAACTTGCCGGAAGGTTCAAGCGATATAATGAATCTTCCTGTAGATTTATGCATTGGCTGCCGGTTGCAAGCATATCACCGAAGACAATTATGGGGATTTCGTTATCTTTTGCATACTGCTTCACCAGATTGCCGGTATTGTTGGAGCACCTGCCGCAGGGATGAACGCTTCCGTTTAATGATTCCCGAACCACATCCGAATAGTCGGCTTCAATGTATTCATGTTCGACATCCAAAGATTGCGTAACGCTTTTGATATTCCTTTTAAACTGCTTCGGCAGGATTATAGTTCCCGGATCAACCGTAACCGCTTTAGGATTGAAACCCAATTTCTTGGCTAAAATTAGTGAAAAGCTGCTGTCAACACCTCCTGAAAGAGCCACAACCGCTTCGGTTTCTGAAGATTCATCAAATGCATTCTCATTAAAAAAAGTGTCAAAATTGAAGCTGTAAATGTTTTCCAGCTTATTGTCGATTGCAATTTCAAGGTTTCCAATCCCGACCAAATCCAAATCAAGATTGCTTATGGTCTTTTTGGAAAGTTTCAATTTATATTTCCTGTTTAAAAAGTCGCCATAACTTTCAACGTGTATGCTGTCCAGGCCCAATTTCTCCCTAAGCTTTCCAACAACCCATCCTCCTTTTCCGATGATTGCTGATTTATCCGGCCGGTCCTCTGTTATAATCCATAATTCGTTGTTTTTAAAGTAAATCTCTTCAATGAAGATATTCGCCTTCTCGTGTCCGATTTCTTCCCGGATATTGTTTATTTCGGTTAATAGGAATTCCTTTGTATACATTATATCAATAGTTATGATTGCTTCAATTATTATTTTTGTGAATATATTATTTAACTATTAACTAGAAATATTATTACTGAGGGAAAACGAAATGAAATACAGAAAGTTAGGAAAAACCGGAATTGAAGTATCCGAGATTGCATTTGGAGCGGAATTTTTAGTTGAAAGGCCGTATGAGGATACAGAAGAATTAATTAAGGCATGTGAAGCTAATGGAATAAACTTTGTTGACTGCTGGATGAGCGAACCGGACGTACGCTCACACTTGGGCCGCGCCATAAAGCCCAATCGGGAAAACTGGGTAATACAAGGCCATATCGGATCGACATGGCAAAACAACCAGTATGTTCGAACACGTGAAATGGATAAGGTAATTCCTGCATTCGAAGACTTTATGGAACGCTTTCAACTGGACACTCTTGATTTCGGTATGATTCACTATGTCGACCAATTGGAGGATTATGATGAAATAATGAACGGTCCGTTCATTGAATATGTCCGCAAACTGAAAGACGAAGGCACCATAGCCCATATCGGACTCAGTACACACAACCCTGAAATAGGTATTCTGGCAGCGGAAAATCCCGAAATAGAACTTCTGATGTTTTCAATAAATCCCGCTTTCGACATGTTCGGGATAGTGGATGATATAGAGGAATACCGAAAGGAAGACGCATATGATGACCCTATGTTCGGTTTGAATCCTTTGAGGGTGGAAATCTATGAAACCTGCCAGGATAATGGAACAGCAATAACAGTAATGAAAGGATTTGCCGGAGGAAATCTGCTTTCTGCTGAGACATCCCCATTCGGAGTGGCATTAACACCTGTTCAATGCATCCACTACTGTTTGGAGCAAAAGGGAGTTTCAAGCATATTTGTCGGAGTAAAAACAGTTGATGAGTTAATGGAATCTTTGAAATACTGCGATGCAACCGATGCAGAAAAGGATTATGCGGAAGTTCTAAGGAAGGCTCCGAAACACTCGTTTGACGGCCAGTGCACATACTGCGGACATTGCGCCCCATGCACTTCCCAAATTGATATAGCAATGGTAAACAAATTGTTTGACCTTGCAAAAAACAAGGATGAGGTGCCGGCAAGCATACAGGAACATTACAACAACCTGAAATTCAATGCAACAGACTGCATTGCATGCGGCGATTGCGAACCGAGATGTCCGTTCAATGTTCACATTGTTGACGTGATGCTTGACGCACAAGATTTATTTTAATATTATGATAAATTAATTAACAGTGATAAAATGGCGTATGAATTTAAAAACAAGAAAAACATTTCAACAATCGGGGTGCATGCCGGTCAGGAAGATGTAGACGAAACCGGCTCAAGAGTAACACCGATTTATCAGACAACTTCCTATGTATTCGACACTCCCGAACAGGCCGCAAACAGATTTGCCCTTAAGGAAGGAGGAAACATTTACACAAGACTGACAAACCCCACAACCGAGGCATTCGAAAAAAGGATGGCCGCAATTGAAGGCGGAACCGCAGCATATGCAACAGCATCCGGAATGGCGGCAATTTTCTATGCAATCATTAATCTAACAGAGGTCGGAGACAATATAGTTTCTGCAGATAACTTATACGGAGGAACTTACGAGCTGTTTGAAAACACTCTGGAGGATTTGGGAAGAACAGTCACATTCGTTGATTCACAGTCTCCTGAACTGTTTGAAGAGGCAATAAATGACAGGACAAAGGCAATATATGTCGAATCAATCGGAAATCCTAAGCTTGACATTCCGGATTTCGACAGGCTGGCTGAAATCGCACATTCACACGATATACCGCTGATAGCAGACAACACTGTGGGAATAGGTTCCGTAAGACCTTTTGACCATGGGGCGGACATCATCGCATCATCCGCAACCAAATACATTGGAGGTCACGGCACCACTCTCGGCGGAATAATCATTGAAAAGGGAGACTTTGACTGGATGAACGGTAAGTTTCCAACATTATCCAAACCGGACGAGACATATAACGGTTTGATATTCGGTGAAACATTTAAAGGCAGTGCATTTACAACAAGAATCAGAACAGTCATAGGCAGGGATACCGGTGCGGTCCCATCCCCATTCGGATCCTTCTTATTATTGCAGGGACTTGAAACCCTTGGATTGAGAATCGAAAGGCACGCTTCAAATGCAATGGCCGTTGCAGAACACCTTGAAGCGCATCCGAAAGTGGCATGGGTAACATATTCAGGTCTTGAATCATCCCCAAACCATGAAGTGGCCAAAAAGTATGCCGAAAAGGGTTACGGAGGAATAGTCTCATTCGGACTTAAGGCAGGATATGACGGTGCATTGAAGTTCATAGAAAATGTTGAGCTGATATCCTTTTTGGCAAATATAGGCGATGCAAAATCCCTAGTCACTCACCCTGCATCAACAACACATTCACAACTGTCCGAAGAGCAGCAGTTGTCAACAGGGGTAACACCCGATTTGATAAGATTCTCTGTCGGTATTGAAGACATTGAGGATATTTTAGCCGATGTAGATCAGGCTTTGGATAAAATTTAATCATTTTATCCCTTATTTTTTTTTAGAAAAAAGAAATTAAAGAAATCCTATTGGGATTTCTTAATTTAAACAGTCATTTACCCAATTAATAAAGTTTGTAGTTGAATCTCCGGTTCTCTCGGCTTGGGTGTGGCCCTGTCCCCATACGGTTGAAAACTCGACATTGTCCTTGCCTACTTTATTCAGAACTCCCAGGTAAAGGTTTACATCAACGCATTGGGATGTGTCTCCCTGTTCAATACCTGTGTTGATTCTCCAGTAGTTTGCCACATCGGAGCTTCCCGCACCATCGTAATAATCACATAGGTAATACATAGGATTGTACATGTTCACACGGGTTTCAACAGTATTGTTCTGGCTATCTGTTTTAGCTAAATCAGCGCTGTACTCTTCGGCATAACCGGTTGAATAATCACTGAATTTTGAGTATTCATCAGCATTGTCGTTAAGCAGGTCACTTAATGTTTTATCAAAGTGTGATGAGCTATTTGCATCAAGGCCAAACAATCCATTTTCAGCTTGGGAACGGTTTAAGTCGTCAAATGCAGCTACGGATTTTGATGGATTTTTGCAATGTTTCACAAATGCCTCTAGACTTGTGATTTTAGCAGTGTTTGTGCCGGCATCATATTCAATCCAGGTATCATTGCCATTCAGTGAATCAATGTAATCCTGTGTTGTTTCATAATTTGATGAGCTGTCGGAACCGCTGTCGGATGAGGACATTTCCCCGCCCGGCGCTTCACCGGTAGGCATGCCTCCCATTCCACCTGAACTAGGAGTATATGGGAATGTGGTGTCATTTAGGAAATTGTTCAATGACTCTTCTGTTACACTTAACATGTAATCATAATAACTGCCTGAGGCATAAACTCCGGAATCGCTTTCCTCGAGTTTCAATGTGTTTCCATTAGGGTCTTTTAGGCCCAAATCGTTTATGTATGTCGCATATTCGCTTGCCAAGTCTTCACTTAAAGATTCGGTAAATGAATCAGAGTCTCTTACATATTGGCCCATGTTCCATTCATATGCCTCATCTGCAGTGTCCAGATTTGTAATCGGACACCAGCACATCGCTCCGGCAATTGCATTTGAGATGCTTTTCCCATCCTTATCAACCATCGCAGCACCGATATCTTCAAGGTAAGGGTTATATAATTCGTTGTTTCCGGAAGCGCCCATTATGGCGGATTGCGCTCCTCCACCACTATGGCCGAAGGTAAATACATTATCCTTATCTCCAGGCAACACGTCTCCGTTAAATCTGTAGTAGCTGACGGCTGATTTCAAATCTACCACACCATCCGGAGCTTCGGCATTATCTCTTCCTCTGCATCCTGCATTAAGATATATAAAGCCTGCATCGGTGTAATCTTTGACATCCTGTGCATTATAACTTGTTGGTGCGGTGCATGATGAGTAGCCTGGAGTATTTACAGGCATCACTATAGGTGCGGAAGCCGCAGTATAGTTTCCGACCTGCGCATTTTCATTCACGCTGCATGAATATGTTCCATTTGAACTTTCATTTGCATTAAAGTATTTTCCAGGAACATAGATTCCGCATGATTCATAAGATGTATCTTCTGGATTCAAACAGTAAACAAGTCCAATCTGATAATAAATATCATTATCTTCATCATATTGCCATTTATCCATGTCTATTGAGAGATTTTCATTCAATGCGCTTGCATTATAGGAAGGTCCGTCGCCCGTCGGTGTGGAATTTCCCGAAAATGAAAATATTGCGATAATAGCTATCAGGATAATCAGGACAACTATCAGTATTTTATGTATTCTTTTCATAGATATGTCTCCATGCTATTTTTTTTACACGATTGCATTAGTAAGAAATTTCATTAAAGCTTTTTAAGCACAAATGACCCGATATCTACATTCAGGTCTTTGGATAGGGGATTGCATTTGCTGCACAAAAGCGAAAAGGCGTCCTTGTCAGTCAGGTCCATTTCAGTGAGCCCTTCATAATTAGCCATTCCCTTTGAGATTATAAGGCTGCTTTCATCGAAGATTTTTTTAAAGTCCTCTGAAAACATCTCTTCCACAACTCCTCCGCAATCACATCCGAGTGTTGTGATTTCGCACAGTTCATCTAAACCGGCATCAACGGCTTCCTTCATGCATGCGTCGTTTACAATCGGACTGCTTTTAACGGCCACAACAACATCCACATCATATTCCATAATCTTTTCAATCAGCAGTCTGTCAAAGACGATTTCGCCCGCATTATCAACCAGATATAGGGCTTCGTCATGCTGATTCAGTGCATCTTCAAGTTCTTCAATGTCATTTATGCTCAAATCCCTGTTGAGATTTCCGCTGATGAGTCCTTTGAAATCGGTGTCTATGTCATAGACTCCGAAATCAAGGATGTTTCCAACAATGGATAATTTGATTCGTGTCTCCAGACTGTCGTCTGTTTTAAGCATCTCTTCAACTTTCGGCATTATTGATAATGCAATTTCATTACTAATTTCTTTTTGTTTAAAGTATGCGTCCCTGCATTGGGTTTTCTGTTTGACGTATTGATTTATCTCTGTTGCAATTTTATTGGGTTGTGAGTTCTTGTTGAATTTATCTGCCATTTGCATTATGCAGTTTTGCATCAGTTCAAACTTCAATTTCTCATCTGAGCAGGACAAATCAATGACTTCCTTTGCCTGTCTTAAAATGCAGGCCCCACATTCATAATAGGACCGGATATTATCACAACCTTTTTAAACAATGAATTATAGTTTATATATTATTTGTTTAATATTTTTTTGTTAAGGTGATAAGATGGCCGATAATGAAGAGGACATAAAAGTCAACAGAAAAAAAGGGGATAAGGTTTATTTTGAATCCACTTTCCTTCAGAGAATATCAGATGGAATAGATTTCATATGGAATGAAAGCAGAGAGATTTTGGAAGAATTGGACGAGAATCTTGATGTATCCGATTTTGATGATTTCAGCGAAAAAACTTTAAACAGCATTTCGGACATTGTCGATGAGCTCTCACAGCTTAAATCAGAAATCATCAGCTATGGGGATGTTCCCGAATCAGTGGTTGATTCCACTAGGAATATCAAAGTGGCCCTGAATCGTGACCATGATTATGTAAGAAGGGCCAAAAGACGCTTGGATAGGGTAAATTCAGACGAGTTTGTTGATGTTGCCAGAGCCAACATCAGGGTCATAGAACTCTGCGATAAGGCAATTGACGTCAATCCGTCAAATGCAGATGCCTATTATATAAAAGGCCGTGCATTAAGTAATCTGGACAAATACCCTGAAGCCATTGACGAGTTCATCAATTCACTGGCTGTTAGGGATGACCTTAAAGTCTGGATAGCCATAGCCAATACGAATACCCTCAACGGCGATTATGATGACGCTATCGATGTCTATGACAGAGTACTGCAAAAAGATGAGAACTCATTTGACGCAATCAAGGGAAAGGCATTGACATATTATGCATCAGATGATTACAAAAAAGCGGATGAGGAATTCAAAAAGGCATCATCCATAGGAACTCTTGACAGCATTTCCAAAGAGATCTGGGACGAATGCCTGGAAAAGATTTAGGCGTTATTTTCCCTTAACTGGGAATTCAGCGTATTGTAATAATATCCTTTAAGGGCAAGCAATTCCTCGTGGGTTCCTTGCTCTATTATTTCACCGTCTTCGATAACGATGATGTTGTCGGCATTTCTGATGGTCGACAGTCTATGGGCAATGATAAAACTAGTTTTTCCTTCCATCAGCTTATCCATTGCCTTTTGAATAAGCTTTTCTGTTCTTGTATCGACGCTTGAAGTTGCCTCATCCAGAATGAGGATTTCCTTTTTTGAGAGTATGGTTCTTGCAATTGTAAGCAGCTGCTTTTGTCCGTGGGAAACGTTATCCGTATCCTCATTCAGCTCGCTTTCATAGCCGTCGGACAGGCGCCTTATGAAATTATCCGCATAAACCTTGGTTGCCGCATCAACGATCTCATCATCGCCGGCGTCCAGATTGCCGTAGCGAATATTGTTTGATATGGTGTCTGAGAATAGCCATGAATCCTGCAATACCATTCCAATCAATGACCTCAGACTGTTTTTGTCGTATTCTTCAATGTCTATGCCGTCTATCTTTATGGAACCTGAATTGATGTCGTAGAATCTCATCAACAGTTTGACGATTGTGGTTTTTCCCGCACCGGTTTCACCCACAATAGCTATCTTATCTCCTTTTTTAACGTTAAAAGACAGGTTCTTGATTATCTTCTCGTTTGGAGTATATGAAAAGCTGACATTGTCAAAGGTTATTCCTTCTGCCAGTTCAGTAATCTGTCTGGTGGACGGATTCTGCTCGTCGTCATATTCCAGAAACTCAAAGATACGTTCGCTTGCGGCCATTGCAGTCTGAATCTGGTTCATGACACGGGTGATCTGCTGGATAGGTCTTGTGAAGCTTTGAGTGTATTGGAAGAATGCCAATATGTCTCCAACGGCAATCACCTTTTGAAGCACGAATACAGCTCCCAAAACGGCAACAACGACATAGGTGAAGTTGGAGATGAAGTTCATCAGCGGACCGTTTAAGCTTGAATAGAACTGTGATTTCCATTCATGGGTAAACCAGTTCTCATTGTCGCTTTCAAACCTTTCCATGGAGATTTCCTCCTGGTTGAATGCCCTGATGATGTCATGGCCTGTGAATGTCTCTTCAATCTGGCCGTTAAGTGAACCCTTGAACTCAAGCTGTTTTAGGAAATACTTCTGGGAGTAGTTGGTCATGAACCTGATGAGAATGAATGCTATAGGGATTAGAATGACTGTTGCCAATGTCATCCAAAGGTTGATGGACAGCATCATGATGAACACTCCAATGAGTGTTATCACAGCGGTAATCAGCTGAATGAATGACTGTGTGATACCGTTCTGGAGGGAATCGACATCGTTTGTCACTCTTGAGAGGATGTCTCCCCTTTTGTTTTCCTCAACCTTCTCCATCGGAAGATGCAGCACCTTGTCAATCAGCCTTTCTCTCAAATCATAGCTGATTTTTGTTGTTACCTTAACAAGAAGAATGCTTTGAAGGTATGTGAAAACGGCGCTGATGACATATAAAACCGCAACAATCGCCAAAAGATGTGTTAATGTGTTGAAATCGATTGTGCCTGTATGGCGGATCATGTCATTGATTCCGTTATAAATCAGGGTTGTTGCCTGGCCGATAAGAAGCGGCGCAATGATTGTGAATGCCGTGGATATCACCGCACAAATCACGGTCAAAATTAATCTTAGGTTATGGTCTTTCAGGAGGGTTATGATGTTCCTGATTGCCTTTCTGTTGTCGACAGGTTTTTCCGGAGGCTTTCTTTTCAATGGCCTTGGGCTCATGATATCGCCTCCATGTAGTCTATTTGTATGTTTGCGATTTCCTGATAGATTTCGCAACTTTCAACGAGTCTGTCGTGTGTTCCCCGGTCTATGATTTCGCCGTCGTCGATTACAAGAATCTCATCGGCATCCATGATTGTTGAAATTCTCTGTGAAACAATCAGGATTGACGAATCCTTCAGGCCTTTAAGGTTTTCCTTTATTTTCCTTTCGGTGTTCATGTCCAGCGCTGAAAAGCAGTCATCGAAGAGATAGAACTCATGATGGTCGATGATTGCTCTTGCTATTGAAAGGCGTTGCTTTTGGCCGCCTGAAAAGTTGGATCCTCCTTGTGCAACCTCCTCGCCGAGATTATCAACAAAGTCTACTTGAGCAAGGTCCAGCGCTTTTCTGATTTCATCATCGTCCGCATCGTTTTTTCCAATCTTCATATTGGATTTGACGTCTCCCTGAAACAGGATTGCCTTTTGAGGGGTGAAGCTGATTTTGTCCCTCAAGCTTTCAAGACTAAAGTTTTTGATGTTGACGCCGTCAATCAGGATTTCACCTGAGCTTGGATCTTGAAGACGCGGTATCAGATTGAGTATTGTTGATTTTCCGCTTCCGGTTCCGCCGATGATTGCGGTGGTCTTGCCGGGTTTCAGGCTGAAGTTGATGTCTTTAAGGGTTTCCTTTTCGCTTCCGGGATACCTGTATGAGACGTTCCTGAATTCTATGGTTGGATTTTTTGAAATCTCTGTAAGCTCGCCGCTTGTTATTGTGATTTCCGTATTGAGCACTTCGCTGATACGTCTTCCTGAAACGAGTATTCTTGGAAGCATGATGAAGAATCCTCCAATCATCAGGAATGAGCTGACAAGAAGTGTCGCGTATTGGATGAAGGCAATGATGTCTCCGGTCAGGATTCCGTTGCTGATTGCGTCATACGCTCCGAAATAGAGAATGAAAACGACCATGAGGTTCATCATCAATGTAATCAGTGGAAGCAGGATGAGCATTGTTTGGAATACATGGATGTTGACGTCGTAAAACTCCTTGTTGACTTTCTGGAATTTTTTCTCTTCAAAATCCTGCCTGACAAAAGCCTTGATGACGGGTATTCCAATCAGGATTTCCCTCGCGGTCTTGTTTATGCTGTCCATTATCTCCTGCATTATCTTAAAGTATGGGATGACCCTGACCATAACTACAACTAGAAGGACGATGATTACAATGAAGTTCACTAGAATAATCCAGGAAAGGTTTGTCTGAAGCTCGAATACTTTGATTATGCTGCCTATTCCCAAAAGGGGTGCGAATATAAGGGTTGTGAACATGAATCCGAGAACGCCCTGAATCTGGTTGACGTCATTTGTTGTTCTTGTAATCAGGGATGAACGTGAGATATCGTTCAGTTCATGGTTTGAGAATTTCAAAACCTTATTGTATATTATCTTTCTCAAATCCTTGGCATAGCCTGAGGATACCCTGCTTGAAAAATAGGACACGCCGACTGTTGCAAATGCGGAGATTGCAACCATCAAAAGCATGATTAGCCCGGTATCTATGATAAACTGGAAATTGGTGTTCTGGATACCAATGTTTACGATATCCGCAGTGTATTGAGGCAGTGTCAAGTCACAGTATACCTGGATTAACAGAAATAGGAATATGAATAAAATCTGCGGGATCTTATTCTTCATCGGCGCAACTAATTTTCTCATAACATTATATTATATATGTTCAGTCTTTAAATTTTTGCCATAAGTCGGTTTGAAGAACGCTGTTTTCGCTCAGTTCCTCCAACTTCAGGAAGAGTTTCCAAGGCATTGACAGTGTCATATATTCATTTGGGATGAAATGCTTCATTTTGCTTCTGCCCGCAAAGTCAATCGGTCCAAGAATCGGTTTCGGGTCGTTGCTTTCATCCTGCTGGAATGTAAAGCATCCTATTGCCTGGCATGCTGATGCCTGCGGAGTTAAAAGACATGCTCCGCTGCGTCTAAATGAAGTGTTGATCTGAATCAGGGCGGTCAGTTCCATCGGATTGACTATGAAGATAACGGATTTTGGAGTTTCGCTTTCTTCCAGATTCTCCAGGGCCTTAAAAATAACGTATTGGCCTTCATCATAGACGGGTCTGTTTTTGATTCCGTGTTTTGCGGTTTCAAAATCGGCATATATTCTTTCACCGTGCAGAAACATCTCGCTTGTGTTTCTCTTCATTTGGGATAGTCTTTTCTCATAGGATTTTCTGTCTGGCGCTGAATCGAGTCCGCAGGACAGGAATGTTGCCTGAAAGTCTATGGCATCTTCATTTGCCATTCCGCTTCCCCATCCGAATCCTACATTGATTCCTCCGCATGTCACGTTTTCACGGCCAAAGCAGGTGGTCACTCTTTTGGCGATGGTCTGTGCAACGAAACTCATCACGCATCCTCCTTTTCCATCCTTGGGGCCTTTCGCATCTTCAGGTTTGGTGTCGCTTTTAAGCATTGCTATTGGCGGAAATCTCATTTCCAGTTTCTCTGATATGTTGCTGTACATATTAACTGCTCCTTTTTTTTTTAGTCATTGAATGACTCACATGTTTAATTAAGGATATATTGGTATTTAACATTTTCAAAAAAGTGCAACATTTATATACTACTTCCACTAATTTAAGATAGGAATTTAGTGAGGTGAGATTAATGAAAAAGATTACTATAGCAATATTAGCTTTAATCCTTGTGGGACTATTGCTCCCGACAGGATTTGCAACTGATTCCAATCTCGTAGCAACCTACGGTGAAACTACATTCGCAAGCAACGATTACAAATCAATTGTTGATGCGTTCTTTGTAAACAATGCAAATGTAAATCTAAACGATGTGAATTCAAAGGTGATTACTGCCGATCAGGTAAATCAGGTATCCAGCGGAATCACAGGCAAGTCATACTCATCAAGTCAGATATTCTCTTCAGCATTGCTGGATTTGAATGATAATGATAATCTTGAGGTTAGTGTGGACAAATCAAAAATCACCACAATAACAGGACAAATGTACATTTCTGCATTGAAGTCAGCCGGCATCACTAGCGGACACGTTTACGTAACAAGTCCGATAACCGCTACCGGCGAATCCGCTCTTGCAGGAATAATGAATGCCTATGAAGAGGCAACTGATGTTGAAATCCCTGAAAGCGTAAAGGAAGCCGCAAACGATGAAATCTACACCCAGGCGGAAATAGTTGAAAACTCCGGTGTGGATGCAGACGAACTGGCCAGCCTGGTTGACCAGGTAAAACAGGAGGTTTCAAAAGACAACGTGACAGACCACGACACAATCGTGAACATAATAAACAATTACGTCCAGAACAACAACATAAACATTACAAACGTGGACATCGAAAACCTGGCCAACACTATCGAGCAAGTGCAGAATGTCCAAGGCGATGTGAACTACTACAAAGACCAAGTGAGCGGTTTTTTGAATGATGATGGTTCAGCAGACGGATTTTCACTTGACGGACTATTGAACTGGGTTAAATCCTTCATCAATGGGATTTAATTCCCAATTTTTTCTTTTTTTTAAATACATTCATATCTTTTCACAAACTCCAGTCACATTGCCTTTGGCAGACTGCAGATATGATGAAGATGTCTGTTGCTACATCATCGGATCCAAGGAATTGGGTCTTGATGCAGGCACACACAAGCTGAAAGTTTCCTATCCTGGTGAAGGCACTGACGCTTTAAACTTAACCGGTAACGTTATTCTAGTCACTTCATCACTTGCTCTTGAAGATGTCACATTTGATTATGGCGAATCAGGAGTAGTTAACTATACTGCCGAACACGGCAGCGTTGATTTGGCAATATAACAGTCATTGATGCAAACGGAAATGTCGTAAGCACTGCAGAAATTGAAATCAACGGTGATAAGATTATCATCTCCAATCTTGATGCGGGAACTTACACTTTAAGGGTTATCCTCACTCCGGAAGAATATTATCCTTCAATAACCGCTGAGGCCACAGTCACTGTCAATAAACTGAACACTCAAATAACAGCGGCGGCTAAGGCATATGTCATAAACTATGGAGGAACATACTCAATCACCCTTAAGGATGCTAACGGCAATGCCATTTCAGGCAAAAAGGTAACATTCACCTTAAACGGCAAAAACATAGGAACCGCCACAACAAATGCCAAAGGTGTTGCAAGCATCAAATTGACTGCAAAAATCCTTAAAGCTGCTAAAGCAGGTAAAAGAAACCTTGTAATCAAATTCGCAGGT
This sequence comes from Methanobrevibacter sp., assembly GCF_017406825.1. Taxonomy (GTDB): domain Archaea; phylum Methanobacteriota; class Methanobacteria; order Methanobacteriales; family Methanobacteriaceae; genus Methanocatella. The sequence continues at coordinate 21,833 of NZ_JAFQXT010000021.1, forward strand.
GATGACAACTATAATGCTGTTAGCAAAACAGTCAAAATCACAGTGAACAAGGAAAAAACCAAGATTGTTGCCAAAAAGAAAACCTTCAAAAGATCATTGAAAGTTAAGAAATATGCAATAACCCTGAAAAACAGCAAAGGCAAAGCGGTTAAAAAAGTGCAGGTTACACTTAAGATTAAAGGAAAAACCTTCAAGGCGAAAACAAACGCTAGAGGAAAAGCAATCTTTAAGATTAAGAAGTTAACCAAGAAAGGCACCTATAAGGCGAAAATCAACTTCAAGACAACTCCTTTATACTTGAAATCAGCTAAAACAGTTAAAATTAAACTCAGATAAGTGAGATAACATCATCTCACTTCCCTCTTCTTTTTTTGACCCTCTATTTTTAGATATAATTTATATATGATGATATTCTAATTATTAGTAATGGGGGTGAATGTTAATTGAATTATTTTAAAGGCATTTTTAAAATTTCAATAATACTAATACTTCTTTTAGTTAGTGTCGGATCAATCTATGCAGCGGATAATGTTGATTCTGCATTAGACGATAGTCCGGATGACTTTGAGTTGGATGAGGATTTGGATGACTTTGAAGACGATGACGATGAGTTTGAGGACGATGATGACTTCGAAGATGATGACTTTGAGGACGATGACGATGAGTTTGAGGACGATGATGACTTCGAAGATGATGACGAGTATGATGAAGATGAAGACTTTGAGGACGATGACTGGGATGACGATTACGACTACACCGATTTCGATTACCTCGAATATAAAATATTGAGCTATCTCGACCAGTACGGAAACTGCACAGATGAAAACTGGACAGAATCCGAAGAGTTCCTCAGCGAATATCAGATATACCTGTCCGACCCGTCAAATTACACTTTAAACGAAAGCGCAGAAGGCTACAAGACATATCTTAAGATATATGACTCAATAACATCAACATTCGAAGACTACAATCTGACGGAAAACGAAACTGCATATCTCAAGTTCCTGATAATGTACTATCTGAACAATTACGGCAATGTGAGTGCAAACTACACCTGGAATGAAAGCGAGGGCTTTGCAAACTATACTCCAAAGGATTACATGTTGGGCGGATACTCCTTCGGATGCGCATCAGCAGATGAGTTAATGCCTATGGGAAGCTATTACAGCTTTAAAGACTTATATAATCAGTTCAATCCTATATTGGGAAATTCCACTGATTCAAATTCAACAGCGGGAAATGCAACCAATGCGGATGTTGCCGATGACGGTTCATGGTGGAGCAATATTATTATTCTCATCCTGGTTCTGGCATTGGTAGTCTTAGTGATTATCTAAGTTAACCTTTTTTCTTTTTTTTCGCAATCTTTTTATTAAATAATGTTTAATATTTAGAATAACAGCATATTCCGGAGAATCATGTACATAACTAACACTGACAGATTTGAAAAATATGAAGTTATAAACAGAAACATTCAGTTAAAACAAATCATAAAGGCCAAATTCTTCTTCAAGAACAAGAAGACCGGAAAGGTCATCACCAAGACATCCAAGAATGGAGGCTATGCAATCAAGGTAAATCTTGTAAATGGGTACCTTCCGTATAAGGCAACTGTCTGGTATAAGGACAAAATCAAGGCTTAAACATTTAAATGAAATCAGTCATCCCCTTGATGGCTGATTATTCAATTATTTTTATTCAAATCGCCTGATGGCATTTATTTTTTACGCTAAATATATATATATCTCGTGATAAACCTTCAATCATAATTCCAAATAGGGAGGGATTATGGAAATGAAGTTTAAAAAGAGCTTTTCAACATTAATATTGCTCCTTTGCGTCATGTTCACCATGACCTGTGCCTTTGCAGGGGATGTGAATGACACGATGGCGGTCAGTTTGGACAATTCGCAAATGGAAATGCCACAAGATGATGAGAACAGTGAAGTCATTTTCGCTGATGAGGCCCAACCAATCGGTGAAACTGATAATGGAACATTTGCAGCTTTGGAAAGCAAAATCAATGCGGGCTACGGTTCAACAATAACATTGGAAAACAATTATACATATGAAGGTTCAGGATACACCAACGGAATCCCGATTGCTGACGACATTACCATTGACGGTAAAGGTCACACTATCGATGCCGACGGCAAGGCAAGAATATTCGATGTTCAGTATGGTGTGGTGACACTTAAAAACATAGTTTTCAAAAATGGATATCAAAGCTTCTTTTTCGGAGGGGGTGCTGTTCGCGTTATGACAATTGACTGTGTTATTGACAACTGCACATTCATTGACAATTCAGCCCCTAAAGGAGGAGCCATTGAATATCAGGGAGGATGGAACAATGTGACTAACTGCACTTTCATAGGCAACTATGCCGAACAGGGTGGAAGTGCCATATATTTGGGTGCCGCCAATTTCATGTCAATTTCAAGATGCCTGTTCATAGGAAATGACATTGGAGGATCTCAGGCTGATTCGTCTAAAATCAATAACAACATTTTCATCTTTTCAGGTGCTTCTTTCGACTTTACATTCAATCTCGACTTAAACAACAACTGGTTTGGAAACAATGCTTATTATTATGATGAAGCGCCACAGGATAACATGAACGCCTGGCTGTTTTTAAATGCAACAGCTGAACCTGATGAAATTCCAATTTCAGGCACTTCAGATGTCACATTCAAGCTGTACTTATATGACGCATCTTCCGGTAAAGTCTTAGACTATGACAATTCCCTGTTGCCTGAGTTTCTCATGACACTCTTTGCCTCCAACGGGAAACTCAGTGATTATGAAAACGTCACCCTCGGCCAAAAAGTCCAGTTCACAGGAACCGCTCTTGGAGTTGGAACAGTCGGTGTGGAGATGGATGATTCTTCATTTGAAATTGAAATTCCAATCACACAGATGAAAACAGAGATTGCAGCCGATGACGTAACCTCATCATACAATGACAACAAAAACCTTGTCATAACCTTAAAGGACGCAAACGGCAAGCCTGTGGCAGGAGCTAGCATAAGCGTTGACTTGAAAGGTGTTAAAAAATACACAACCGATGCAAAAGGACAGGTTAAGGTGTCAACCAAGGGCCTTGCTCCGGATAAGTATGTGGCAAAGATTGAATTTGCAGGAAATGACAACTATACTGCATCATCAAAAGAGGTCAAGGTCACAGTCAACAAGCTGGCATCAAAAATAACCGCCAAGGCAAAAACCTTCAAAACTACTGTTAAAACCAAGAAATTCACTGTAACATTGAAGGATGAGACCGGTAAATCAATCAAAAAAGCCCAAGTTGCATTGAAAGTCAACGGTAAGACATACAAGGCCACAACCAACAGCAAGGGCAAGGCGACCTTCAAGATTGCCAAGTTGACCAAGAAGGGAACCTACAAGGCAACAGTCACATTCAATGGTGATGCATACTACAATAAGGCAACCAAGAAAGTGAATATTAAGGTCAAGGCAGCCTTCAAGACAGTTTCCAAAGGAAGCAAGGACAAGGCAACAGTCAAAAAGATTCAAAGGGCACTGAAAAAGAACGGATACTATCTGTCATACAAGGGCCACTACCTAATGGTTGACGGAATCTACCATGACTGCACTGTCAGGGCCGTCAAGCAGTTCCAAAAAGCCAATGGACTGAAAGTGACTGGTAAGGTTGACGAGAAAACAGCATTGAAACTTAAAATAATTTAATGGATGACTATCATCCATCTTTTTTCTTTTTTTGAGGCTGACTCATAATTTTTGTGTTTAAATTTTTTTCTTATTTTATTATCCTTTAATTTTATATATTAGGAAGTACAATCTATTATTAGAGTTAATTAACTTTTTGGTTGTGTTTTTTATGGTTTTGAGAGAGGATAA
>NZ_JAFQXT010000022.1 GCF_017406825.1 Methanobrevibacter sp.
AAAAAAAAGAAGTGAAGTTGAACTTCACTATTTGGTTCCATATACTCTGTCACCTGCATCTCCAAGACCAGGCAGGATATATGCATTATCGTTTAATTCCCTGTCAACGACCGCACAGAAGATTTGGACATCAGGATGGTCCTCTTCAATGCGTTTTATACCTTGGGGAGCTGCCACAATACATAGCAACTTAACCTTTGTAACGCCGTCTTGTTTAAGTCTTGAAATGGTTGCGGATGCGCTTCCGCCTGTTGCAAGCATAGGATCAACCACTAAAACTTCCCTATCGGCTATTCCTTCAGGCATTTTATAGTAGTATTCGACAGGCTGGAAAGTTTCCTCATCCCTGTAAAGACCAATATGGCCTATCTTTGCATTTGGAATGACATTTAAAATTCCATCAACCATACCCATTCCTGCTCTTAGGATTGGAACAACAGCATAATGGTCTTCATTCAACATTCCAGTTTGCATTTTTTCTAAAGGAGTTTCAATAGTTGCTTCTTCAAGCTTTGCATCCCTCATAGCTTCATACATTACGAATATTGATATCTCTGTAACCAATTCCCTGAATACTTTAGTTCCAGTGTCAACATCCCTTAAGAGAGCAAGCTTATGAGTTATTAATGGATGATTCAGGACAAACTCATTCATGTTTTTCCTCCGGCACTAAAAGGTTTAAAACAACACCAGTAATTGCTGCAAGGGACATTCCAGAAACGGATAATGATAAATCACCGTATAAAACGGATAATGTTGCACCACCTAAACCTAAAACAAGCATTGTTGCAGCAACAACAACATTTTTAGTATTGTTGAAGTCGACTTGGTTGTGGATTAATATTTTAAGACCGTTTACACAGATGAAACCGTATAATAATATTGAAATACCACCTAAAACAGGTTGAGGAATTGCAGTTAAGAGTGCGGTCAAGTGTCCTGAGAATGCGAATATTATTGCAATAAGTGCTGCAAGACCGATAACATAAGTTGATGCTACACGTGTCATTCCGACAACAGAGGTATTTTCACCGTATGTTGTGTTTGCAGGACCTCCTAAGAATGCTGCTAAGAATGTTGCAAGACCGTCACCGAGCAATGTTCTTTGAAGACCAGGATCTTCAATTAAATCACGGCCGATAATCTCACTCAATACCTTGTGGTCCCCAACGTGTTCCACCATCGTTACCAGCGCAATTGGAACAATAGTAAGAACTGCAGTAAAGTTTAAGTCATAATTCATTATCGGCAAGTAGAATTTAGGAACTTCAATCAGATGGGCAGTCCATACCGGTGCAAAGTCCACCATACCGAGTAGTGCTGCGGCAATGTAACCGAAAATAATACCAATCAGGAACGGAATTACCTGTTGGATTCCTCTTCCACGCACTGCTACGATTGCAGTCATGATGAAAGCAACCAGTGCTACGGCCAAGTTCGTCCATGGAACCACTGTTAAATCCAATCCGATTTCCTGAATAGCGGTTGGAGCAAGTGACAAACCGATTACCATAATCATCGGACCGACGACAACAGGAGGCAGTAACTTATTAATCCATCCCGGACCGGATACTCGGATAATTAAGGAAATAATCACATAAACAATACCTACAATCATTAAAGCAGTGAATACACTTCCAGTACCCCCGATTGCATAACCTGCAACCATAGGAGCAATGAACGCAAACGAACTTCCCAGATATACTGGGCTTCTATTACGGGTACAAACCAGATAGATTAGTGTACCTAAACCAGATGAAACCAATGCTACAGGAATTGATAAAATATCTGCACCTGCAGTGGTATTTACAACGATAGGAACCAAAATTGTGGCTCCGAACATTGCACATACATGCTGAACAGCAAGCAAAACCCACCTAAGTGCTGAAGGCTTTTCACCAGTACCCAGTAGCATATTACTATTTTCTTCCGCCATACATATCACAAAATTTTCCTATATTTTATCATAAATTGATTAATAATTTTAAAAAATTCTATTGAATAATTTAATAATTAATATAAAAATATTTAAAATATATAAAAACTTATTTTAAATATCTTATAACAATTTCTGATTATTAATATATATCTGAATAAAATAATAAAATACTTTCTGTTTAGAAAAATTGATATGAAAAAATAAAAAAAAGTGGGAAAAGTTTTCCCATTAAAATTTAAGCTTCTGCAGGTTTTCCTTTTTCGGCCCATTTTACAGTCATAGTTGTAAATGGTTGAGCGATTACAGTCCAAATCAAACTTAAAATCCAATGTGAGAAGATCATTATCAAGATTTCAACAGGGGAGTAAACACCAACGAATGCTAAACCAAGGAATACAAAGTTATCGATCAATTGGCTTATACCGATAACACCAAAGTTTAAAACTGAAGAGTATTCTCTTCCTCTGTTAACGATAGTGGTCATTCTTGCATTTGCAAAGTTACCGATTAAGTAACTGATATAAGATGCTACAAGAATTCTTGGGGTTTGAGTAAATACAAATGCTAAGCTTGAATCTCCGGTAAAGAAGTCTGGAGAAGGCAGGAAGAGTATTAAAGTTGTCATGAACACAAACAATACGTCAACAGCAATACCCAATATAAGGGTTCTCTGTGCGGTTCTCTCACCGTAAACATCTGCAATTACGTTTGTTAAAATGTATACCAAAGGATAGATTAAAACTCCGGCAGGAGTTTCCATTCCTAAAAATCCAATGTTGATAATCTTAACTGTGATTAAGTTTGCAATGGTGAATGCCATACAGAAAAATGCAGTAATTATTACTCTTTTTTCAGTAAAGTCAAAATTCAAATCCATACAAGATTATATTAAATTTTCAAGTATTTAAAAGTAATTATTAAGCTTATTTGAATAAAATAAAATAAAAATGATTTTTTTATCAAAAATAATAGATTAATATAGATTTTTGAACTCAACCTTTTGATGGCAAGTATTACATTAGTGTCAATTTGAACCTCTCCGACTTGAATAAGCCGGAAATTCTTGCACATTTATGTTAAATAATTATTGAAAAAAAGAAAAGGAACAGAATTCCTATGCTCCGATGTCGGGGATCCTCTCGGAAGTATTCTTGCGCATCCAATTTGTGCCCATACTTGAATAATAGTTATTTAGTTTATTTTTTGTAGCTTTGCCCAAGTTATATTTGAGTTTCACAATCAACCCTGAGGTATCGTAATTATTAAACCTTCCTTTCATGTAATTGACAGTCAGCCATTTTGTTGGAATTGAATGGCTTCCGTGATTGTAATCTCCGGAAGGATTTCCGACTAGAACCTTTTTGCCGTCTTTACTGATATCCAAAATAGCAACATAATGATTCCATGTATGGAAAATCAAAGCACATCCTCCTTTTTTAAGTTGGGTTATGGCTTTATTAAATGAACTTTTATAATAGAGACTACACTTGAAATTAAATTTCTCCAAACCCTTCTTAAGTCCTTTGGTAGTTGAACCGTCAGCGAAAGTCGAACCGGAGAGCTGGGCCAGGTACTTCTCATTGAAATAGCATCTCAGTACCTGGGTGCACATACTTGAGGATGTTGGACCGCAGGTATAGCCGGTATTCTGAATATCCCTCACTTCACTGTAGGTATAGGATTTGCCTTTTAAGGAAACCGTGATCTGTTTTGGCCAGTAGTTTTTCTTATTCATTTTAACGATTTTTGTATTGATTGCCCTTTCGATTACATTCCATTTTTCACGTTTGATAATATGATTGAGTTTAGGTTCGCTTTTTGATTTGAATGATGTGTATTTGGATAGCCTGTTATGCAGGAATAAGGTGTAGCTATCCCTTTTAAGGACATCCCTGTATTGGGCTTTTGTAAGAGTGTATTTCATATCCCCGTCAGCCAGGACATAATTTCCAGGCATCAAATCAATGTCCGGAAGTCCATTTTTTAAGGCGATTTTAGATGTGAAGGGATTTTTTACATTGCCCGCAATACCGCTTACTGATTTTTCAGCAGCGCAACCTATAATATTTGAAGTTCCATCAAATGTTACAGTTACCTTTATTGTACCTGTGCCGGCAGTTGGCTTAAATATGATAATTCCTTCAGTATTTGTAGTCTTTGTGAATGTTTTGCTTCCAACTGTAATCTTAACAGTTTTTTTGGAGATTGCTGAAGGTGTGGCGCTTTTGAGATAAATTCTCAAATAACCATTAGTTAAAAGTATTGTATTACCAATTGTTAGCGTAGTGGTTGCCGGGACAATAACATTAAAAGTATTTGAAATGGGATTATAATAATCATTGCCTCTGAAAACAACGGTTACAGGATAATTTCCTACAGCCAGGCTAATTTTAAAAGCTGATCTGCCTCTATCATTAGTATTTGCAGTATATGAATTGCCGTTAAGGGTCATCTGCACTGTCTCCCCTTCAATAGCATTCTTATTTACATCCTTAAGATAAACATGAAGATAATTGCCTGAGATGACAGTTGTGTTTAGTGGCGTAAGAGTTGAATCTAATTTTAAAATTTTAATATTGAAGGTTTGGTTAACGCCTTCAAAGTTTTCATTTCCTTTGAATTGTACATAAAGTAAATAATTGCCAGGTTTGAAATTCAATTTTAGAGTAATTTTGCCTTGGGAGTCTGTAATGTCCGTATTATTTGTACTGTCAATTATTGTTGTGAGATTCTGATTGGCTAGAGGATTGTTATCATTATCCCTAAGATAAATGTCAATTGATTCGGCATAATATGCTGTTGAAGAATTTATAGAAATTTCAGGGATTTCGTTTTCTGTGCCATTTTGTAAAATATCACTTGGAGTCGGGGAATCATCCAATAAAGAGTCTGCAGATGAATTGTCATCACTAGCAGATACAATTCCAATACTCACTAATAGAATAATTAGCATTATTGAAATCTTTATAAACCTCATTATTCCCCCCTCACAAATTAATGAAAATTATATTCGAATTTAAAACTCGGCTGACTCTTGAATATTGTCCCAGTTTTCACAGAACCAATTATGAGTCCTTTCAAGTCCGTCATCGAATGAAACTTTTGGAGAATATCCTAAGATTTCTTTTGCTTTATCGATTGAAGACAACAATTTGGTTTTTGCATCCCAATCACGGCGAGGAACATAATTAATGCCCGCTTCATTTCCAGTCAATTCATTGATTTTATTTGCCATGTCAATAACGCGGTGATCTTTTCCGGAACCGAGGTTGATTGCTTCTCCGATTGCTTCTTCTTCAATACCCATTGCAACCAAACCATTACATATGTCATCTACAAAGGTCCAATCCCTTGTTTCGGAGCCGTCTCCAGTAATTGGTAATGCCTGTCCATTTTTAGACCAGTACATGAAGTTTGGAATTACATTTCTGTATTTTCCTGGAACTTCCCCAGGACCGAATACATTGAAGAATCTTGCGTTTACAATATTCATTTCATATAAATTGTGGAAGTAGTTGGTATAAAGTTCCCCTAGAAGTTTTGTAACTTGATACGGGGTATGGAGTGAGATTGAGATATCATGTTCCTGGAACGGCATTTTAGAGTCAAGTCCGTAAACTCCACATCCTGATGATGAATAAACAAACCTGTCGACACCGGAAAGCTGTGCGTATTGAAGTACTTTTAAAATGCCTATACCGTTTACCATCAAATCCTTTTCCGGATTGTCTACACTGTTTTGGTTTGCGAAGTGTGCTGCCAAGTGATATACATAATCCGGTTTTTGCTTAAACACTCTTTTTAGGACAGCATCGTCCAAAATATCCCCTTGGATAAATTCAATATTGTCTCTAGGAGGGATGTTCCATTCATATGCTGAGGAGAGGTTATCCAATATGATAACTTTTCCAGCACCCATATCTGCAAATTTGCGGGTTAAGTTACTTCCAACGCAACCTGCTCCACCGGTTACGAGGATTGTTTTATCTTGATATTCAGTATATTCTCTCATTTTATCACCATAATTACTTTTTAGCTCTGCCTACTCTGCGAGCAACAACCATTTCTCCAACGGAAATCAATCCTGCAAAGAATTTTTCAAGTCCTCCTGTTGCCCATATTGCTTCTCCAAAAGTGGAATCGACAATATTTGATTCATATTCTTCAGCAGAAATCTTTTTACCGGTAGTTTTTGTGGATACCAAAGCGGATGCTGACATCAGTTCTTCCCAGGTAACGCCTTTAAGTTGGTTTTGCATAGCCTTATACAAACTTTCAACCTTAATATCGTAGAGATTGGACAATAATTCAACAATGTCGCATGCGCGAACCATACCTATTACCTGATTATCATCATTTACGACAGGCACGGTAACGAATTTATTGTTAGCAGTTAAAATTACTGCTTTTCTTGCCGGATCATCTTCATGAACAGTTGAAACTTCTTTACAACTACTCATAATCTCGGAAATCTTTTCGTTTCCTTCTCTTAAACCTTTTGTAATATCAAATGCTGTAACCCATCCGATTAATTGTTTTTTATCATTTACAACAGGACAGGTGAAACGTCTAACATGTTCCATAGCTTTTGAAGCTTCAACAACACTATCGTCCTTATTTAAGTATACAAAATCTTTATCCATCAATTCTTTTGCTTTCATAAACAGACCCCATTTAATTAAATCTCAACTCTTTTTAATGCCCCTACAGGACAGTGATGTGTACATTCTATACATCTTATACATTTATCATTATCTAGGATTACTTCACCGTCTACCAATTCTATAGCCCTTGTTGGACAATTCTCTTCACATAAATAACAATTTACGCAAGACTCATGATTTACTTCGATGATTCTGCTGTGGACAACAGGCCCTATGTATCTATCTAAATTGATTGCAAAGTCATTCAGTGAAATTTCACGGCATGCTCCGCATCCAATGCACATGTCCTCGTTGATATAGGGATATAATTCATCATCGATAAGCTCGATTCCCAAATCCATATCTGAATTCTCAAAGAATTCCCTGAATTCAAGAGTAAATGCATTTGTTGGACATAATGTAGCACAATCATCCCAATTATTATCATCAACTGTATAATCAATTGAAATACTATTCATACGAACTACTCTATGAGCACAACTGATATTGGCCAAATTATATTCAATAACCTCACGTTCATCGTCCGGATCATAACTAATTGTATTGTTTATTAGTTTGATTGCGGAAACAGGGCAAGTCTGAACACATATTTCGCATTTAACGCATTTATCAGTTATCTTAGCCATCCTAAAAATATTAGCTGGTTCGATTGCATTAACTGGACATTCACCAACACAGGTATTGCACCGTACACATCTCGGTGAAACAGCAAAAATCTCCTCATCTGCACTAAACTTATCCAGTTCAAATTGGAAATCATCACCATCATCATCTAATTCAACAGATTTTAAAAGAACTTCACGTTCCAAGTTCTTTACCTGTTTTACAAAAGATACTTTCATTTTAATACCAACTAAATTATTTATTTTATAAATTTATATGAATTTTATTGTTTAAAAAAATTCCTCCAAGTCTTTTAGAGTAGGGAATTTTTCCATTCCGAATCCTTCAATAGCTTTACTGGCCACCCAATTTCCGATTTTACAGGATTTTTCTAGGCCATATCCCTTTAAAAAGGAATATAAAAATCCACTATTGAAACTATCACCTGCACCGGTCGTATCCACAACTTCACATTCGAATGCTTCGACTTCACATTCGGTTGAATTATCCATTGCAAATACTCCCTCCTCTCCTCTTTTTATGACAACAGTTTCAATTCCCAAATCCAGAAATCCAATAGCCAATTCTTTTAAAGAATCCTTATTATTATTACATAATAATCTTAATTCTGATTCATTAATCAATAGTATATTAGTTCTCTCAAGGATGGGTTTCAATTCATCGAATCCCTTTTTGACATATAACATTCCCGGGTCGAAACTCAATATACACTGATCATTGAGTTTTTCCAATAATTCAATTTGTGTGTTGAATGAATCCCCGACAAAAGATGTGTAATGCATAATTTTACATCTCATAATGTTCAATGGATTTATTTCGTCAATTTTGATTTCATCGTTAACTCCAGGGTCAATGTAAAGGCATCTTTCTCCATTTTCATCAACAAAGCCCAAACATTTTCCTGTCGAACCGGTTTCTGAGTAAATTAAATTATTAGCATAAACACCATTAACAGCCAAATGATATTCAATTAAATCTCCATCATCATCTTCGGCTATTTTTCCAATTATTGAGGTTGAACAACCTAAACGAGATAGTCCAACGATAGTATTGGCTGCTGAACCTCCAGGAGTATCAGTTTCACTTTTAATGAAACTTTCCTCATCTTTTGAGACTATATTTTCTACTGAATAGAGCTTATCCACATTCAATGCTCCAAATCCAATAACTTCAGCATTCAAATCATTATTAAATATTTCCATTTTAAAACCTTACTTCAATATGTCTAATAAATTTATATTCTTATCTCCAAGTTTGCCGTCGAAATTACCTGCAGATATTCCTATGACCCCTTCGAATTGCAAAGCAGCATCAATTCCTGCCTTAACAGCCTTATTCATGGATTCCTCATCGATTGCATTTATTACAACTTCAGGAATGTAATTGACACCTTGCGGAACTTTAGATTCCTCACCTAAACGTTCTTTAAGGGAAGGGCAATAAAAATGATTTGTTGTCGGGCCGATTTCCGGGAAATTGGTTTCCGGTTTTGAGGCTGCAGAACAGATGTCAAATGGTGCTGTTGCACCTTCCACGTTCATTATTGCTTCGATAATGGCGTCACCCGCTTCAAGGACGGCCTCCTGAGTTTCACATAGATACCAGAAGTTTCCTCCCATGGTCCCGTCATTTATTCTGAATTTCTCTTCAATCTGGAAATCCGGTACTGCGATTGGAACATTTATCATCTTCCTTCCATATTCCTCTACGATCCATTCGTATCCGTCACCGCAGTGGCCTACAATATCCATCATTTCAATGTATTCGTCGCTTTCCTTATCGGAGTAGTCGAAAATACGTGTGAACGGTTTTACCAGAACATCCTGCCTTAATCTGTAGGACAGTTCAAATGCGAATTTCTCCACATCATCTCCGCCCAACCAATACTGTACAATGGCTCCAAATCTGTTGTCCGGAGTTTGAGATTCGTCTAAAAAGCCTTCGACCCCGCCTTCAACTCTTCCTATAACTGCACTTGGAGTTGAAGTTGAATCGTATGCTGCTCTTTTTACAATGGCTTTTGTTGGGCCTGTAATTAAAGCCCGGACGTATTTTCCTTGGAAAGCTTCAAAGAATGTATCTTCCACTTTATCATAATCCATTTTTAACACCTAACCTAATCCGCCTATATCCTGACCACGTATGTTATTTCTCATTTCTTTACTGACCTCCAGTATGCTTTCATAGTTTTCATCGGTTATTATTTTGATTAATGGATAATTGCCAGTGAATACTGAGAAAAACTTATCTTTGATTTTTTCATCAACATTGTAGTCATCGAATAATTTTTTCAAATCATTTGAACAGTTATAATCATTAATAAACTCTAAAACTTTATTTTTATCATTTTTTGCATATACATCCGCTATGACTGCAGTAGTTACGGCACTTGGTGAGACAATCGCAATTTCAGCCACTTTTAAAGGATATTCATTTCCATTGAAAGATATGCTTATCCCATTGTTTTTGCGGGCAAATTCCAATGGTTCGACATCGGTAATGCTATCCCCTATGTAAAGGATTTCGTCAATATTGATGGCATCCTTTTGAATAATCCTATCGATTGCCAGCTTTTTACCCTGGCCTCCGACAACTTCAACTTCCCTAATTTTTTCGTATATTCCCATTTCTGGAATCCTGTTGAAGAAAATGTCATCGAACAGCTCATAGTCTTTGGGGTTTTTCAAAATCAAATCCTTGAATTCCATGATTTTTTGAATTTCTTCGCTGTTAAGTTCAAGGCAATCCATATCAACATCAGTGTAATATGTGTTTTCAAAAGGCAAATCCATATAATTGGAAACCGCTTCAATATATTGGCCATAACTGGTGCTCACGATATATGTATTCATAGCTTCCTTTAAGAATTTCAATAGGAATTGTGATTCGCTAACCGCATAAATATTGTTTTGTGAAAAATCAATCAAATCATCATTTGTGAGGTTCTCAACTGCAAAGAATGGCAAAATTAATTTCAAGGTATTGCCTGCTTTATAACCCTCTTTTTTTACAATATCCGCCAGATAGTCATCATACAAACTGAGAATCTTGAATAATTCTCCTCCGTTTTCAATGAAATTGACTGACAACTCATAAGCGTTATCGTTTAATGTGAGGGGACCTTCACAATCGGTAATGAAAGATTTTTCAAACATGATTCACCTGAAATTGATTATTCTGATTGCATCCAAAGGACAAATTGCTTCACAATTTCTGCAATAGATGCATTTTTCACTATCGAATTCTATCTTGTCGTCGCCGGTTAACGCCAAAGCATCAGTCGGACAGTTTTTGACACAAATTGCACATGCTTGGCATTTGTCTTCGGAAAGTGTGAAATCACCCAGCCTTTGTTTGTAGAGATATGATCTTGCATAATACAGATTTTGATATTTGCTGTAGAAATAATCATCATATGCTCCAATAGCATCGAATTGGCAGGTTTCAACACATTTTCCACAATATATGCAATTGTTATTGATTCTGATTGGATTTGGACCATCCATTTCTATAGCTTCAACCGGACAGACATTGTAACATTCTCCGCATGCGATACATTTCTTGTCATAAACTTCAATGTTTCTATCCATCAGGTAGGATCCGACAAGTTCTGTGAACTTATCTATTTCAATGACTGTGTCGAGACTGAGTTTCAGTTCACGCTCCATCATGTCATTCACTTTGCATTCAATGAAATGCTCAAAGTTTTCATCATTGAATTCCAAAGCGATTTGAGCACCGACTTTCTCTAAAACTTTATTTAAACTGATCAGGTCAAGAGACAATCTTTTCACGTCATGGTCGACAATGCTGGACACTATATCATAAGACTTTATCTCACTGTACATTTTATATGCTTTTTTACGTGAGGAGTATCTGATTGCGCCGGAAGGGCATGAATGCATACATTCTTCACATCTTGCACAATATCCTGGGTTGATATAAGGCAATTTATTGGTTCTGCCCACATTAATTGCACCCATTGATGGACATACCCTTGTACAGGTCATACAACCTATACAGTTATCCTGATTGATGACAACGGCTTTACCTCCTTTAACAGTTTTTGGAAGCAACTCGCCATACTTGATTGCATCTGTAGGGCAAACTCTGAAGCAGTATCCGCATCTGACACATGTGTCCTTATCTATTTCACTGTGCGGTTCGTGAGTTCCGTCGGCAACTATATGGATTGAACCGTTCTTACATGCCTGAACACATGCTCCGCATGCCTTGCATAATTTAGTGTTGATGTTTGGAACATTTTCCTTTAACGGAGGGTCCATTTTTACATCTAATGATAACGCATCATAAGGACAAGCATTACGACATAATACGCAACCAAAACATGTGGTTCTTAATTTTATAAGATTATCTGATTTATCCAAGTAAATCGCATCAATAGGGCATGATTCAAGGCATGGCTTGTCTTTACAGTCAGCGCATTTTGTATGGTCGACAATGTAGTCAACGTCAACATGCCTCAATGGTCTTGGTGTTTTAGTAAAACTATCAATCATAACACTCACTCCATAAATAAATCATCATTCAGATTAGATGCCTTTACAGTAATGTGAATATTCTCGCCGTCATCAAGTGAAAACTTGGATATGAAGTATTTGATTACTGAAAACGGACAGGTCTGGTAACAAATACTGCATCGCAAACATCTATTTTTATCTCTAACAATCGTATCTTCTTTTTCATCGAATGAAATACATCCGGTTGGACAATCAGGGATGCATAACTGGCATTTTTTACAGTTTTCCCCATCCCAGTCAATAATCCTAATCTTAAGTCTGTTGACAGCATTGGTTATGATTTCCAAAGCTATCTCGTCATCAGGAATGATTTTCAATGCTTTATCCCATATATCGGATAACGGCACATCATACTGCAGGAGGTCATTTTTCTCCAAAGACCTCAAATCCTCTTCCTTGGAGTTGATGTAATCCTCAAGATAGTTTACACATAAGAGAATCAAATCCTTTTGGTCTTGCAGATTATCGACAAACACGGCTTTCATAGCGCCGTTTACAGGACAAACGTCGACACAATCACCGCAGGAAATACATTTGAGCTGATCCACAACAACTTTTCCGTCAATTTCGCTAATTGCCTCCACAGGACATTGCTTCAAGCATTTTTTACATTTAATACATAAATAATCGTCAACCAAATATTGTCTTTTTGACGGAATAATATTGAATTCCGGTAAAATCAAATGATTCAAACCGCATTCCAATGTTTTTGGGTCTGTCGGGCAAACCTCAGCACAAAAACCGCAGCGGATACAGGCGCCCAATTTAATTACAGGATATGTGAATCCCTCACCGCTTTCGGTATCCTCATCACGAATCAACTTAATCGCATTAGGTGAAGGGCAGGAAGCAATGCATGCTCCGCATCCTATACAGTATTCCTTGTTGACTTTTGGGAAATCTCTAAAACGTTCCGGCTTTTCGGATATTTCCGGTTCTGATTTTGCATTTGCAAATGCATCCGCCCAGGCTCTTCTGGCAAAATTATAAACATACCACATGAGTGAGGACATTTATATCACCTCATCCCAATTTTTTATTACTGTTTTGCCGGCCTTGTTGGTTATGGCCACTCTTTCGGCACATGCCACACAAGGGTCGCTTGTTGCATAGGTGGCTACAGCATCTGCAACAGTAGGAACATCACGAATCATGTATTTTGCACATGAATCCATATTTGGAATACTTGGAGTTCTGATTGAAATATTTTTAATCAGATTGCCATTGGTTTCAATCATGTAAGTAACTTCACCACGGGGAGCCTCATTTTTACGCATTGCATAGCCGGATTTGATTTCAGCGGGAGTACGGACTTCACCATCAGGCATGTTTTCAATGGCTTGCCTGACTAAGCTTATAGATTCTGGTATTTCATCAAATCTAGTTAATGTTCTTGCGTAGTTATCTCCTTCGGTTCTTCTGATTACTTTAAAATCGAAATAATCGTCATAAGTGTAGTGTCCTACACGATAATCTTCTTTAACGCCAGATGCTCTTCCTATAGGGCCTACTGCACGACCTTTAATCGCTTCTTTTTTAGACATGTATCCTATTCCTTTACATCTTAAGGCCAATGCCGGACCTTCCGCAAACAGCGCACGGGTAGTTTCAAATTCATCTTCAATGATTTTGAGATTGTCTAGAATCGGTTTGAAATGGCGTTCATCAGCATCCATTCTAACACCGCCAACTACATTCCAACCCATATTAACCCTATTACCTGTCAAAAGTTCAATTGAATCCATAGCATATTCCCTTAACTCCAGAACTTTCATGAACAGTGTTTCATGATCCATTGACTTGAAAAATGTGGAATTTCCCAATAAATGACTCTGAATTCTGTCCAACTCGTTGGCAATTACTCTTAAAAATTGAGCTCTTGGAGGTACGTCAACACCTGAAATTTGCTCAATAGTTTCTGCAAAGGTTTGTGTGTGCTCATATGAGCATATTCCACATACTCTTTCAGACAGGTATATTGCCTTTTGCCAGGTTTTTCCTTCCATTATCTTCTCGATTCCCCTATGGACATAACCATATTCAATTTCAGCTTTAACTACTCTTTCTCCTTCAGTTTGCAATTTCAATCTGATAGGTTCCTTTAAAGCTGGGTGAATCGGACCAATAGGCACTATCATTTTTGCTCCCTCCCACGATCAGCAATAGCTTGTGGTCCAACAGCCAAGATGGCCTCCAATATCTCATTAGGCCTTGGCGGACATCCTGGAATTTCTGCAGCAACAGGGATGAAATTGGATGCGGGTGCATTTACATGACCCCCTTCCTGATTGAATACATCGCCTGATATCGGGCAGTTTCCAACAGCTACGGCTATTTTCGGTTCAGGAGCCTTGTCATAAATTCTCTTTAAGTTGTCCTTCCATTGTTCGGTGACCGCACCGGTCAACAATAGGACGTCAGCTTCACGAGGATTATTGTGAACATAAATACCATATTGCTCAAGGTCGTATCTTGGAGACAACAGCGCAACACATTCTACGTCACAGCCATTGCATCCGCCACAATTGACGATACAGACGTGAATTGAGCTTTTTCTCACAACATCCTTAATAGCATCTAACATTGTACTCCCTCTCTTTTTTAATAATCTGATAAACTTAATATATTGCTTGCTTTTTTAACAGTTCAAATATTTCTAACTGGCCTTCCTTCAAGGCCTCCTCATAAGATTTGCCGTTTTTTACTTCATTGACAATTTTCATTTTTAGATTTTTGGCGTCTTCTCTTGATATCAGTTCCAAAGTGTCAGTAAACCAGCACAACCGTAAATCGGCATTTAATTTCTGGTATAGGCAGATATCCTGTGCCGTTTCAAATGTGGCATGCAATGCTTCAAGAGATGACATGTCCAATGAATTGAACAGGACTTCCTCCAGTTCGTCAACAGTACAATCAAAATCCTTGGAAAGTGGAACTATAATGTCTCTCTGCCAAGCATAACTTTTTATTATTCTTTTCTGCATTAATCTTAATTTAGCATCATCATCCATTTCCATCACATCATACTGAACATTTTAAAACCAAATATACAATAATAGCAATAATCAAACCTAATGCAGTTTCCTTTCTACCGTATCCCGGTCTTTCACCCATTACGAATCCTGCAAGGAGAAAACCGATTGCTGATAGAATAATATTGCCTGAACAGAATCCCAAAACCCATCCGATAATTGAAATTATTGCGAACGGAACATTGAATTCAGTCACTGCGACAAATGGTTCGCCATGCTGCTTGTAACTGTAGACCAAACCCAAAATGGATCCTACTGCAAATGCAAGTATGTAAATCATATAATCTAACATAATAATCTCCTACATTGGTTTATAAAGCAATATGAATGAACAAATTATTGCTATAAATGTTATTGCAAAACATATTTTCTCTATACTTTCTATCTTATGTGAAAAATTACCCTTTGAAAGCAATACGAATATTGCCATAATAATTCCAATAATAACAATCGGAGCAATGAGATATGAATGCAAAGCGGTTGTTAACAGGCCAACAACTATTATTCCGATAGCTACCAATGCTGTAAAGTAAACAATTACATCTTCACTATTCATGCTACCACTCCTGTAAATATCATTAATACTGTTCCAAAGAAGCAGATTGCTCCAATGGTAATTTGAGTCATGACTGAATGGTTCGGGCTTAACAGAGGAGTTGCCGCATTAATGAATCCTGTAATGAATGAAATCGCAATCATTCCAACCAAATATCCAACAGCAGTTAGCGGACCGAAGAATATTGTCAGGAATACCCAAAGCATAACATACCATGCAATTGACTCTGAAAATAACATGAATCCCCTTAAAAATCCGAAGTGTTCGGTTTCAAAACCTGAAATTAAAGCCTTGTCCTTAGTTATCGCAAACGGAGAGTACGGGGATTTTGTAATAATTAACATGAAAAACATCAAAGCCGCAAGCGGAATTGAAAATATTAACGGACCATGGACTGACTGGTATGCAATAATTTCTCCAATGTTCATTGTACCTGTTACCAGATATACAAATACGATTGCAGCAAATAAAGGAAGTTCAGTTGCCGCTGAAAGTACTGCTCTTACACAACTCAGTTTACCGTATGGTGAACCTGAACTTGATCCGGAGTTATGCTCAACAATCTTATAAACCGCATAAACGCCGAATAATATCAATAATGAATCATGGGCCACAGGACCGACAATAACACCGACAATCCATATTAAGGCCAAAATGAAAACAATGCCTATATAAAATACTTTGGACACTGTTTTTGGGATTGCTGTCTCCTTAAAGAAGAATTTCAAAGAGTGTATCAAATGCTGGACAATAGGTGGTCCCGGACGTTTCTGTACACGTGCCATTACTTTCCTGTGCAAACCTAAAAGCAGGCTTCCTGCAAGAAAAGCAATAACAACATTTATTAAAATATCAGCCATCAAATTCATAATACCACCCTAATACCCGGTAAACGGTTCCCTCACTCTTTCTTCTGCATCTTCAGGTTTTGGTTTGGCCATTGTCAATAAGCCCAAAGCTAAAACCCATGCCGGAATGCCAAATATGGCCACAGTATAAACTATCCATGCTTCAAAATCCACCACCAGGCATGCAAGAATAGCTATTGTTGATAAAACCAATAATATTATACATGTAATCTTTTGATTAACCATACTCTCACTACCACAATACCAATAATAATATTTCAACAGCTCTAACAATAATAAACAATGAACTTAAGTGAATGATAACAATATATGGAGATCCGGCAGTCCTGAACATTTCAGCCTTGCTTGCAAAGAACGGTGCCACTCCGCTTTCACCTAAAATACCTATCAGCATGAGCACAGCACCAAATACCACCATAGGACTAGCAGGCATTTGAGACAATACTGCAAGGGATAATGTGCCTGTTGCCGCAAGAATTATGGCTGCCCCGCCGAATAAAGGCAAACTGCACATCATGGCTATCAAACCGTAGTTGAATGCGGAATTCAATACGCTAGTCTGTTTTACTGCTGAGACTATACCGATGTTTAAAATACCCACCAAAGCCATGAACAGTGTGAAGTTGAACAAATCTCCTGTAATCATCGCTCCAGCGGATGCGATACCACATATTATTGATAAGAATCTTCTTTGTTTAAGCTCTTTTTGACCTACCTTAACTTCAGTATTATATAAATAATGCATTGTAGCTTCAACTTGAGTTTCAGGTTTACTTAAGGCAATCAGTGCAGTGAATCCAAGTAAAACCGCAAACAGGAACAAATTGAATGGGGTTAAATACAATACAATGTCCCCAAGAGGGATTGTTCCGAGCAAATTTCCACCAAGTGTAACGAAATCCATTTTCTCACCTACTCATTATCAATGTCCTCTCTCATAAGCAGGCCTATTAAACCCACTTTGGAAGCTACTTTCAGTAATAATCCGCATGCTGCCAAGAATAGACTCAATAACCAATATTGCGGAGTTATAAAAAACAATAGGAAACCTATTATCCATAAACACCATGCAATACCGGAAACACCGGCTATGCCATCCAGCATCAATACCGGAAGTCCTCTTGCTTTTTTGGATAATGCATATAATACTATTCCTCCGCCAGCTACTGCTCCACCAGTAAAACCAGTGAGGAAAATTCCATAACCTATCAAGACTATTGCAATAAAATTAGGTGCAGTAGTCATAATTTCCATGTCTAAAGAGAATGCCTGCGGGAAAATTGAAGAGGATTTGGTTAAATTAGCTCTTGGATCCTGTTCAATCTTTCGCATTTCCCTTGTAATCAGAATTTCTGAAATGGCCAGGGTTTCGGCAAGTTCAACTACCAAACCCGGCAAAATCAACGCTTCCGCCAAATCCGTTCCGACTGCGGAAACGACAAATATCATTGCCAGACCAACTATGTCTGTCAGGATGAGAATATGCAATTCCCTTCTGTTGATTGCAATTGCCATGGTTCCAATGAAACCTACAATCAAACCAGCGTAAATCGCTGGTAGATACATGCTAATAAACTCTTGAGGAACATATATCATCAGTTATCCCTCCTCAATTGTTTTGACCTTGCCTTGGCATCATTGGCCCTGATTTGACTGGCCACTTTTGCTGAATCGTCAATGGCCTTTTTCACATCTTTTTTAATTTCATCCTCATCATTTTTTCTATTCATTGTATAGTTAACTGATAACCATGAAGCGATGATGAATGACATCATCAAAATGCTGGATTCGAGTATTGTATCAAAACCTCTTGTATAGTACAGTATTTCATCTATAAGTCCTCCTGGAGATGAATAGATTGATGTACCGAAATAAGGCGATACTGAAGATACCCACTGCGCCAGCGGCGACATGTATCCTGTAATCATTCCCAGACTGTCAGCATTGTCAGGATATTGGGGATTTATTTCACCTGCTTCCTTCAAAGGTTCGCCTCCCCTATCATAAGGCGCAATAGCCAGACCGTCATCTATCTGCTCCTGCGGAGCCGGCCTGACATATAACTGATCTGGATTTAATGCTAAAGGCACAATTAAACCCACTATTAAAATAATTCCTAGGCTAAATGCAAAAAGGCGAGGAATGTTTTTTGGTTCTGCCAGTTTATTCCATAAGACTCCAATCCTCATACATCTGCCCCCATCTCTTCTAAACGAATAATGGCTCTAAATAAGATTAATGTGATGATTACGGTTGTTGCCAGTAATGTCAATAAAGCCAATACGTGATTGTAACATAATAAAACCAGACAAACTCCAATTGAAGCTACTTCAGTATTGAATGTCCTAATAACGGGGTCATTGACTCCCGGACCCCATGCAGTGGCAATACTTCCCACAATAGCTAAAAATATTCCGAAATAGAAGAATAATGATACGCTAATCATTTACATCACCGCCTGCAATTCCATTAGTTCTGATTTCCTTGATTTTAACAATTGATAAAATAAATACTAAAGTTGATAACGGACCGGCCAAGGCTGCAAACAGTGCTACATCCAAATATTTAAACAACACAACAGCCAGGACAAATCCTGCATCAAGTATTGAGAACATTATTACCTTATCTAATGGTTTTTTTAGAAATATTATTCCAAATGCTCCGATAACCATTAAAGCTATTGCAATTATTGATACGAGAAATTCCATTTTTGACTCACTCCAGCAATATCTCATCATCTAGCCTATTCAATGTATAAGCAATAGCATTGGCACTGATTGTTGAACAGATAAAGAATGCTGCTGCAACAACAAGAGCAAATGGAGTATTAATTAATAATGCAATGATAGCAGAAACTCCAAATCCAATAACATTTAGGTACAATAGTCTTTCAGCCCTATTTCTTGTTATTAAAGCCCTCAATGCTACAAATATGACTATAATTCCAATAATTTCAACATACATATAATCACTCTCTAGCATGCCTATTGAATTTTTCGGCAATTTTTCCTAAAACTACTGAGATTCTGGCTTGGTCAATTCCCATTATGGTGAAAATAGCAATGACCATTCCAACAATGAACATTTCAGGTGTTAAACCAATGAAAGATGCTAAAAATATTATTGCAGTAGCTGTCAAACATCCAGTAGTTCCGGCATACCCCGGATCAGCGCATAACCTATTTCCAATGAATACTAAAAATGCTGCAATTATTCCTCCGGGAATTCCTAAAAGCATATATCCAATAGAAGCCATTAAAGTACCGGCAGATGCATCCGGAGAACATAATATGTTTCCTTGGAAAAATCCACCAGCAATGTCTCCCCCTCTCTTTTCGACATCTTTACCAATAATCCTGGCCCCTCTAACGCCAGGCTGTTCGGGAAGTCCGAAATATGTATCTACAATCACAAAATTCAACCAGCATAGAACTGCGGCAATTATAATTCCAATTACCTCATTCATTCATATCATCCCCTGAATTCTCATCAAGAGGTGTTGGAAATACAAAATCAAATAAATATTTCACGAATAATGCAGATAAAACACCAATAACAGCCGCCAAAACCAATCCATTGAACATGAATGTATAATTTAAAACTAAAAATATGGAAAGGATACCAATAGCAATTATTGGAGTAGGATAAATCGCACTTACATCAAAAGAATACCTATATGGTTTGCTAGGCAGTAACGGTAATCTCAAAAGCAAAGCTACAACAATAGAACAAATGATAGCCACAATATAAGCAAATAGCATATCACCTAAAGACAGACTTATATTGCTTAGCCCATAAAAATTACTATACGAAGCAAAATATATGGTATCAAACACATAATTAAACATATTATTAGACTCCTCTTACTTAATAAATATTCATATAAAAATATATAAATATTGTTACTTAAAAATAATAAATAATTGCTTAAATATAACTTAAATTATTAAATGGTGGCTTAATGAAAAATAAAAAGATTTTAATCACTGGTGGAGCAGGTTTTATAGGTTCCCATATTGTTGATGCATTAATAAAAGATAATGAAATTACAATTATTGATAATCTCACCACAGGAAGTATTAAAAATTTAAAATATCCTGAGCACGAGAATTTAAATTTTATCAAAGGAGATATCCGTGAAATTAATTTCAACGATTTAACATGCGGAACCGATTATATTTTCCATCTTGCAGCCATGGCAAGTGTTCCGTTAAGTGTTGAAAAACCTGAAGAGTGTAATGAGATAAATGTTAATGCCACCGTTAAGCTTCTGAAATCTGCAGTTGACAATGATGTTAAAAAAATCGTATTTTCATCATCCTCTTCAGTTTATGGGGAAAACAGGAATATGCCTTTAAAAGAAACAGAAACACCAATGCCAACTTCTCCTTACGCCGCTTCAAAGGCAAGCTGTGAGTTATATTTAAAAACATTTTATGAAAGTTACGGTCTGAACTACACTGCACTCAGATATTTCAATGTATTCGGACCTAGGCAGGATAAGAATTCCCAGTATGCTGCTGTAATACCTAATTTTATCAGTGCACTTCTCGAAGGCAAACAGGCTGAAATCTACGGAGACGGTGAACAGACTAGAGACTTCGTCTACATTGGAGACATTGTAAGGGCAAATATAAACGCATGCAAATCCGATTACAACGGCATCGTCAATATCGCTTCCGGTGAAAAATTGACAATAAACAGATTATATGAAATCGTTAAGAATACTTTAGACAGCGATTTGGAACCAAAATACCTGCCTGAACGACCTGGAGATATAAAACACTCATTAGCAGACATCAGCAATATGGAAAAAATAAATTTAAAGATTGACTCCGGCGATTTTGAAAAACAGCTTGCAGAAACAGTCAATTGGTTTAAAACCATATTATAGGAGTTAGACTATGGACAAGAGTGTCACAAAATTTAATGTACGCTTAAGGACAATCACAATAAGGAATCTTATAGTTGGAATAATCATTGCCTTTATCGTTAGCGGAATTCTGACAGCTATTTTTCCGGCAATTTATGAATCTGACGAGTTATATTTCATAGTCTTCCTATTGATTGGAGGATTAATGTTTGCTTGGATTTTTAAAGATACTTATGGTCTTGACAGAAATATAGAAATGGTTTTTGAAGACAAGTATAAAAAAGAAATCATTTATGTCTTTGCAATAAACCTGCTATTCGCATTCCTATTTACATTTTTCATATCCTCTTTGGATATTCTGATTGGATTAAATGATCCTAATTGGATTTCTATCTGGGAAGTCGATACCGTAAACATTGATTCCAGCGTCGTTATTCTTGATGCAATCGGTGCCATAATTTTTGCACCCATAATAGAAGAATTGGTATTTAGAGGAATAATATTTAACCGATTAAAAATTAGAACAGGAATAATTCCTGCTATGATAATTTCCTCATTCATATTTGCTATTGGCCATGAATTCGGTGGAATGACAAGTGCATTTCTATTCGGAATCTGCATGTGCATGCTATACCTAAAAACAGACAATATTCTGATTGCAATGTCTGTTCACTTTATTAATAATGTCGTTGCAACCATTCTTAATATTAGCGGATTGGATGTGATAATGTCACAATTGCCTTGGCTTGTTCCATGTTTGATAATTTCAATTATAGGTACAGTGTACTTATTAAAATATATCATACAAGAATATAAACTTATTAAAAAACAGTATAATTAAAAAAAAAGATTAAAATTTAACTTCTAATCCTCCTTTAAAATTTTATATATCTCATTCGGTTTTTTGTTTATCATCGAGGATATTTCATCAACCGAATAGGATTTCATTAATTCCATTATAATATTCTTTTCACCTTGCTCAATCCCTTGCTCAATTCCTTGTTCAATCCCTAATTTTTCACCTTCGTGGATTAAACTTGCAATTAAACCTTCAGTTTTTGCTGCCATATCAATCTTCCCCAATAATTCCTCTCGTTTTTCGAGATTAATATATTCTACAATATTCAAATACATTCCCATAACAATCTTATCTAATTCCCTTTCCGGAATACAATACTGCTTATTTGCAATATTGTTACACATTTCTTCAACAATTACATCTTCACGTTCATCCAAATCAAAAATTGGAAACGAAATCATAAGAGAACAATCATAGGAACTTAACAGCTCATTATTTTGAAATTTGTCTCTGATTCTATTTAAATCGTTTTGTTTGTAAATCTCTTTAGTTTTAATAATTTCAGGACAAAATTTCATATTAGATACATGATACTCAGTTATGTTTCCTCCTTTTGAAATAACAATGAAAATAGATTTGACATTTTCATCATTTTTACAGAATTCCGGTTTATAATATCTATACACTTGTTTTAAGTCATTTTTTGTTAATTGATTTTTTTTAAATTCAAATATGATAATATTTCCAGATTTTGTTAAAACCTTGAAATCAGTAAAATTATCAAATATTTTCGGATGACTGATATTTTCAAATACTATTTCTTCAGTAGGCAGTATATCTTCAATTTCTTCATCAACACCCAGTGCATTACATATACGAATTAGATAATGCATGAAACATATTTTTACCAGTAAATCTCGATTTCTTTGTTCTTCTACCGTCATTGCACCACCTTTTATTTTCACAATGGTAATGGTTTAGACTAAATTAAATGATTTTTAATTTAAAAGAATGTGGTGAAATTTTAAATTAAAAATTATAAGTCAGTTTATAGTTTATTAAAAGCAGTATATAAATTATTTCTTTAATTGAAGTAAATTTTACGGTTTAAAAGCAAAATTGATTTGATTATGTAATTCAAATCTCCTAAAAAAAGCTGAAATTTAAAAAAAATAACACGCTAGTGGAATCCGCATCCACTACATGTTTCACATTTTTCCTCTTCCAAAGGATCATATTTTTTATCTTCTTGTAAAGTGGCTGATATGAAATATTGGTCCAGTTCATCCTTATTTTTTAAAACTGGAGAAACCCCTTTAAAGTCACATCTGATATCGCCGGTTCCGCCAATATCAACCATTATCGGTTCGCCCAATTTAAATCTTTTAAAGTATGATTCAATTTCATTTATTAATGATCCAGGCACTCTGAAATTGAAGGATAAAATGTTATTCTCCTTCATCTTTAAACCAACATATTTCTGGTCAATTTCGTAGTTTAATCCCAATTGCTTTTTGAAAATTATGTTAGTTCCTATCTCATTAGATGTCATTTTAAAATCTCCTCTCAATATTAAATTAAAATTAATTGTTTGAAGTATATAAAACTTTCCAAAATCAGAAAAAGAAAATAAATAAAAATTGATTTTTAATACATTTTTAACGAATTATCCCATTTTTTAATAAGGTTTATATAATTTCAGATTCAAAAATAAAAATATGTTATAATATATATTATAATATAAGTAAATCAATAAAAAAAATAGGTGTTTTTGAATGAATGAATACAACAAAGATATTGGAAATAGAATTAGAGAATTGAGAGAACTATCCGACATTACAATTAAGGAAATTGCAGAAAACCTAAACATTGAAGAAGAAACTTATATCCAATATGAAAATGCTGAAATTGACATTCCAGCAAGTTTTTTATACGAACTTGCACACATCTTTAAAGTTGATTTAGGATTATTATTAACCGGAGAAGAAAGTAGGATGAACATATTTGACATAACCCGTGCAAACAAAGGAGTTTCAGTTGACAGAAGCAAGGAATACACACATGAAAACCTATGTTCCAACTTCATTCACAAAAAGGCCGAAACCTTCCTTGTTGTTGTAGACCCTAAAAAGAACCCTACACCTTCCCTTAACTCACACCCTGGACAGGAATTCAACTATGTCCTTGAAGGTTCCCTAAAAATTTATATACACAACAATGAAATCGTGTTAAACGAAGGAGATTGTATATTCTTCGATTCAACACACAGACACGCAATGGTAGCACTTAACGATAAACCGGCTAAATTTTTAGCAGTAATCATATAATATTTTATGGAGTTAATTAAATGACAGCATTAATAGGAGACTTTGTAGAAAGAGTTGATTTCAACTCTTATGAAGATTTTTTTGAAAATTTCAAGCTTAAATTTGATGACACATTCAATTTCGGATTTGATGTGGTTGACAAATATGCCGAAATTGACCCTGAAAAAATCGCTTTAATCTGGACAAATGACCATGACGAAGAACATACCTTCACTTTTAAAGACATGAAAGAATATTCCAATAAAGCAGCGAACTTATTTAAACGTTTAGGAATTAAAAAGGGAGATTCAGTAATGCTCACTTTAAAAAACAGGTATGAATTCTGGTTCTGTATGGTGGCATTGCACAAAATAGGAGCAATAGCAATTCCCGGAACCCACATGCTAAAACTGCATGATATAGATTTTAGACTGGAACAGGCCAATGTAAAAATGATTGTCTCAGTTGAAGAAGACACATTACTTCCAGATTATGAAGAATCAGAGAAAAAATTAGGCCTAAATTTACCTAAATTAGTTATTGAAGCCGATAGGGAAGGCTGGATTAATTTCAATGAAGCCATTGAAAAAGAAGACCCTAATTTTGAAAGACCTACTGGTGAAGACCAGACCTTCGCTGAAGAAGTGTTCTTGATTTACTTTACTTCAGGGACAAGCGGGCTTCCAAAAATGGTTTCACATAGGCACACATATGCTTTAGGCCATATACCAACAGCCAAATACTGGCACAATGTTGTGGAAGATGGAATCCACCATACTGCAGCAGATACAGGATGGGGGAAAGCCGTATGGGGAAATCTCTACGGCCAATGGATTGCCGGAACCGGTATATTTATTTATGATTACGACAGATTCAATGGAATTAAATTACTTGAAAAGATTATTGAAAATAAAGTGGACACATTCTGTGCCCCTCCAACAATCTACAGATTTATCATCAAGGAAAATATTGAAGGATATGACCTTTCAAACTTGAAATATGTTACAACCGCAGGAGAACCTTTACCTCCAGAAGTATCTGAAAGATTTTATGATCTGTCCGGTTTGAGGATTAAAGAAGGATTTGGACAAACTGAAACAACATTGTCAATAGGAACATTTATTTGGTTGGAAGCAAAAGTTGGTTCAATTGGAAAACCTTCCCCATTATTCGATTTGCATTTATTGGACGAAAATCATGAAAAAGTTGAAATTGGAGATGAAGGAGAACTTTGTTTTAAAATGAGTGACGTTCCAACTCCAGGACTGTTTAAGGACTATGTAAATGATGATAAGAAATACAGGCAGCAAATCCATGACGGATATTACCACTGCGGAGATACAGCTTGGATGGATGAAGACGGATACGTTCACTTTGTCGGAAGAAACGACGACATCATCAAATCCTCAGGTTATCGTATCGGACCTTACGAAGTGGAAAGTGCCGTATTATCCCACGAGGCAGTGGCGCACTGCGCAATTACCGCTTATCCTGATGAAGTAAGAGGCCAGATTGTAAAGGCAAGCATTGTCTTGCAGCCTGACTACGAACCATCAGATTCTTTAACTAAAGACATTCAGAATCATGTTAAAAGAGTTACAGCTCCTTATAAATACCCAAGAATGGTTGAATATGTTGATGAACTTCCAGAAACCATCAGCGGTAAAATAAGAAGAGTTGAAATCAGAGAAAACGATAATAAATTAATCAGATGATATAAATGACAGAAGAGATATCTTACCCAGTAATAAATAAGGAAATCTGCAAAGGATGTCAAAGATGCATTGTCGGATGTCCTCAAAATGCAATTGTCCTTAGCGATGAAATGAATAATGCTGGTTACCAATTTGCTGTTTACAGTGGCGATGGTTGCACCGGATGCAAGGATTGTTACTTCACTTGTCCGGAACCGTTGGCGCTAGAAGTACATCAATTAAAAAATATAAGAAATGATAACGTTGCAAAAATGATTAAGGCAAAAGTAGCTAGTCAAGGAGGCAATTAAATGAGTAATCAAATGGTAAAAGGAAATACTGCAGTTATCGTTGGCGCAATGTATGCGGGCTGTGACTGTTTCTTTGGATACCCAATTACTCCTGCAAGTGAAATCTTACACGAAGCTTCAAAATACTTCCCTATGGTTGGAAGAAAATTTATTCAGGCCGAAAGTGAAGAGGCGTCAATCAATATGGTTTACGGTGCATCAGGTGCCGGACACAGAGTTATGACATCCTCATCAGGCCCTGGTATCAGCTTGATGCAGGAAGGATTCACTTTCCTTGCCGGTGCCGAGTTACCTGCAGTAATCGTCGACATCATGAGGGCGGGACCTGGACTTGGAAACATAGGACCTGAACAGGGAGATTACAATCAAATCGTCAAGGGAGGAGGTCATGGAAACTATAAAAACATAGTTCTAGCTCCAAACAGCGTTCAGGAAATGTGTGACCTGACAATGAAGGCATTCGAGCTTGCAGACAAATGGAGAAATCCTGTCGTTGTTTTAGCCGACGGTACATTAGGCCAAATGGCAGAACCGTTAGTGTTCCCTGAAAAGGCCATTGAACCAAAAGACGATAAAGATTGGGCAGTGAAAGGAACTAAGGAAACAATGGAAAACCTCATTACTTCAATCTTCAATGATTTCAACGATTTGGAAGACTTCAACTACAGGCTCCAGGAAAAATATGCGAAAATCGACGCCGAAGAAGTCATTGTTGACGAATACATGGTTGATGATGCGGAAATCGTATTGGTATCCTATGGTATCAGCAGCCGCATTGCAAGATCTGCTGTCGATAAAAGCCGTGAAAAAGGATTGAAAGTTGGACTTTTAAGACCAATCACATTATCACCTTTCCCAGTTGACAGGATTAAGGAATTATCAGACAAGGGAGTCAGTTTCATATCAGTTGAAATGAGTAACGGCCAACTGCTGGCAGATGTTCAGTTTGCGGCACTTAGAAAAGAAGATACCCACCTGGTTAACAGAATGGGAGGTAACCTGATTGAACTTAAACATGTGCTTGCCAAGATTTATGAAATAGCCGGACTTGACGAGGAAATTGATACTTCAAAAAGAAGTGAGGAAAAGGCCAGCCCGAATATTATTGATTAAGGATGTGGAAAAATGAGTGAACAAGAATTTAATGATAAAGATTATGAATTACAAGTACGTAGAAATCCACAATCCCTTTTAGAAGAGTATCCTAGAAAAGGAACCAATATCCAGTCAACACACTACTGCGCAGGTTGTGGACATGGAATCATACACAAATTAATAGCTGAATGCATGGATGAACTCGGAATACAGGAAAGATGCGTTATGATTTCCCCTGTAGGATGTTCAGTATATGCATACTTCTACTTTAACTGCGGAAACTTCCAGACTGCTCACGGAAGAGCGCCTGCAGTAGCTACCGGTATCTCAAGAGCTCAGGATAACGCAATCGTCATGAGTTATCAGGGAGATGGAGATTTGGCTTCCATCGGTTTGAATGAAACCCTTCAAGCCGCAAATCGTGGAGAAAAGATGGCTGTATTTTTTGTAAACAACACAGTATACGGCATGACAGGCGGACAGATGGCACCTACAACATTGATCGGCGAAAAGACAGTTACATGTCAAACCGGAAGAGACCCTGATTATGCAGGTCACCCTACCCACATGTGTGAATTGATCAACACTTTAAAGGCACCTGTATTCATTGAAAGGGTTTCCCTTGCAAATCCGCTGAAAATCAGACTTGCCAAATATGCAATCAAACAGGCATTGACTGTTCAAAAGGAAGGCAAAGGATATTCATTTGTTGAAATATTATCCCCTTGCCCAACCAACTTAAAACAGGATGTTGCAAGCGCTCAGAAATTTATCGAGGAAGAGATGGAAAAAGAGTTCCCAGTCAAAAACTTCAGAAACAATTTATATACCAAGGAACCTGTTGAAAGACCTGCAAGTGATTTCAGCACAGAATCCTTGGATAAGATCTTCAATGTCGTGAGAGGCGAAGATTCAGGTTATGTCGATGATGATATCGAACCTGTAAGCATTAAGGTTTCAGGTTTCGGAGGCCAGGGAGTTTTGAGTGCCGGATTGACAATTGCTCAAGCAGCATGCGCTGAAGGAAAACATGTTTCATGGTATCCTAGTTACGGACCTGAACAGAGAGGCGGAAAATCCAACTGTTCAGTTGTTATCTCAAACGAAACAATAGGCACTCCTGTTGTTGATGATATTGACATTCTCATTGCTTTAAACAAGCCTTCACTAGAACAGTTCTCACAGGACGTGAAGGAAGGAGGAACAATACTTTACGATGCAAACATAGGAGAGTTTGAAACTGACCGTGACGTCAGAGTCATTGCAATGCCATGTGTTGACATTGCCGAAGAGCATGGAAACGCAAGAACCGCAAATACTGCGCTTCTCGGTGCATTGACCGAATTGGGTGACGTTTTAAAACGAGAGTCCTATGAGAATGCAATCCGTGAAATGTTTGCTTCAAAACCTAAAGTCATTGACGTGAACATTGAAGTGTTGAAGGCCGGAGCGGAATGGATTAAAAACAATTCTTAAGTGTGATTTAATGACCTATAAAGAAAATGCTAAAAATTATATTGAAAATTACAATTTAAGTATAGGGGATACCATTAAAGTGAATAAGGAAGACATCTCCTATACAGGTATTTTACTTGACAGGCCGGAAGACGCCGATGACGGCTATCTGGTCATCAAGTTGTCAAGCGGATACAATATCGGTGTAGCCATTGAAGACACTACAGCGGAACTTATTGAAAAGGGTGAAAAACCTAAAATCGGATATGATGAGACTGAAATTCCCCATGACGAGTCAAAACCGAATATTTCAATCGTTTCCACCGGTGGAACAGTATCATCCGTTATCGATTATAGAACAGGGGCAGTTCATCCCAAATTTACCGCTTCAGACCTTGTAAAAGCCAATCCTGAATTGTTGGATTATGCAAATTACAACGTTAAAGCATTATATAATATATTGAGTGAAGACATGAAACCGGAATACTGGGCCAAAGCCGCAGAAGAAGTGGCAAATGACATTTCCAATGGTGCGGACGGTGTTGTGATAGCTCATGGTACCGATACCATGCATTATACTTCAGCCGCATTAAGTTTCATGTTGAAAACACCGGTTCCTGTCATCATTACCGGTGCCCAAAGAAGTTCGGACAGGCCTTCAAGCGATGCCAACATAAACCTGATTGATTCAGTCATTGCTGCAAAATCAGACATTGCAGAGGTGTGCGTCTGCATGCATGGAAGTTTAAATGATGAGTATACCTACCTGCACAAAGGTACAAAGGTCCGGAAAATGCATACTTCAAGAAGGGATACCTTCCGAAGCATCAACGCCCAGCCAATAGCTAAAATCCAAAACAAGCAGATAAACATTAATCCCGAATACAGTTACACCAGACGTGGAGACAGCGAACTGGAATTGAACAACAAAATTGAAGACAAAGTAGGATTCGTTAAAAGCTTTCCGGGCATTTCAAATGACTTTATCGAATATCATATTGACAAGGGCTATAAAGGTCTTGTCATTGAAGGAACCGGTCTTGGACATGTTCCAAATGACCTGATTGACTCATTCAAAAGGGCGCAGGAAGAAAGCATCCCAGTAATAATGACATCACAGTGCCTTTACGGAAGGGTGAACATGAACGTTTACTCCACCGGACGTAACATCCTTGATGCGGGAGTTATATCCGGCCTCGACATGACCCCTGAGACCACATACGTTAAACTGTGCTGGGCATTGGGCCAAAGCGATGACTACAGTGAAGTGAAAGATATTATGCAAACAAACATTGCAGGCGAATTTTCAGAAAAATCCTCAATTAGGGATTTCCTGAACTAGGGTGATAGCATGGATTATGATTATGAAAAATTAGGATTGAAGATGGGGCTTGAAATTCACCAGCAATTAAACAGTCAGCACAAGTTATTCTGCCCATGCAAGACAGAACTCGTTGACGATGAATTTGATGAACTTGTCCAAAGAAAACTAAGACCAACACAATCAGAGCTTGGTGAAATCGACCGTGCGGCATTGCAGGAATCCTTAAGGGGATTGAATTTCAAATATGAAAACTTTGAAAAGCACACCTGTCTTGTTGAAAACGATGATGAACCACCTCACAGCCTGAATGAGGAAGCTCTTGACATCTGCATTACCATAGCATGTCTGATGAATATGCATATCGTTGATGAATTCCATACAATGCGTAAACAGGTCATTGACGGAAGTAACACCGGAGGTTTTCAGAGAACCGGTATGGTTGCAACCGACGGATACCTGGATACACCATATGGCAAAGTGATTATTGAAAGCCTCGGTCTTGAGGAAGATGCGGCAAGAAGAGTCGAGACCAAGGACGGATTTACCGAATTCCGGTTGGACCGTTTAGGTATTCCATTGGCGGAAATTACAACAGACCCTTCAATGCACCATCCTGACCAAGTCAGGGAAGTCGCATATATGCTGGGCCAAATCCTGAGAAGCACAAACGTCAAAAGAGGTCTTGGAACAATCAGGCAGGACTTGAACATTTCCATCGCAGAAGGTGCACGTGTGGAGATCAAAGGTGTGCAGGACTTGGATTTGATGGCAGAGATTGTCAACCGTGAAGTTCAAAGGCAATTGGAATTGATTGACATCAAAAAGGAACTTCAAAGCAGAAACGCAGAAGTGCTTGAAGAGATTCATACATTGGACAAGGTGTTTGAAGATACCGAATCCAAAATATTGAAATCCGCTGAAACCATCAAGGCAGTTGTATTGAAAGGTTTTGACAGTTTGATCGGTCGTGAAGTGCAGCCTGGAAGAAGGTTCGGTACTGAAATTGCAAGCTATGCCAAAAAGCGTGGAGTTTCAGGGATTTTCCACTCTGATGAGCTGCCTGCTTACGGAATTACCCAAGATGAAGTTGACAGGGTAAACGACTTTTTGGATATCGGATCCGAAGATGCGTTCATCATTGTTGCTCACGATGAGGACATTGCAGTATCAGCACTTGAGGAAGTCAAAAGAAGGGCATCTTTAGGTCTTGACGGCGTTGTTGAAGAAACCCGTAAGGCGCTTGATGACGGAAATACAGAGTACATGAGACCCCTCCCGACTGCAAACAGGATGTATCTTGAAACCGACATTCCACTGTTCAAGATTACCTCTGATAGAATCGAACCGATAGCCAATAACTTGCCGGAACTCCCTGACGTGAAACAGGCCAGAATCATTGAAGAATATAAGTTAAGTGAAGATTTGGCAACACAGCTTGTCAAAAGGCAGGAAGCCGATATGTTTGAAGCCATTTTGGCAGATGTTGATGTGGATGCAACTCCCGTTGCTTCACTTTTAGCTTATGATTTGCGTGAAATCAAAAGGGAAGGATTGGATGTTGACGTGTTGACAGCTGATCACTTCAAGGGAATATTTAAATTATTGGCTGACGGCAAAATCGCAAAGGACAGCGTGCGCAAACTGGCGGTTGAGACAATCAAGACACCCGATGCAGACATAGCCGAAATTGCCGAGAAAAGCAATTTGACCATGATGAGCGAAGAGGATGTTCACAACATCATTTCAGACATTGTAGCTCAAAATGAAGGCATGGTTAAAGAGCGTCAGATGGGAGCTATGGGTCCTTTGATGGGAATGTGCATGAAACAGCTTAAAGGAAAAGCCGACGGCGGACTTGTAAACAAAATCGTTCGCGAAGAAATTCAAAAATTAATTTAAGGAGACTCTGAAGAGTTTCCAAAAATCTCTTTTTTTTACGTATCTACATTAATACTGCAAGGAATATCGAAAATTGACTTCAAAAAACACCAAAACTATAATCTATAGGTCTTTTGGCATTCCGGTAATTAAATTTATTATTTAGGTTAACCTAAAAAAATAGTAACATTTATATACTCTCATGTCCAACTATATAATAGAGTTGAATTTTAGGTAAGCCTAAAACTCTTGCATTATTAGTCAATAATGAAAAAAACTCTCCAAAATTAGAATGTGTTGAATTAGATTTTTCACAATTTTTCTAATTTGATACAAGTCGTAGGGAAAAATAAAATCTGCCAAATATAATTTTCCTTAAAAAAAAAACACTGGTGTTTAACTCACACCTAAACACCAACTCTCTCTTTTTAATGATTTTCCCTGAAAATACAAAATATTCCCACCTGAATTAAAAGTGTGGAAACATTGATACAAGCCAACTTAAAACTCTTTTCGACAACATCCGATAACATCATTTTAAAAAACATTATTTAACCATGACCCCCTAAATATGAATGAGGTTAAAAAAATGGAAAACTATGACATTATCATCATTGGAGCAGGACCCGGCGGATTGACAGCCGGAATATATGCAGGAAGGCAAGGAACAAAAACCCTAATCATTGACCGTGACCTTGCAGGAGGAATCGGCCGTGAAGTGCCTGAAATGGAAAACTACCCTGGTTTTGACAACATTTCAGGTCTTGAACTGATTGAGAAAATGAAAGCCCAGGCAACCAAAAACTGCGAGCTTCATGAAATGGAGGAAGTGACTGAAATCATAAAGACAGACGAGGAATATCGCTTCACTGTCAAAACCGCCAAGGACAGCTATAAATCAAAAAGCGTTATCTTGGCCACTGGAAGTTCCCACAGACACCTTGATGCAATGGGTGAAGAGGAATTCAAGGGAAAAGGAGTGAGCTACTGCGCCACATGTGACGGATTCTTCTTTTCAGGACGCGACATCATAATGGTTGGCGGCGGAAACAGTGCGCTTCAGGAAGCGTTATATCTAAAAAACCTTGGGGCGAATGTCACCATAGTCCACAGAAGGGATGAGTTCAGAGCTCAAAAGCACTTGCAAAATCAGATAAAACAGGCTGGAATCCCAACCATTCTGAATGCCACTGTTGAAGAAATCAAAGGCGACATGCTGGTCGAATCAGTTGTCCTCAAAGACACCCAGACAGGAAACCTGACAGAAAATCCAGTTAATGGCGTATTCATCAGTGTCGGTTACATTCCCCACAGTGAACTTGCAAAACAATTAGAGATTGACCTTGATGAAACTGGCCACATTATAATCGATAAACAGCAAAAAACCAATGTCAAATATGTTTATGCGATTGGTGATGTTTGTGTCGGCTTAAAACAGTGGGTTGTGGCATGTGGAGAGGGTGCAGTTGCAGCAACTTCCGCCTTTGAAGATCTGCAAAATCAGTAACGTTCTTTCAGGTACATGTAAATGAAGAATGCTA
The DNA here is from genome assembly GCF_017406825.1 of Methanobrevibacter sp. GTDB lineage: Archaea > Methanobacteriota > Methanobacteria > Methanobacteriales > Methanobacteriaceae > Methanocatella. Next base: position 33,502 of record NZ_JAFQXT010000022.1, read on the forward strand.
TAACCAGCACTACAATGACAGGCAATAACCACATGAATACTTTAAGCAGCAATACCGCTGCAAATATTGCAATAATAATAAATATCAAATCTTGAAGTTCCATGTAACAATGATTTATAAAATATGATATATAAAGTTAAGTGATTAGTATGGAAAAACTAAAAAAAAATGTAATAATTTTAATCATGAGCCTGTTGATATTGGCGGGAATCGGCCTTTATTTGAATTCGATGACAGAAACCGTTGAATTTGAAGAATTCTCCGTTGAAGTCCCCTTAGGAAGTTCATTTGTTACAATGACTCCCGAAGACAGGGTAATTAAGGAAATGTACCGATGCACAAGTGAAGATTTGACAATTACCTCATTTGACAAAAAATATATTGAAGATAAGTATTTTGACAACACAGGGCAGCACATTGATTTCTTTAAGGGACTGCTGGAAAATCAAAGCACTGACAATGATGAAATAAGCAACATTAGCGAAAACATCACCAGAATAGTTCAGACATCCCATATTGACGGATATGAGGATACTGATGTTGCCTGCATATACCATGACGATGACCACGTCATCTTCATTGAGGGAGGGGATGTGGAATTCATTACCAAAATTTCCGAATCGATTAGGATAAGATAGTATATATATGTATATATAATAAAAAAACTAAAAATAATATCATTATATTTTCATGGAGTATAATATGACAATATTAGTAATTAACAACAAGGGGCAATACAATCACAGAATCGCCAGAAGCTTGCAATACCTCCAAATTCCAGCTGAACTTGTTTCAAACGAATTGAGTATTGAAGAAATCGAAGCAAAAAATCCTATCGGATTGATTTTAGGTGGGGGACCTTCACTTGAAGGTGCCGGTCTATGTGAAGAATACATTAAACACTTTGAAATCCCTATTTTGGGAATTTGCCTTGGACATCAACTAATTGCTAAATCCTATGGTGGGGAAGTTAATACATCTGACACCGAAAGTTACGCTCAGGTGAAAATAAATATAAATGAGGATAAAGGCCTGTTTAAAGGTTTGGCTCCTGAAATGGATGTTTGGTCTTCTCATAAAGATGAAGTGAAAACAATCCCAAAAGATTTTGAAATTTTAGCAAGTTCCAATTTATGTGATGTTGAATCATTCAAACATAAAGATAAGGATGTTTATGGAATCCAATTCCACCCTGAAGTGCATCACACGCCAAAAGGAGAGATAATTTTCAAAAACTTTTATGAGATATGTAAAAAAATTAGGTGAGATAAATGATTGATAACGCTGATGAGTTAAGAGACAAAGCAAACGAATATAAAAACGGACTAAAAAGACAATTCGTCAACATTCCAATTGGTGATGAAGAATATGGATTTAGAATTTCAGGTATTGGTGCCAAATCCGTGAAATTGGAAAAGTTCGTTAAATTTGAAGATATATTCGAAGCAATTGAATCCGGCAATGACAATGGTTTGGAAGCAATGATTAAACAAATCATTGAAGATTACGAAGAAGATGAGGAATAAAATGTTAAGCCCGAAAGAATTTATTGATGATGCGGTCCAAAAAGTCAAAGACCAAATCGGAGATGAAAAAGCAATTATTGCCCTATCCGGCGGAGTGGACAGTTCAGTATGTTCAGTTCTTGTTCAAAAAGCGATTGGTGATAATTTAACTGCTATTTTCGTTGACCATGGTCTTTTAAGAGAAGGAGAAGTTGAACAAGTAACCAATACCTTTAAAGACAGGTTAAATTTCAAATTTGTAGACGCTTCTGATGAATTCATGGACGCATTAGCAGGTGTGGATGACCCTGAAGAAAAACGAAAAATCATTGGAAAAGTATTCATTGAAGTATTTGAAAGAGAAGCAATAAAATACGATGCAAAATACTTGGTACAAGGAACCATCGCACCTGACTGGATTGAAACCAAAGGCGAAATCAAATCCCACCACAACCTTGCTCTTCCAAGCGGAATGGTTTTGGAATTGTGCGAACCTATCCGTGACCTATACAAAGACGAAGTAAGAGAAATCGGTGATGAATTAGGCTTGCCTGCAACTACCGTTTACAGACAACCTTTCCCAGGCCCTGGTCTTGGAGTGCGTGTTGTCGGGGCACTCACAAGGGAAAATGTTGAAATTTGCAGAAAAGCAAACAAGATAGTATGCGATGAAATCGAAGCTGCTGGAATCGATAAAGATGTATGGCAATACTTCGCTGTTTTAACTGACACTAAAGTTACAGGAGTTAAAGGAGATCAAAGAGATTTCGGATACCTTGTTATAGTCAGAGTGGTTAACTCAATTGATGCAATGACCGCATCTGTTGCCGAACTTCCTTGGGAAGTCATCCAGACTATTTCAAAAAGAATCACTTCTGAAATTTCCGAAGTTACCCATGTCGCATTATCCATTAGTGATAAGCCACCTGCAACCATCGAATTCTGTTAAGAATACTGAATCCCAGTATTTTTAATTTTTTACTTTTTTTAGAATAATCATGAAAACCACGAAAAATGCATATCTGGCCAAACTGACAGAGCAAATCCAAATGAAATCTGTCAATATCGGGAAAAATCTTGAAGGGACAACCCCTCCATCAGTCTTTATTGGAAGATGGTCATATCCTAAGGTTTATGCAGGACCTATGATGAGTTCGCAAATGGGAGACACCCATATTATGGACTCTCCGGAAGATTGGATCGGTCAAAATAAAACCCAGGACGATATCATCAACTATAGAATGGGATTGGTCAGGGGAAAGCAACTTATAAGAATCGATGATTTGGAAAATCCCTTTGTTGAAAAACTTCAGGACATCTCACTTGCCTCCAAATCAATTGACAGTGAAGCGACATTCGGAAGACGGCCAACAGGATCAATGTTTACTGAAGACAGTACCCCTCACGGTCCGAGCGCTGTCATTGAGAAGTTTGATATTGATGCAGTCAAATGGGACAGGCAGCTTGAAAAGACATTTTATGACACTGACCTGAAAGCGACAGAGGCGGTTTTGAATCTGCATAATAAGGATGTGCCGTTTACTGCAATGCAGAAGGCATTTTCCGTTGGTGCAATCGGGACAAAAGATAGGAGAAAACTTGTTCCAACACGTTGGTCGATTACTGCCTGCGATTCAACACTTGCAGATGAATTCCTAAAAGAAGTGAGGAAATTCGATATTCTCGATACTTATAGGGTTTTTGAATTCGGAGCCCTTAATACCTATTATGTAATCATCTTAACTCCAACCGAATGGCAATACGAATGGTATGAGGCATTCATCAAATTAATTCACAATGAAGAGTTGATGTTTTCGGATTATGAAACCAATGCCGGCAAAAAGGAATATTCAAGAGTGGGCGGATGCTATTACACTGCAAAAATGGTGGTTTTAGATTACCTTTCAAGCATTAAAAGACAGTCAGGAGTGCTGATTTTAAGAGAAGCATATGAGGATTATGTGCCATTAGGCGTTTTTAATGTGAGAGAAAATATCAAGGAGGCCATGATGAGGCCTTATCTTGAATTTGAAACTTTGCAGGATTGCTTGAAATATGCCGGGACAAAACTTAGATTGCCTATTAACCGATTTGTGAAAAACGGAACACTGCTGAATGAGATGCTGCACACAAAGCAAACCACATTGGACATGTACTTTAAAAGTGAGAATAATGTTTAAGTTTAAAGCCCCTTCAGATAAGACTTTGGAAATTATGTCTGAAGTTGCAAAAGGAAATGTCAGGAAAGACTATGAGGCAAGTTGCATCAATAAGATTAAAGATTTGACAAATAAAGATTATGCTAAAATGACTTCAAGTGGAAACAACAGCATTTTCATTGCTCTTTCTGCTGTTGAAGGGGACATAATTGTTCCCGATCAGGGGGGATGGCATGGATTTAAACAGATTGCCAAACTCTTAAACAAAAATGTAATAACCGTGAAAACTGATTTGGGATTGATTAATACTGATTATATCGATGATTTGGATATCAAAAAATCATCAGCATTGATATTTACAAGTTTTGCCGGTTATGCTGCTGAGCAGGACGTTGAATCAATCTGCAGGTATTGTAATGACAACGGCATTTTGACTATTGAAGATGCTTCAGCGGGAATCGGCGACAGCCATAATCATTTGGGAAGGAATTCGGATATAATTCTTGCATCCACCGGTTCGCCTAAAATTGTTAATGTCGGAAGTGGGGGTTTCATCTCAACCGATGATGAGGAAGTTTTCAAAAAAACAGCTCTTCCACAAAAATTAAGTAAAACCACGCAAATAGTATGCAGCGGTATAGATAATGAACTCGATAGTGTTGAGAAAAATCTTGAAGTATCATTAAATGCAACAGACTATGTAAAAAAACACATACCTGATGCAATCCATATAAATAAACGAGGGCTTAATGTAATTATACCTCATGAAAATGCAAAATCAATATGTTGGAATTTGAAAAAATCATTAACCACCGATAAAAGCGGATTCATAACAACATGTCCGAATTATAACCGAGTAAAACAGAATGCAATCTGTATCGAAATAAAAAATCTGGATTACTCATGTCTTGAAAAAGAACATCTTGATATAATAATCGATGAAGTTACATGTCAACTGTAAGTTTTGAGATTCTATCAATGATAATCTCCTCAACGGACATATTCTGAAGTTCAACATCACTAATATTATAGATTTCAATTAACTTATCCTCATCAGGAATCAAAACACTGTCATCCCTTGTAAAAATAGAAGACAACTCCTCAGTATAATCTCTAGAATTTATCAGAATTGCGCATAGATTCATATTCCCTTCTTTTAAACCTAACATCTTAAATGCCTTTGAAATCTGGCGCTGAGCAGAACATCGCAAAACAATTTCAACACTGATATCCTTTGCAAGGTTCTCATCACGTTCAAATGCAAGAAATGCATGATTAACCCCATGGAATATGTGATTTTTTGAAACAACGGAATCTGCATTAAGAAGCTGTATGATTTCATCATCGTTTTTGATGGAATTGATCTTATCAATAACATCTCCAACAGAATCGATGACTGCTCTAAAACCTAATATTTGAATGCTGTCCATATGCATATTAATCCCTTAATAATCTGTTTACACCAGCAATATATGCTTTTACACTGGCATTTATGATGTCCGGTTCGGTTCCTCTGGCGGAAACAACCTTATCCTCCTGTTGAAGTTTGATGATAACATCAATGAAAGCGTCAGTACCTCCAGTAATCGCATCTACGTGATATTCAATCAAATCAATGTCCCTGAATATATCAAGAGATTTAAGCGCATTGATTGCTGCATCAACAGGACCCACTCCAACACCTGCATTGAGAATCTCCTCATTATCGATAGTGATTTTAACAGACGCCGTAGGCATTACCTTATTTCCGGAAACAATTGTTACCTCGTCAAGTTTTATTCTATCCTCGTGGTTGATTTGTAAAACGTTGTCGGCTATCGCCTGCAAATCAACATCCGTAACGGTTTTTCCCTTATCTGCCAAATCTTTTATATCGCTGCAGATCTGATTCAGCTGGTCGCTGTCAACATTCAAGCCCAATTCCTTCAATCTGGAATCAAGGCCATGAGTTCCCATATGCTTACCTAGGATAAACTTACGTTTACGTCCAACAAGCTCTGGAGTAATAGGTTCATAAGTGGCGGAATTTTTGATGATTCCATCAGAATGAATGCCTGATTCATGAGCAAAAGCATTCTCGCCTACAATTGCCTTGTTAGGTTGTATATAAACACCAGTGGACCTTGCAACCAATTTGGAAATGCCATAAATCTCATTGATTTTGACATTAGTGGAAAAATCAGGAAGCAATCTGTCAATACTAACGACACACTCTTCAAAAGAGGTGTTACCTGCCCTCTCACCGATACCATTAACGGTAGTGTGGATCTCACTGGCACCCGCCTTTATTGCAGATAATGTATTTGCAACTGCAAGTCCGAAATCGTTATGACAATGACAGGAGATTGGGCAGTCCAAATCATTCAATTTAGAATACAGATCAAAAGAGGAATCAGGAGTTAGAATACCGACAGTATCGCAGACACAAATTCTATCCACTTTATGGTCTATCGCATTTGAAAATACTGATCTTAAAAAATCAACATCGCTTCTGGAGGCATCCTCAGCAGATAATTCTACAGTCAGTCCATGATCTTTACAGTAATCAATTGCATTATTGGATAATTCAATGAGTTTATCACGTGTGGTATTCAGTTTATCTGAAATATGTAAATCTGATGTGGGAACGACAAGATTAACTGCATCAACATCACATTCAATACAATAATCAATGTCCCCGGTTAACGGCCTTGAAAAACTTAAGATTTCAGCATTTAACCCCTCTTTGGTAATTCCTTTAATTGATTCCCTTTCGCCTTCAGAAGTAATCGCTGAACCGGCTTCAATAAAATCAACACCTATCTCATCAAGTTTTGTTGCTATTCTTAATTTTTCTAAAGGAGTTAAAGAAACACCCGGAGTCTGCTCTCCATCACGTAATGTTGTATCTAATATTTTAATATTCATAAAAATCACGAAAAATCCAATACGGGTATTAAGTAATTAAAAAAACAGTCAAAAAATAGAAATTTAATAATTGTAATAGAAAGCTTGCAGCGAAATGAAATTCCCATAGAAAACCATAGTACACAAACAAAACACAAAAGGACTTCACTACTGGGATCGAAACGAGACCAGGTATAACCCCCATGCTATGACCGCAATACTTATCTATTACACATGAGTATGAAAAATAAATTATAATCAGTGCAACTTTCACCCTTACTGTTAACACCTAACCAAATTGTTATCAAACTATGTATCACTTGAAAAAGTCAATACATAAGTTTACTAACAATTAAAATAATGCAAGCGAACAATTGGAAGCAGCGGACTCAACAACTCGGAAAAAAAACCTCGAAGCTTACATCCCTACCCCATCAAACAAGTCTTCTACTCGCGTCC
>NZ_JAFQXT010000023.1 GCF_017406825.1 Methanobrevibacter sp.
ATGATGTTGTCGGCCAAAAAGTCACTGGAAAAATCGACTGGGACAGAAGAATAACCCTTGCGCGCCACCACACAGGAACACACCTGGTGATTGCAGCGGCAAGAAAAGTTCTCGGCCAGCACATCTGGCAGGCAGGTTCACAGAACGGACTTACAAGGGCACGTATTGACTTATCACATTACAAGCGTATCACACAGGAAGAGCTCAACGAAATTGAAAAGCTGGCCAACGAATACGTGATGGCAAACATCGATTTGGACATCCAGTTCCACACAAGGGACGAGGCACAGGAATTATACGGTTTCGTGCTCTACCAGGGAGGTATTGTACCTGGAAAAATGATCCGTGTCGTTAAGGTACCGGGAGTCGACGTACAGGCATGTGCAGGTACACATGTCTTAAGGACAGGTGTCGTCGGACCTATCAAGATCAACAAGACCGAAAGGGTCCAGGACGGTGTCGAGAGGATTGACTTTTCAGCAGGTCTTGCTGCAATCGATTCAATGCAGCACGACGGCGAGCTCCTTCGTGAAAGTTCAGGAATCTTCAAGGTCGAAAACGACCAGCTTCCGAAAACCTGTGACAGGTTCTTCAGCGAGTGGAAGGCTCAGAAAAATGAGATTGACCGTCTGAAATCCGAAATCGCCAGCTTGAAAATGAACTCACTTGCCGATGAATATGATGAAATCAATGGTCTCAAAGTGGTTCACCAATTGATTGAAGCTGACTTCAAGGAGCTTCAGAAGATGGCAACCGACTTTACCGACAACGGAAAGGCCGATGTCGTGGTCATGGGGAACGGCGACGGCAAGATTGTCGGTGCGGCTTCACAGGCTGCTATCGACAGCGGAATAAAAATAAATGAGATAATAAAAACTGCAGCAGGCGTTTTAGGCGGTGGCGGCGGTGGCCGTTTGACCCTTGCGCAGGGTGCAGGTAAGAATGCAGACAAGATGGATGAAGCCATCCAGACTGCAGTCGACTTAATCAAAGGATAATCATTATCCTTTTTCTATTTTTTATATTTTCTGATAAATATTATTGTTATGACAGCGGTAGCTATGACTGAAATCACGTTTGCAGTCACTGAAGGCAGGCCCAGCCCTTCCGGAGCCTGTAAAATATATCCGAATGTAATCAGGGTACACACAATAGCCGGAAGCAGCGTGACGATGTAGTGCCTTTTGTTTTGAATCAGGTATACTGTTGCCGCAAAGAGAACCGCTGTGGCAATTATCAGCTGCGCCCATGCGAAATATCTCCATATGAGGCTGAAGTCAACGAATGTCACTAAAAATGATACAATGAACAGCGGCAATGCCAGCTTGACCCTTGAAAGGAGCTTTTCCTGATTGATCTTGAGCTCGTCAGCCAATGTTATCCTTGAACTTCTAAGCGCTGTGTCTCCTGTTGTGACCGGACAGACAACGACTCCGATGATGGTCAGAATCAGACCGACAGGTCCGAGAAGCGCGGTAGCCATTTGGTTCACGCCGACGGAAGGTGTCGCTCCGTAGATTACCGCAAGCTGAGGCTGGCCGTGGAAGAACGCCATTGCGATTGCCGCCCAGATGAGTGCGGTTATTCCTTCAAGAACCATTGCTCCGAAAAACACAGGCCTTGCGTCCTTTTCTGTGGTCATGCATCTTGCAACGATAGGTGACTGTGATGCGTGGAATCCTGAAATCGCTCCGCATGCTATTGTTACAAACAGATATGGGAAGATTGATTTATCGCTGAAGTAGAGCCCTTGTGTTGTGAATTCAGGAATTGTGTATGCAGGGTTCATTAAAAGCGCACCTATCATCAGTATTGCCATGAGAAGGAACAGTGCACCAAATATTGGGTAGACCCTTCCGATGATTTTGTCGACCGGGAAGAGTGTGGCTATTAGGAAGTAAATGAATATCGCCACAAGCCAGATGAATGTAGGGACGCCTGTGAGGTTTGCAAGCAGATCGGCGGAACCTGTTGCGAATGTGGCCGCAACGAGAATACCTGTAATCACGATGATGAATGCAACCATCTTCTGGACTGTTGTTCCCAGATACTTTGAGATGATTTCAGGCATTGTTAACCCGTCGCCCCTGAGGGACAGGAATCCTGAAAAAAAGTCATGGACCGCTCCGATGAAGATTGTACCCAACACAATCCATAAAAATGCCGCAGGACCGAAGAGGGCTCCCTGTATGGCGCCGAAGATTGGCCCCAAACCTGCAATGTTCAGGAAATGAACCAGATAGAGTTTCCATCTCGGCATCGGGATGTAGTCCACTCCGTCCTCAAGCCTGTGGACTGGTGTCTCGACGCTTTCGTCGACACCGGATATCCTCTCGATGGCCTTTCCGTAGATGAAGTATGATGCGATAAGTGCACAAGCGCAAATCAGAAAACTATACATGTGAATAAATTTTATCTTTAAAACTATTTAAATTATTAAATCAAATGTATATCTGTAATTGGGATTTAAAGAATTGAGGTATCAAAATTAATTGGGATGTTTAAATGAATCATGACGTAATTATTGCAAGATACGGAGAAATAGGACTCAAGAGTCCAAAGATAAGGTCACGCTTTGAAAGGAAACTGGTAAAAAACATTAAGGCCACATTCGAATGTGAAGTCGAAAGGAACCAGGGAAGGATTTACATCTTCCCGGAGGATTTCGATGAGGGAATCGAGAAGCTGAACAGGGTGTTCGGCGTCGTCTCATACTCCCCGGCCACATCAACAAGCTCAAGCTATGAAGACATCGACGAGGTCCTCGCACGCTACACCAGGGACCTGATTGGCGAAGGCGTGCTTGACGAGAACACAAAGTTCGCAATCAAGTGCCGCCGCGTCGGAACACATGACTTCACCTCACAGGAGATGGCCGCCCACTGCGGAGGCGTCGTAAGGGATGTCATTCCCGCCCCGGTCGACCTGTCAAATCCGGACCTGACAATCTTCGTTGAAATCAGGGAAGACAAGGCCTTCTTTTTCCATGAGAAAATCAGGGGTCCGGGAGGACTGCCGTTGGGAACACAGGGAAAGGTTGTCGTTCTTCTGTCAAGCGGAATAGACTCTCCAGTAGCGGCATATCTCATGATGAAGAGGGGATGCGAAGTCATTGCTCTTCACTGCAACAACGATCCGTTTTCAGGACCTAAGGTGACTGAAAACTTCAACCTGCTTGTGGACCAGCTCAACATCTACGCCTCAGGATCTCCAATAAGGAGGAGGGTCATGGACTACGGCGAGTACCTGCAGGCGGCCAAGGAAAGGGCTCCTGAAAAGATGACCTGCGTTCTGTGCAAATCAGGAATGTACCGCATAGCCGAAAAGCTTGCGCAGAAGCTTGGAGCGGACGCAATCGTCGACGGAAGCAGCGTCGGGCAGGTGGCGTCACAGACCATGTCAAACATTCTCGCCACTAGATACGGCGTGGACATGCCTATCCTGTCCCCATTAATCGGGCTCGACAAGGAGGAGATCACTGCCATCGCAAAGGAAATAGGAACATTCGAAATATCCAAAATCGATGACGGAGGATGCAGTGCGGTTCCGAGATATCCTGAAACACGTGCCGATTTGGAGCGCGTAAAAGAGGCATGCGAAGCCATGAACCAGGATGCCGAAATCGAAAAGGCGTTCGAAAAAATCAGAAAGCTTGATTAAGTTTTCTCTTAACTTTTTTTTTAAGTTTAAATATGATGAACAATTTAAATTATTGTATAGTCCCGTAGGGTAGCGGCAATCCTTTTGGGCCCTGGACCCAAAGACAGCGGTTCGACCCCGCTCGGGACTACTCTATTATCTTATTTTTTAAAGGAAATTAATTGTCCTGCTGAAAATTGAAATGAAAAATTAACTTCCTAGCCGGCTCATGATAACAATAATTAAATACTATCCAAATCAAAAATAATAAATGTCTAGTAAATAACAATTTACTAATCGAGGTATTTAAAATGAAAACTACAGTTAGTGTAATTAAAGCTGATATTGGAAGTGTGTCCGGACACTGTGTCGCACACCCAGAATTAATGGATATTTGTGACGAAGTTTTAAACGAAGCTTTAGAAACAGGTATCATAAAAGATTACTATATCTCTCGTTGTGGTGACGACATTGACTTAATCATGACCCACGACAAAGGAGAAGAAAACGAAGAAGTGCACAAAACTGCATATACCGCATTCATGAAAGCTACCGAAAGGGCACGTGAATTGAAATTATACGGTGCAGGTCAAGACTTGTTATCCGATACTTTCTCCGGAAACATCAAAGGTATGGGTCCTGGTGTTGCAGAAATCGAATTTGAAGAAAGGCCATCCGATCCTGTTCTCATCTTCTGCTGTGACAAAACCGAACCTGGTGCATTCAACTTGCCAGTATTCAGAATCTTTGCAGACCCATTCAACACTGCAGGATTAGTTATCGACCCATCATTACACGATGGATTCAAATTTGAAGTATTCGACGTAATCGAACACAGAAAAGTTATCTTAAACTGTCCTGAAGAAATGTACGACTTGCTCGCATTAATCGGTTCCACCGGAAGATACGTAATCAAAAGAGTATGGAAGAAAAACGGTGAAATCGCAGCTGCAATAAGTACCGAAAGATTAAACTTAATGGCTGGAGAATACGTCGGTAAAGACGACCCAGTATGTATCGTAAGAGCACAATCTGGTTTCCCTGCTAACGGTGAATGTGTCGATCCATTTGCATTCCCACACATGGTAAGCGGATGGATGAGAGGATCACACAACGGTCCAATGATGCCAGTTTCAGAAGCTGAAGCAAACCCAATCAGATTCGACGGACCACCTAGAGTAGTAGGATTAGGTTTCCAAGTAGCTAACGGTGAATTAATCGGTCCTGTAGACTTATTCGATGACCCTGCATTCGACCCAACCCGTGAACAGGCTGCTAAAATCGCAACTTACATCAGAAGACACGGTCCATTCGAACCTCACAGATTGCCGTCTGAAGAAATGGAATACACTTCACTTCCTGGTGTAATGGAAAAATTAGAATCCAGATTCGAAGACATGGATTAAACAAGAGATTTCTTATCTCTTCTTTTTTTTATTTTATATATCTTTCCAGATATTCGTCAATTTCTTTTTTCATTTTCACATTAAGGCATACATCAAAACCGTGTATGTTGGCTTAATGATGATTATCTGTTCTTTTTTTAGTTCTGTTATTGCTTTTTTAATCTTTTTACAAGGGGTTGTTGGATTTCGTTTGCAAACAAATGAGATAGGGGTATGCCGGGAATTATAATATCTTTTTTTGTGTAATGTGTAGATTATCCTGAGTTTTGTTTCGAACATCTCTTCATTTTTCGCCATAATATATTATAAGTATTACTATCATATATATTTTTATTACTAATTGTACATATAATTTACAAATAATAAAATTTATAAACTATAAAATGTACATATATTGTGTAGGTGAAACATAATGTTCGAAGAATTATTTGGAAACTGCCCACAATCAAAAGTATTGGATTTCTTCTTTAGCGCTCCGGTGGATGAATATACCAAACAGCAAATCGCCGTCGGTTCAGGGATTTCAAGGGTTACGCTGGACAAATTCATCAGCAAGTTCATTGAAAATGAAATAATTCTGTATCAAAATTCAAGATATATTTTAAATACAAAATCCGAGTTTATCAGAAAATTGCACATAGCGCAAGAGGAATTCATCAAGTTTCACTTCAATAAACAATTGGAAGAAGGAATTGAGGAATCTGAAGATGTGTCTGATGAAGAACTTCAAGAGTTTCTTGACACAATTCCGGACGAGTTGGATTTTGATGGATTAGAAAGGGAAATAGGATTCAAGGAGAAAATTCTTGTCAACAAAAGGGAATATGAAAACTTAAAAGACTATTTTTTATCATTTTCAAATAAGGAGATGGGCCCTGCCGATTTTTCAGCTACGGATAATAAAAAATGGTACATGATGGAGATGATGGAATGACTGATAAAAACGTAGATATCAAATCAAAAATCAACATTGGTGATAATTCCAAAGTTGTTTATGCCTCCTCCTTTGGGGTTGGAGGAAATAACGAAGAGCTCAGACTGCTTGTAATAAACAATAAGCTAGTAAACAATGGAGATGAAGTGGAATTAATCAATGAATCTGATCTGCAGATTGTTATGAATTACAGCACTGCCGTAAAATTGAACAAGCTTCTGAATAAATACATTAGCCTGAATAAATAATTCTGCAATTACAGTTTGTGTGCGGTTATTAGTGTGAAACTGCTGGAATTAATCGTAATTATGCATCCGTCAGCTTCAACGTAATAGTTCTTGCCTTCTTTTCTAACTGAGGAGCTGTCCTGCTTAAGCTTTGAAATGCAATAGCTGACTGGTTCCTCATCGATTCCCAAATTTCTCACAATTCTTTCAGCGCCCATTTCGGTCGTATGGATCTTTTCAACGTTTTCCAAAAGAGTTTTCCTGTGCATCTTGACACCTGTTTTTCGCATCTTGACCAAGTCTACAATTAGTTATTTATATGCCGCAAACCTATTAAAGTATATGTCATTTTTAAAATTCATTCTTAAAAACCCATTCAGGAGAAAGAACAGTGCGATACTGGCCATTGTAGGGATTGCAATAGGCATTGTAGTCATTGTCGCTCTTGGTGGAATTACCGAAGGCTTGATAAATAGCTTTGAGGATACCATACATGCGGGAGGTGCCGATTTTTCAATTTCAGGCAAGGAAACAGGGGACTCTGCATACGGGACAAATACGATTGACGCATCATGGACGGACAGGATTGCCAATGTAAGCGGAGTGGACCAGGCATATCCAATTTATGTTGTGCTGACATCGGTCGGAGACGATTATCTCAATACCCTGATAGGAATCGACCCCAACGGAGCAAGCCTGGCGGACATATCAATGAAGGAAGGAAGAATATTCCGGGACGATGCCGACGAGGTCATACTCGGGGAAATCTATGCCGAAGAGTACAACTACACTGTAGGGGATGCAATCGAGGTCGACCATGAGGAATTCGAGGTTGTCGGAATCTATCAGACAGGCGACCAGAACATGGCCGGAGGAGTCTTCACATCAATTTCCAAAGTGGGGGAGCTGATGGACGATGAGGATTCCATTTCAAATATTTATGTCAAGGTGGACAAGGGCGCCGACGCCCAGGAAGTGGCGGACAGAATCGACGCCAAATACGGCGACAACATCACAACAGTCACATCAGTCATGGAACTGGACCAGATGGCAAGCATGCTGGACATGCTTCAGGCATCCACATGGGCAATTTCCCTTCTGGCCATTGTAGTCGGAGGATTGGGAATCATCAACACCATGCTCATGTCAGTGTTTGAAAGGACACGCGAAATCGGAGTGCTTAAGGCAGTCGGATGGTCAAACGCCAGAATCCTTCTGATGATTGTCGGAGAGTCATTGGTCATTACCATCGTATCAGCAATCATCGGTTCGGTCATCGGCGTTGCCGGATGCATGGCTCTTGCATCCAATATAGGATTTGACCCTCTCTTCACTCCGAAGATATTCATTCAGGCATTTGTCATAGCGATCATAGTGGGTATTGTAGGAGGAATATATCCTGCAATCAAGGCGATAAGGCTGCCTCCGACAGAGGCATTGAGGTATGAGTGAGGTGATTTGATGATTGTTGAGATAAAAGACCTATACAAAAGCTATGAGAATGGAAAAATCAAGGCGTTGAACGGGATAAACCTCACTATTGAAGAGGGGGAATTCGTGTCAATCATCGGACCGTCAGGTTCCGGAAAGTCAACACTTTTAAACATGCTCGGCGCATTGGACGTGCCGGATTCAGGTTCAATAACAGTTGCAGGTGAGGATTTGGCCTCAAGCAAAAGGCTCAATGAATTCAGGGCCACAAGTATCGGATTCGTTTTCCAGCTGCACAATCTCATTCCAAACATTTCCGTGCGTGAAAACATTGAAATTCCGATGTACACTCAGGGAATGTCTTCCGGTGAGATGAAAGCCAAGGCATTGAAGCTTCTGGATGATGTGGGACTCAGGGACAAGGCTGACATCATGCCCAATAAGCTGTCCGGCGGTGAGCGCCAGAGGGTTGCAATCGCACGCGCCCTTGCAAACGACCCGTCAATAATATTGGCTGATGAGCCGACAGGATCACTGGATTCGAAGACAAGTACCAGAATACTTCGCCAGCTAATCGATTTGCACGAACATAAAAATGTAACATTGATAATTGTTACTCATGATATGGATGTGGCCAAACTCGCAGACAGAACTATTGAAGTTTTGGACGGTGAAATCATATCTGCAGGTGACGAGTCATTGATAAATAGTAAAATTGATCTCTGATTTCAATTTTACTTCTATTTTTTTTTTAGAATATGTTATGTTTCCAATAGCATTTGAATTATTGTTTACTTATTATCTATTTTAAAACGGTTTTTGTAATTTATGATTGTATTGTTATTTTGAAATTTGATATGTAGTAATTTTATTTTTTTCAGATAACTTTATATTATCTGAAAATATAATATTAATTAAATAAAATTAAAGAGGTCTGAATATTATGGATAATATAATTGCAACAACAACATTGTATAAAAATTATCAGTTAGCTATCCCTAAAGCTATACGTAATAAACTCACAGATTTAACTATAGAAGACACAATCATTGATTGGTCTATTAATGAAAATAATGAAATCGTAATCAAACCAAGAAAAAAAGTAAGTCTGGATGATGTATTGGGCATTATTGAAGATGATGATCCAAGAGATGCCGTTGAACTAAAAAGGAGTTTATACAAATGAAAAAAATTTTATTGGACTCATCATTCATCATTGCAATATTTAGAAAAAATGACCCTCTACATCAAAGAGCAATAGAAAACAAAGAAGTTCTAGATAATGATTGTTACATATCAAATGGAATTATATCTGAAGTAATGACAATACTTGGTCAAAAAACAAAGGATATTTCATTAGTTAGGCTGGCATATAACTATATGAAAGATAATTTCACAATCATCAACGAATCAGATATTAACATGTACAATGATAATGTATTTGCAATCTTTGAAAAATACAATAAAAACAAATTCAAATTAGGATTTATAGACTGTTCAGAAGTTGTAATATATGAATATTATAACTTAGATTATGTTGCAAGCTTTGATGGTGAATTCAAACTATTTGATGAAATTAACTTACTTGACTTAAAATAAGAAAAAATTTAATTTTTTGTTCAAAAATTTTATAATGTTCTCTTTTTAAAACATTAATTAATTGAGTATGAATCTTTCGATGATTTTTCTCTAAAGTTAGGATGGAGAGATTATGAAAAAAACAAAAGTAATATGCAGCATAGGTCCGGCATCCGACTCTGTTGATGTTATGGCCGAAATGGTCAACGGAGGAATGGACTGTGCACGTATCAATCTCAGCCATGCAACAAGGGAAGACATTTTTAAAACAATCGATGTCGTTCGTGAAGTTAGAAGAATCTGCAACAAGCCTGTAGCCATTCTCTATGATACCAAGGGACCGGAATTCAGAACACTGGAATTCAAGGATGGTGGAGTAACCCTTGATGAGGGAGAAAGCATCCGCATGAGCAAGACCTGCACTGTAGGCAATGAAAAGGAATTCGGAGTCAACCACAGCGAAGCAATTAACTTCATTAATGTGGGGGACAGGGTTCTATTGGACAATGCATTATATGAACTTGAAGTCATCGCGAAAAGTGATGATGCCGTTGAGCTGAAGGCATTGGGCAGGGTCAAGATCCAGGACCACAAGACAGTCAATGTTCCGGGGGTTGACTTGAAACTGGATTTCATTAGTGATGCGGATAAAAGCGACATTGCATTTGCAGCACGTCATTCATGCGATTATCTTGCATTGTCATTTGTCAATACAAAAGAGGATGTCCTTGCAGCCCGCAAAATCATTGAAGATGCAGAGGGTGATGCATGCATCATTTCAAAGATAGAAAGCCGCATGGGCATTGAAAACATCGATGAAATAATTGAAGTGTCCGATGGAATCATGGTTGCCCGTGGGGATTTGGGGGTTGAAGTTCCACTTGAAGAGCTGCCGATGCTTCAAAAGGACATCATCAGAAAATGCCGTGAAAAGGGCAAGTTTGCAATTGTTGCAACAGAAATGCTGGCTTCAATGTATGAAAATCCAAGACCGTCAAGGGCGGAGGTTTCAGATGTTGCAAATGCCGTGCTTGACGGAACCGACTGCGTGATGCTTTCCGGTGAAACCACCGTCGGCAAATATCCGGTAGCCGCTACTGAAATCATGAGCAGAATCTGCAAATATGTCGAATCGACAATAGACTATACAAAGCATGTCGCATACAAGGGGACAATTGAAAACAGCGACACTATCGCCAAACTTGTTGTCGATGCGGTTGAATACTCTGATATCAAACTGATTGTCACACCAACCATGACAGGTTTTACCGCAAGTAAAATCAGCAATCTAAGGCCTAATTCCATAATTCTGGCATGCTGTCCGTCCAGCCACATTGCAGAAAAGGTAGTCCTGAACTTCGGTGTCAAGCCCGTGATAACTGAAATATTCAAAGACACAGATGAGATGGTTGAAAGCGCAAGGAAAATAGCCAAGAAGGAATTCAATCTCGATGAGGGGGATTTGATATTAATCACGGGAGGATTTCCGTTGGGCGAATCAAGAACAACCAATTATTTGAGGATTCTGGAAGTGTAATGCAACGTTTACTTCAGGGGCCGTTCCTGTGGATGTAATGGTTTGGATTGTAAGTTCAAAATCTCATCATGCGGTGTAAATTTCATATTTTTCAACGTATCTTTGAAGAAATAAGATACGTTAAAAACCTTATTTTTCTTTAAAAATTATTTTCTCTTTGCAATATTGCTTTTACTTTGAAAAATTTACTTTATTTGCAACAAAAACTTTTTAAAAGTTGTAATATAAACTAATATTTGATAATATTTTATCAAATTTAAAATGAGGTGTATTATGACTGAAGAAATTCAACTACCACGACCTAATAGAGGTCGTGGATTGTGAGTTTATTCTCGCAATCCACTGGTTGAATAGCCTAAGATATTAAATTATCTACGTTATCGGAAAATATTTTATAGGTACCTATGGATGTTTAAGCCTAGTCTGTAGCTCTACGGTGGGTGATTAAACAGGTTCTGAGATGGTAGGAACAGTGTTGCCCATATATAAACTTTCGAATAACATTGGCGAAGGCTTCGAATTTAACCTAGGAATAGGGGGTAAACTAAATTACATTAGTTTATGTACTAAACAAAGATAAGAAACCGTTAATGCCTTGTAAACCTGCAAAGGCAAGAAAATTGCTAAAGAGTAAAAAAGCAAAAGTGATAAGTAGAAAACCTTTTACAATTCAGTTGTTATACTGGTCCACTGGTTATAAACAGGATATTAGTTTAGGTGTTGATGCTGGAAGCAAATTTGTGGGGTTATCTGCAACAACAGCCAACAGAGAATTATACGCTTCAACAGTTGAACTTAGAAACGATGTGTCTAAAAACATAGCTTCCAGAACTCAAAATAGGAAAGGTAGGAGGTCTAGAAAGACAAGATATAGGCCTGCACGTTTCAACAACCGCAGAAAAGGAGAAGGTTGGATTGCACCATCCGTAAGGCATAAAATCGATTCCCACATACAAGTAATCGAGAATGTTTATAAAATACTGCCTGTTAGCAAACTGGTGGTTGAGGTTGCTAGTTTTGATATTCAAAAAATTAAAAATCCAGACATCTCTGGTAAGCAGTATCAGGAAGGTGAACAGGCTGGCTTTTGGAATACTCGTGAATATGTCCTGCATCGTGATGAACATACCTGTCAGCACTGCAAAGGCAAAACAGGTGATCGAGTTTTAAATGTTCATCATATTGAATCCAGGAAAACTGGCGGAGATAACCCAGACAACCTAATAACACTATGCAAAACCTGTCACGATAATCTTCATAAAAACGAAATAAAATTAAACCATAAAAGAAAAAGATCATATAAAAATGAGACTTTCATGGGAATCATGAGATGGAAATTATATGACATATTAAAAGAAAGATATGATAATCTTAGTTTGACTTTTGGATACATTACTAAGAGCACTCGCATTAAATATGGACTTAGTAAGGAGCATTATATTGATGCTCGATGCATTAGTGGTAATCCCCAGGCCAAACCATTAGGATATTATTTTTATCAAAAGAAAGTGAGGCGCCATAACCGTCAAATTCACAAATCCAAACCCTCAAAAGGAGGTATTCGCAAACTAAACCAAGCGCCATATCGTGTCAAAGGATTTCGACTATTTGACAATGTATCATTTGAAAAACAAGAATGCTTCATCTTTGGAAGAAGAACAAGTGGTTATTTTGATTTACGAACACTTGACGGCACAAAAATCCATGCCTCAGCAAATTACAAGAAATTAAAATTATTAGAACCAAGAAAAGGTTACTTAACAGAAAGGAGGATGGCAATTCCATCCTCGACCTAAAGAGGTCGAGGTATCCTTGCCAAATTAAAGATGAAATACAAAGAACTCTGCTGTATATTGGTGATGAAGGTGAAGTGTCAATGGATGTAATTGTCGATCCTGAACGGGAAACATTTTGGACAACTCAAAAAACCATGGCTGAAGTGTTTAATGTTTCCAAATCTACAATCAGTGAACATCTTAAACATATTTTTGATGAAGGGGAATTGGTGAAAAATTCAACTGTTCGGAAAATCCGAACACTTCAAATTGAAGGAAATCGTGAAGTAAAAAGGAACACCACATTCTATAATTTGGATGCTGTTATCTCAGTGGGTTACCGAGTAAACTCTAAAAATGCAACACACTTTAGAATATGGGCTACAAAACAATTAAAAGAATTGATAATCAAGGGATTCGTATTGGATGATGAATTGTTGAAAAACGGTTCAAGATTTGGAGTTGACTATTTCAGTCAATTGCTTGAAAGGGTCCGGGACATCAGGTCATCTGAGCGAAGATTCAATCAAAAGATTACGGATATCTATGCAACAAGCTTTGATTACAACAAAGATGCTCAAGTGACTCAAGAATTCTTTGCAACAGTTCAAAACAAATTACTGTATGCAGTCAGTGGCCATACTGCGGCCGAAATTATCGCGGAGAGAAGTGACAGCGAGAAAATCATATGGGTTTGACAAACTGGAGCAATCCCAACGGCAAAATCATTTTAAGTGATGTTGTAATCTCTAAGAATTATCTTAATGAAAAAGAGCTGAAACGCTTGAATTCATTGGTTGACGGTTTTTTAACCCTTGCTGAGTCAAGAGCTTTAAATGAAGTTCCAATGTCTATGAATGACTGGAAAGAGGTTTTGGATGATTATATCAATTTGAATCTATTGCCAATTTTGGAGGGTAAAGGTAAAATCTCATCTGAGGATGCTCAAAAAATCGTAAAAGAGGAATATGAGAAATTCAAAGTCATTCAAGATAGGGATTATCAGTCCGATTTTGATAAGCTAATCATTGACATTAAACGGATTGAGGGTGTTAATTAGATGATTCCATGAATCATCCTCAATGCATCAAGCAGGCCATGACTGTATTCGATACAGCCGAACGCAGTCCTCATGTCTCCTTTTTCAAGATAATATTTTGAATCGTTCCAGTAGTCAACGGCACGGTCATAAACCTCCTTTTCCTTGCCGACAAACTCTATATGGGCTACCTGATTCAGGTTTCTTTCAAGTTTTGCAATGTCCTTCGCTATCTTTTCGGGACTTTCCAAATCACTCATTTCAACTGCCTCCAAACGTATACGACTCTTTGGGCAACGGTAAAGTAGGACAAGACCACTAAAATGTAAATGATATATGTGAAGTAGACGTCACCTGCATAGTGTCCGATGATCGCTCCAACCATCAATATGATCATGCGCACGGCCCTCTCGGCTATTCCTATATTGCATTCGGCACCCTGGGACTCCGCCCTTGCACGGACATAGCTGACGGTAATCGCCGAGTGGATTGCCAGGATACCGACAAACCAGTCGCAGTACCCTCCGAATATTATTCCGATGTAGATGATGGCATCGGCGAACCTGTCCATTGTCGAATCGAGAAATGCGCCGAATTTGGATGCCCTGTTGTGGTATCTTGCCACGGCACCGTCGACAACATCAAGAAATCCTGAAAACAATATGGCAAAACAGCCCAAAAGCAGGTAATGATTTGCAAATCCGTAGGCTGCAAGCACCGCAACGAATGGTGAGATTACTGTCACTATATTAGGATTTATGTTCAGATTTCGCGCAATAGGGTTCAATATTTTTGTTAAAAGTGGTCTTAGACTTTGAAGCATAATTATATATAAAGATTTCATCTAATATAAAGGTAAATGAAAGAATATAAAACAAGCATTGACAAGGTTGATGATGACATCGTTTCAGAGGCGATAAGAGTCATGGCGGACGGTGGAGTGATACTCTACCCTACAGATACGGTCTACGGTTTGGGAGCCAACATCTTCGATAGCAAGGCCGTTCGCAGAGTCTTTGAAATAAAAAACAGAAGCTATCTGAAACCCCTTTCAATACTTGTCAGCGATGTCGCGTCAGTCGATTTGGTTGCAAAGCTGACATCTTCCCAAAGGGAAATAATCAACAATTGCCTTCCGGGTCCCTACACATTCATCCTCAACAAAAGGGACATTGTCCTGAGGGACATCACAGGAGGCCTTCGAAATGTCGGCGTCAGAGTGCCTGACTGCGAATTGGCTTGCAGATTGGCAAGCATATTCCCGATAACGACAACCAGCGCCAACCTGTCCGATGATGAGGTATTGTCAAACCCGAAGGAGATATTGGAACAGCTTGGATGTGAAGTGGACCTGGTAATAGACGCGGGGGATTTGAAATCATCGAAATCATCATCAGTAATCGACCTCACAGGCCTTGAACCGAAAGTATTGAGAAGGTAATTGAAAATTTTTATAACATATAAAAATCAATATTCTATCATGAAAGTATTGGCTAATTTTGAAGACAATCATAAGATTGCATCACACTCCTCGCTCGATGTCCTGCTGGAGGGGGGATTTGAGAAGGGCTGCGTAACCCAGATATTCGGCTCTCCAAGTTCCGGCAAAAGCAACGTCGCGTTAACGTTGGCGGTCAATGTCGCAAGGAACAACAGGAAAGTGATCTATATAGACACTGAGGGAGGAATATCAATCGACCGAATCAAGCAGATTTCAGGAGCTGACTTTTCAGATGTGGCCAATAACATAATGGTTTTGGAACCGACTGATTTTTTACAGCAAAGCGAAAACTTAAGGTCAATTGAAGTCTGGCTGAGAAAGCGCCATGAGGATGTGGATTTGATAGTTCTCGATTCCGCCGTCGCATTATACAGGGTGGATGAGATGAAGTCATACAAACTGAGCAAGGAGCTGAGAAAACAGATTCAGTTATTGTCCAATCTAGCCCGCAAATATGACATTGCAGTAATCATCACAAACCAGATTTACGCCGCTTTTGACGACGATGAAGGAAATGAGGTCCGAGCGGTGGGCGGAGACATTCTGGAATACATAAGCAAGGTGATTATCAAGCTTGAGCGCGGCGAAGAGACTGACCAGAGGATAGCCACCCTAAAACGCCACAGGAGTTTGCCTGAAGGAAGGCAAGTCACATTTTCAATAACTTCAAATGGCATAGTTTAAGATAATTTTATTAACAATTAAGAATAAATAATTAAGTTGGAATTGTTTGAGTGATTATTATGAGGGAAAAGGATTTCGATATTAAAAACCCTAGAAAAAAGTTTCAAAAAACCGAAAGAGTACCTCCTGAAGGATATGAATGTGCTAACGACTTTTTTGAAGATATGTATATGGACAAGGACATGATCTGGATGGGTCAGAACACCAACCACCTGCATGACGATACAATAGCCAACGCTATGATTGAAGCCGTTAAGCAAAAGACCTTCTGCAGATATCCTGCGCCTGAAGGATTCAGCGAACTTAAACAATTGATTCTGGACGATTTGGGATTAGAAAACCTTGAAGTATTGCTTACATCCGGAGCTACAGAATCATTATATCTGGTAATGCAGGCACTTCTCGAGCCTGAAGACAATGTGATTCTATCAGATCCGGGTTATTTCATCATCGGGGACTTTGCAAACCGTTTCGCCGGTGAAGTGAGATATGTTCCAATCTACTTTGAGGAAAACAACTACAAACTCACTCCGGACCTTTTAAGGAAAAACATGGATGAAAACACACGTATGGTAATATTGATTGACCCGTTAAACCCGTTAGGCTCATCATACACTGAAGATGAACTTAAGGAATTTGCCCAAATTGCCAAGGAAAACGACTTATACTTATTGCATGACATAACCTACAAAGATTTCGCACGCGAACATTTCCTTGTAGAAAACTATGCTCCAGGCCAAACATTGACAATCTACAGCTTTTCCAAAATATTCGGAATGGCCGGTTTGAGGATTGGAGGTGTGATTTCATCAAAACCTATAATTGACTCCATCAAAAATGCCGTAGTCAATGACCTGGGAGTAAACATCATCTCACAGTACGGTGCAATCGCAGGACTCAAATCAAAACCTGAATGGTTTGACCAAATGAGGAAAACCTGTTTTGAAAACCAGAGATTAATCAGTGAAATGATCGAACCGATTGAAGGGGTGTTCCTGCCGGTCTATCCGTCAGACGCCAACATGATGGTAATCGACTTGTCAGGTGCTGGAATCAATCCGAAAACAATGTCAAACTATCTCATTGACAAAAAATTATTCACAAGAGAAGGGGAATACACTTCCGAGGAATTCGGAGACAGATACCTGCGTATCAGCTTTTCAATTCCAACAGAGGAAATCAAGGTATTCTGCGAAGAATTCCCTAAAGCCGTAGAGGCCTTAAGGACAAAATAAGGTTAATGGTATGAGATTCATATATCATCAACCTGTTCCTAATTTTTATAGTATAGAAAACCCTCAAAAACCTAAAAACCTCATCTCAGACGATTTTTTAAATGAATTTGAAGATATTGCAGTCGCTTCAAGATTCGCCGGCGTCAGCTATTCGAAACTCGGCGAAGAGTTTAAAAAGGACTGGAATATCGACTGGGACAATATCATAATACTGAAATATGCAATGTCCGATGAAATCCTGAAAATGGAGCCGTCCAAAGAGAAATGCAGATTAATGGATGTCGAATTTCAGGAATTCGGTCAAAAGACATTTGCGCTTGCAGATGTCCTAAGACGTGAAGGCTTTGAAGCGGATTTGATTAATCCTCTGGATGACAGGGTAAGCTTAAGGGCAATTGCCCTGCAGTCGAATGAGGCAATCATCACAAGAAGCAACATGTGCATGTTCAAGGAAGGGCTGAACCTCGGTTTTTTCATGATTAAGACTTCAATCGAGAATCTGCCTTTCAAAACGGAAAACGACATGGAATGGGTAAAGGATCACTGTTCAACTTGCGGAGTCTGCATAGACAGATGTCCGGAAAAGGTATTTGATGAGGAGGGCAAATTTCTAAGAAAACAGTGCACTGCACATCGCGAAGGCTGCAGCAAATGCATCAATTCCTGCCCATTTTACAAAAATGGCTATGAAAAGGTTAAAAAAAGATACTGGAGAATGAAAAAATGAATGATAAAATCGCATTGGTTTCATGCAGCGGATTAAGTCCATTGGGACTTGTCGTAAGGGCGGCCAGCGTAGAGCTGGCACTTGAAAACGAAAACATCGTTGCGGCATGCATAACGGAATATTCAGCCCAGCCGAATAACTGCTCACCGATATTGGACGATGCCAAAATCATCACAATCACAGGTTGCGGGGACGACTGCGCAGGAGTAATCCTAAAAGAAAAAGAAGTGGAATCGGTTAAAAACATTTCCGCGGATGCCGTTGTAAAGGCATATGACTTGAATCCATTGGATGCTGTCCGTCTTGATGAAGACGGTGAAAAGGCAGTGACAGTGCTTAAAAAATATATCCTGAAAGAAATGGAAAATATTTAATCGGAAAGATAATAATATTCTCCTTTTTCCTTCTGCTCACGATCCTTGAAACTGTCAAGCTTGTTGACTCTAGGCCTTTTTGTTTCCTTGTCTCTTCTGAATGTGATGTTGAGGTTTCCTAAAAACTCGTTCATCGCATTTCTAAGGTCAGTAGGCTTTGACGCATGACCGTTCAAACCAGGAGTTCCGTCAAACACCATCGCCCTGTCGGAGATATAATCGATAAAGACAATGTCGTGGTCAACGATAAGTGAAGCGGCGTTTCTGCTTTCAATTATTTTTCGGATAACCCTTGCTGCTATCAGTCTCTGTTCAACATCCAAGAATGCGGTCGGTTCGTCAAATAGATATATTTCAGCATCCTTTGACAGTGTTGCAGCAATAGCCAGCCTCTGAAGTTCCCCACCACTCAGGCCTTTGACAGGCTTGTCCAGCATGTCGTCCAATGTCAGCGGTTTCATGATTTCGCTTTCAAAAATCTTGCTGCCGTAGCTTGGAGCGTTCATAAACAAAAAGTCGCTGACGGTTCCTTCGAAGTTTGAAACGATGTATTGCGGCTTATAGGCAATTGTCACTTCCTCGTCGACTTCACCGGTTGTCGGCTCCTCAACTCCCGCCAGCATCTTGGCGAATGTGGTTTTTCCGATACCGTTTGAACCGAAAGCGGTCACGATTTCATCATAGAATATCTCACCCTCATCGGCAGTTAAGCTGAATCCGTCATACTCTTTTGACAGGTCACTGTATGAGGCCAGCGCATCACCCTCGTCTTCGGGGGTCGGCGGCCTTATTGTAAATTCAATAGGATTTCTTCTGATTCTGACGTTTTCCTCAGCCAAAAATCCGTTGATGTATGCATTGATTCCTAATCGAACTCCTTTTCTTCCGGATACGACACCGTATCCGCCGGGTGAACCGTACAATATGTGGATGTTGTCGGATAATGCGTCCAGGGTTGCAAGGTCGTGCTCGATGACAAGCACGCTTTTACCCTCTTCGGCAAGTGAACGGATAACCTTTACGGCGTTCAGCCTTTGGGACACGTCCAGCCAGGAGGTAGGCTCGTCGAAGTAGTAGAAGTCACCTTCCCTCAGGACTGTTGCGGCTATCGCAACCCTCTGGAGTTCCCCGCCGCTCAGGTTTTCCATTTTCCTGTCAAGAACGTTTTCAAGCTGAAGTTCCTGTGTCACATAATCGAGCTTGTCCCTTTCGTTGACGTTGGTGAGTAGGTCTTTGACTTTGCCCTTAACGACTTTCGGAAGCTTGTCCACCATCTGAGGTTTGAGGATGGTTTTGATGTTGCCTTCAGAGAGGTCCTGGAAATATTTCTGCAGGGATGAGCCCCTGTAGAAATCGATTACGGCATCCCAGTTTTCAGGCTTGTTTTCATAGTCCCCGAAGTTAGGGATTAAAGTTCCGGACAATATGTTCATGATTGTGGATTTTCCGATACCGTTCGGACCCAAAAGTCCCAGTACGGTTCCCTCTTCAAGGGTAGGCAGTCCGAACAGTTCGAACTGGTTCTGGCCGAACCTGTGAATCGGATTGTCTGCCGCTTCGGGTAAGTTGATAATTGTAATTGCATCAAATGGGCAGCGGTTGGTACATATGCCGCACCCTTCACATAATTCTTCGGATATCAGCGGTTTTTTTGAATCCTCGTCGATTACTATGGTGTCCTCGTCCATTCTCACACCCGGACAGTAATGGATACAAAGGTAATCGCACTTTTTAGGCTGACATCTGTCTTTGTCTAAAATTGAAATACGACTCATTATAATCTTCCTTAAATAATAATGTAAATATTTTTGTCAATTCTATTTAATTAAATTAATTGTAAATCAGAAAAAGATATGATAAAAGTTTTAAATAATGAGTTAAAGATTATCTATATATAACTCAATTTTATATTGAAAGTATAAGGTGGTTAAATGGATATTAATAAAATTCTTAGTGTGATTTTGGCATTGGTTATAATAATGTCTGCATCAGGAATGGTATTTGCAGAAGACTCATCTCAGGATGGAAGCTCTGATTCTGGAGATGATGTAACTCCTGATTCCGGTGGGGACGATGTAACTCCCGATTCAGGTTCTGATTCATCAGATTCCGGATCTTCTGATTCAGATTCCAGTTCTGATTCCAGTTCGGATTCCGGCAGCCAGGGCGGCTCAAGCAGCTACACTCCTAGTTCAAGCAGCAGTCAAAGTTATTCATACTCCCAACCTACCTACAGTGCGGTAGACAATCAGGATGTGGATACAAACAACGTGACAAATGTGACAAACAACACAAACAATACTAATCATACAAATCTAACTGAACTTCCTCAGGATGAAGGACCTAGCTTCAATTTCTGGTTATTGCTACAGATTATTGCAGTAATTATAGTTATTCTTGCTATCGTTTTCGTATATTTCAAATTATAGATTAGTTGGGAATCCCAACGCTTCGTCTTTTTGGGAAGTCGGATTAACGGAGTTTTTAAAACTCTGTTAAATACTTTTTTTATTTTTTCTATTCAATGAAAAAGTTTTTTTATTCAGAATTAAATATCTAATATTGATAAGATGAAACAGGTAATGGTCGTCAGAACAGATTTAAAAATGCGGAAGGGAAAAATCGCCGCGCAATGCTGCCACGGAGCTATTGGAGCATATAAGAAATCCCCTGCTGAAAAAATCAGAAAATGGGAAAATGAGGCTTATGCTAAGGTCATTTTGAAAGTTCAGACTTTGGAGGAGCTCACAGAACTTAAAAAGATTGCCGATGAGAAGGGCATCGTCAACTATTTGGTGGTTGATGCAGGAAGGACCCAGATACCTACATCAAGCGTTACGGTTTTGGCGCTCGGCCCTGATGAGGATGAAATTCTTGACGAGCTGACCGGGGATTTGAAGCTGTTATAGGCAAAGTGCCAATTTAATGAATCATTTTTTTAATTAAACAAGGTCGTGATTATCATCATAAAACAGGTTGTGAAAATAGGGGGCAGCCTCTTTCCGGATCATGCAATAGAACTTGCAGAAAAACTCAAGGGCACAGGTTCTGTCGTTGTTCTTGGAGGAGGGGAGTTTGCAAATCTTATTCGCAGATATGATGAGGAAATCAAGTTCTCTGAAGAGACAAACCACTGGACAGCCATCGATTGCATGGACATAATTGCAAAACTTGTCAACGACAAGGTCGAATCTGCAGAACTGGCCTATACAATAGAGGATGTTAATCGATTGTCCGAGGAAGGATTCACCCCAATATTCGTTGTTTCCGAGTTTTTGAGAAAGGAGGATCCATTTGAATGCAGCTGGGATGTGACCTCAGATTCGATTGCGGCCTATGTGGCCCACCTTCTAAATGCAAAACTTTTAATAGTAACAAATGTAAATGGTATATATACCCAGGAACCGAAAGAGTCAGGTTCGACATTCATAAGTAAAATCGATGCAACAACATTACTAACTTTTCAAGAGTCGTCGATTGATGTAATGCTGCCTTCTCTTTTATTAAAGTTCGGGTCTGATTGTTATGTTGTGAATGGGAAGTTCCCAGAAAGGGTAATGTCTTTAATAGACGATAATGTAAATGAGTATAACTTCGATTACACACAAATAATAGGTGAATAGAATGAAAAAAGTTGAATGTATTTCATGTAAACAAGAAATTCCATTAACCGGCACATTCGTCGAATTCGAATGTCCTGAATGTGGAGCAAAAATTGCAAGATGTGAAAAATGCCGTACTTTCGGTCACGGTTACAAATGTGAATGTGGTTTTGAAGGACCATAAACTTGAATGGAGGAATTAAGATGGGTGAAGTATTAACTACAATGAAAATCATGCCGGACAGTCCGGATGTAGATTTGGAAGCAATCAAATCCACTATCGAAAGCTCAATGCCTGAAGGCGCAAAACTTCATGAGATGAGTGAAGAACCAATCGCTTTTGGTTTGGTGGCTGTAATCTTACAGTTCATCACCGAAGATGGTGAAGGCGGATCAGAATCAGTTGAAGAAATGGTCCAGGCTATCGACGGCGTTGCAAGCTTTGAAATCACTGGCGTTGGAAGATTGATGTAAATTTTCCAACTTTTTTATCTTTTTTTCTAATTTTTTTCAAAACATTTATATACTATTTTTTCAATATGTAAATATAACTATTGTTATAGTAAGGAGGTTCCAAAATTTAGGTTTACCTAAAAATTACCGAAACCTTTATATAATATGATGACCTACTTTTATACAAGTGAGACATAAATTTAGGCATACCTAAATTTTCACTTAACAAAACATATTATTAGTCAATAATAATACAATCTCCAAAATATAAATATTTGTATTGAATTGGTTTTTCACAATTTTCTAATTCGATACAGGAAAATTATCTGCCAAAAATTTTCCGAAAAACACGATTGGTGTTACTCTCCTCAGCTTAAAACACCAATTAATTAAAAACACATATAACTACTCTCAGAAATTAAATATGTTTTTACATATTTAATTTCACCTATCCTTGTTTTTTTCTGATTACTGTCAAAATGAAATGCCTAAGTATATTTATAATGAAACTAAAATTATAATATTGTTTTAAAGTTAACTAGACTAAACGTTGGTAATCTTATGACTAGAACAAAACGACTTATAATTGTCATATTGATTGTTGTCTTCATCGGGCTTTTGGCAGTAATTGCCAATGCACTGTTTTTAGGAAACAGCAGCGAACTCACCCAAGGAGAAAAAAACATATTGGTATGTGCAATTGATGAAGGTGAAGAAAGGCCGGGAATGGGTGCCTGCGACATGGCGTTCATTATTTATCTGGAAAACGGAACCATTAAAAATTATTCCGCGGTCTACCCTGGAGGAATGACTCATCCAACGGCTATTGAACCACAGGAAGCACAGGAACAAGGTGCAGGATCAGCGTTATTACTTCACGATGCATTCTGGGATGCGGACAACGAGAAAGGAATGCAATATGCAAAGGAGATTGTTGAATATCAAACCAACACAACAATA
The DNA here is from genome assembly GCF_017406825.1 of Methanobrevibacter sp. Taxonomy (GTDB): domain Archaea; phylum Methanobacteriota; class Methanobacteria; order Methanobacteriales; family Methanobacteriaceae; genus Methanocatella. The sequence continues at coordinate 23,103 of NZ_JAFQXT010000023.1, forward strand.
GACTCTGTCGTAGCAATAAACAGCCAGGCATTAGATGCAATACTGTCCGCTGCAGGACCATTGGAAGTCAATGGTGAAATAACCAATGCAAGCGGTATTGACATCATCCGTGAAGAGGATTGGGGTAATGGCGTATCCAGAGGTGATGCGGTCATAGACATAGTTAAAGCCGTAGCGAATGCAGCTTCAAAAGATGATTCCGTCAAATCCGCTATGGTAAATGCCGCACTCGACCAATATTCCAAAGGAAACATTGTAATGGATGAGAAAGGAGCCTTTGCAGGATTGCTCGCATCCAAAGGGTTTAGTTCAATATTCTAACCCTTTTTCTTAAATTTTAGGTTCTAATTTTTTTATAAACAATCCCATAAACATCACAATCATAGGGAAAAATATCGTATAGATTACAAGAAGCAATTCTGAAGAGATCACATCTCCCATAACGGTTGAACCCGCCATCAGCATAATTAAACAAATCACAGGTGCCAGAATGGCAATGAACGTGTAGATTAAAATAAACGAATTGAGTTTTTGCGAATATTCCTTCAGTTTAATCTGCATGTCAAAGGAAATGTCGCCGGCAATTATTTCCAGACTTCCGGCAAGATTGCCTCCAACTCTTAAAGTGCCTATAATCTGATGAATGGCACGGGACAGGCCGTCTGATTTTACTCTGTGGCTCATTTCAAGCAAAGAGTCCTCTGTTGATTTGCCGAATTTTATCTCTTCCAAGACACGGGCAAATTCCCTTGAAAGGGATCCGTAATCCCCGTCTCTGATTGTGATTAGCGCATCATGCAGTCCTCTTCCGGCTTTCAGTTCAATACCCATATGCCTTAATGCGTAGGGAAGCTCCTGATTTAAATCGCCGTAACTTCTCTGTTCTTTCATCTGAGGATAATATAATATGAATAGATAAAACATTACAATGCACACCAGATAAATTCCACTAATCTCCAAACTTGCAAGCAATGCCAATAAAACCAGAATGGAGAAAAGCAGGACTATAACCGGCTTTTTTAACATGTATTTCAGCAGCCCGTCCCTCATCTCATCAGCTTTCGTTTCGCTCTTTTTGACGGGTTGTGCGCTTAACTCCAGTTTCGAAAATATCTCCAAATTAAGTTCATCGGATTTCGATTTGTCTATTTCGATATCCTTAATTGATAAATCTCTAAAAAAACTGGCAATGGACAGCACAATCTCCCCGATTATGATAAAAAATCCGTTAAACATTCAATCACCTGTTCAGGATAATCTTATTCAAAACGCTTTGGGGCTTTTTGTAGTAAAGCTCAATGACATCGTTCACCTCGTCAACGGAGCGGATGTTATTGTTTATCATATGCTTTAAAACAAGTTTCCGGTTCTCGATTTCATGATATAACTCATTGATTGTCCTTCCGCTTAAATTGGCAATTTGCGTTAATGCATTGCTTGTCACGCCGACATTATCAATTGTGTCTTTCTCAGGATTCCATTTGAATATTCTGTTCAACTGAATGGTTCCCTCCTCCATTCCGACAACTTCGGCAACTTCACTGATTCTTCTGAATGAAACTCCTGAAGGAGTGTAGATTCTATTCTGCATAATGATGAAATCAATTGCCTGAATCATAATTTCCGGAACAGACATTGGGGGATTGGTAAGCCGGGTAATTGTTTCTCTTGCATCGTTTGAGTGCAGTGTTCCAAATCCTGAATGACCGGTATTCAAAGCAGTAAAAAGGGTTATTGCCTCGTCTGCCCTAACCTCTCCAACAATTATCTTGTCGGGACGTTGCCTTAGGGAATTTTTAACCAAATCGTTCATGGTCAGTTCGCCCTTGTCTTCGACATTTGCAGGACGGGTTTCCATACGTATTACATGTTCATGAGGGATTTGGAGTTCAAGAGTGTCCTCGATTGTGATTATCCTCTCATTTGGATTGATGAATGCTGAAAGCGCATTCAATGTTGTTGTTTTGCCGGAGCTGGTTCCTCCGGAAATTATTGCATTTGCCGATTTCACTCCAAGCCCGTCAATGCACAGCCAGAAAAATCCCGCAAGATCAAGGGATATTGTTCTTGAATTGATCAGGTCAATAATGGTCAGGGGGTCCCTTCTGAATTTGCGAATTGTGAGTGAAGGCCCGTCAGGCGAAACCGGCGGGATTGTGGCGTTTATTCTGGAACCGTCAACCAGCCGTCCATCGAGAATCGGAGACTCCTGGTCTATTCTTCTGTTGATCTGTCTTGCAATTGAATCAATCAGGTTTCTTATCTCTCCCTCATCTTCAAATTCGAGATTGGTTTTCATCATTCCGTATTCTCTATGGTAGACAAAAATAGGTTTTCCTGTTCCTATTATCATGATTTCTTCCAGTTCGTCATCCTGAATCAGGCTGTCAATCTCTCCGTAGCCTATAATGTCCCTAATGAATTTTTGGGATAAATCGTTCACGTATTTCTCTGAAATGTTATTCTGCTCAGATTCATTTAATCTTAAAAATAAAAAGTTCTTGATGTCATTGAATAGCTTTCCTTCGCTTGCCTGGTAGCTTTCACCGGAGGAAATGGCCAAATCTACCAGATTTTCTCGTATTTCTCCTAACAGAATTCTTTCCCTTTGGGTGTAATTCTGCCTTGCTACATCATATTGTGGTATAATTTCGTCTTTCATAATATCACCAATGGCGGGTCGGGTTATAATTAGAAATTAGTAATACTGATTAATATACTTTTTATTACTTTTGAAAGCATTATTACATCTAAATGACAATATTAAAACAAGAGGTGGTTTTATCTTAAACATTGACGATAAAATTAAAGCGCTTGAACCGTGTGAAAAATGTCAGGACATCCAAATCAAGAAGTTTTCCCCATTGAGGGAACTGATTGATTTTGAAATTCTGAACGGAGAATACATGAAATGCGAATGCGGAAAAAGGCCTTTGGATATTGTAATGAGCCATATCCTGAAAATCATGATTGAAGGAGGCATAGTTCCTGAAAAGGCCACATTGAGGCGCAACTCTCCGGTGCCGTTGTCAGGATTTTATTACAGCAGTCTGAATCCGCAGTTCATAGGTGAAGAAACTCTGATCCTGCTCCATCCGGATTTCACCGCTGATGTCGCATCAAGGCTGATTGGTGATGTTCCGGAAGTAAAGTGCGTCCTAAAGGGAAGTCCGCAAAGTACAGCAGGCCAGTTGGATAAAACCTCCGATATCAATCACTTCGAGATTCTCGAAGGTGATGACACGCAAATCAATGTCATGAGAACATTGCTTGGAGAAAAAATCGTTTTGATTAAGAATCAATCCAAACACCACATAGAAGTGGCAATGACCACAGAAGAGAAGCTTGTTAGACTTCATAATTATCTGAACAATAATGATGTAAAAAAAGGGATAGCCATTGACGGGATGTGCGGCCTTGGGGCACTTGGGATCTATCTGTTAAAATCCGGATTTGAAAAGGTAATCTTCAATGACATAAACCCTGAAATGATTGAAGCGTTAAAAGACAATATTGAAATGAATGGTATTTGCGAAGGCTATGAAATATCCAATCAGGCATTTGAAGATTTGGAAATCGATAATGTTGATTTATGCGTAATTGATGCGTTTCCAGGAGTGGATGTAGAAGAAATTGTTAAAAAAGCAGAGGAAATGGCAGGTAATGTTGTGATAATATAATAACTATCTTAAGCATGTTTCAATTCTTTTTTTCATATAATCGCCTACACAAACATCTGAAAATAAATCACAATTGCCGGAATAATCAAAACTCCCATCAAATGGGACTTTCCAATCCCGATATAATGGGGAAGCATCCCCATTGCTGTTGAAGTGATTAATGCCAGAGTCATATACAAAACAGGTGCCTTATAGTAGAAAATGAAGATGTATAAAATAGCAATCTGAAGCAGAATCACGCCGATTGACAATTTCCGGTAATTTACGTGACTCATCAGTCTGGAAAAGGAATCCCCCAATTTCAGAGAAAGCACCATAGAAACGGAAACTGCAATCATGGATGCAAAAATGAAAATCGCCAGATGATTAAGGCCCATTTCAAAAACCAGATAGGACATGTAAACCGCTATTCCGCTTCTTGGGTTTCCGATGATGTATATTGCAATCAGCGAAAACAGACAGTCCGAAATGTTCAGGCCTGAAGTGGCCAGTAGGAAGTTTACAGTATCGTCATCGTCATTGTCGTTTGTGCCGCTTACTGCCTGGGCTATCACTGTTCCCTGGGCAGGTCCGAAGCCTGGAAGAAAGCCGAGTATAGCACCGGTAATTCCTCCGGCGAATATGCTTTTGAATTTGTTATAGTCTATGTCGAGCTCATAAAACGGATTCTGATGGGGAAGTATTGACGATTCGTTCAGGCTGTAGAGGATTGTGCTGATTCCGAAAAGTCCGGAAAATGTGCACATCATTGTAGTTCCCGATGAAATCGGCGTTTGGAAAATTACCCATCCGAGAATTCCAGAAAGCACAAATAACAGGATTGCCCATAGAAAGTCTCTGGAATTTGCGGTTAGGCTATGGGTTAAATAAATTGATGCGACAAGCAATATCGCCCATGTAAAGGGTTTGGATATGTCATGCAAGATTGGCAGGGCGATTGCAAAGAGTGGAAGCATCAAAATGGTTACCATAATCGCGCCAAAGCCTCCGACGGATACGATTCGAATCACTTCCTTCGACCGTCCCTGCAATACCATCCGGTGTCCTGGAAGTATTGATGTGGCTGTGCCTTCCTGAGGCACTCCCAAAAGCATTGAAGGGACAAATTCTATCAGTGCATGTGCAATGGACATCGACACCATAAGCACGCATAGGAATTCGGGTGAAACGGCTGTCAATAAAACTGAGGAGGATGCAAACAGTATCGCTCCGGCAGTATTTACATGTATGCCTGGAATCATTCCTGTTGTGGTTCCTATTGCTATTCCTATAAAACAGGCTATAACTAATTCTATCATAGCCATTAATTGAACTGCAAGCAATTTAAAGTTTGTTGAAGCTAATTCGTAAAATTTACTTGATTTAATAATATTTCATTCGTTTAATTAATTGATTCCTATCAATAAGTGAATATGTTCAATGATAAACTGATAATTCGCTATCCTCGACAGAATGAATGACAATTGTGATATGGATGATTATCTTGATATGGGATGGCTAGAATTCTTCTCTGTTGAATTTCAGGGATTTCATTGAGATTTTGGATAATAATTCAAGAAGCTCTTCACGGGTGATGTTCAACTTTTCACAAATCATATCATCCCATTCCTTTTCCTTCTGGATTAAAAATTCGGCGGTTTCAGTTCCCTTTTCGGTTAATGTGATTTTATAGGCCCTTTTATTTGACTCATCAACTTCCCTGGTGATCAGTCCTTTTTCTTCAAATTCTTTAAATGCCCTTGAAACTCCGCTCCTGTCCATCAGACAGGCTTTTGCAATGTCTGACTGATTTGTACCCATCTCATAGTATAAAAATAGAAGCATGTAATACTGGCCGGGCAAAATCTCAGTTCCGCTTTTGATGTGTTTGTTGATGTAGAAATCATGAGTTTTGCTTAATGTAATCAGATGATTTACAATAAAGGGGGAGCCTCTAATTATATCGTCATATTCAATCATAAAATCACTAATTAATATATTAAGTCTTAATGTTTAAATACTATTTGTAACAAGTTAATAACATGAACAGAAAAATCATCATCATTTTAGCAATCCTCGCTGTTTGCATTTTAGTTGCAAGCCCTGTTTTTGCAAAGGAAAAGGTCAAAATCAAAATCACCGACGGCGATTTCGTATTGAACAATAGAGGATACATTGTTATCAAGCTTGTTGACAAGGAAGGTAGGGAAATCAAATCCAATGGAATGATTAACTACACAATCACTGACAAGAACGGAAACTACAAATGGGTCTATAAATCATATAAAAGCGGAATCCGGGTAAAATATGATGTCGGCAAATATAATGTGAAGGTCAAATTCTATGGGGATTCCAAATACAAAAAGGCAGTGAAAAGCAGGAATGTTGTCATAAAAAGCAATTTCAATTCGAAAAGCGGTTTCGATCCGTATACATATTATGATGACCATCATTGGGGATTGAACCGGCAAATCGATGATTATATCGGTGACAGTTACTGGAATGAGGAAATCTACGACGATGTGGATGACCCCGAAAATGAGGCCTGGAACATTTAGCCGTATCCAAGGTATCTCAAAACCGCATATAAAATCAGTATTATAACCAGTATGACTATTGAAGTTCTGGTTGAGAAAAATCTGGTTTGTCTGAATTCCTCGTCCTTAACTTCGCCTTTTTTCAGGATTCTTTCCTTTTCAAAGGAGCATTTCTGATAAATGGCTTCGATTTCCTTTGGGAGCCTGCCATGTTCGTTGAGCATGTTGATTGTTTTGTTCAGGTATTTTACGGCATCTGAATCGTCGCCCATGTTTACGCAGCAGAATGCAGCCTTATAGTTGAAATTGGTAACCAGTTCAAGGTCATCAACAACCTTGCTTTCGTATTGCAGGCAGTTTTTGTATGCTTTAATGGCTTCCTTGTATCTTTTAAGGTCGTATAATGCATCCCCTTTGGCGTTGAATCCCACCAATGTGTCTTCGTTTAGAAGGGATTTTTCCAGATATTGCAGCGCCTCTTCGTTTCTTCCTGTCTTTTGAAGCATCTGGCCCTTGTACAGGTCGGACTTTTCATCCATGCCGTAGTTCTTTTCATAGGCGTCAAGGCTTTTCAATGCATCTTCATGTCTTTTTGACTTAATCAGCAGTTCAATCTTTCCCATCAAAACCTCTTTTTTGCTTATGCGGGGTTTTTCGATTGGGGAATATGACTTATATTTGTCATATGCCTTATCCATGTATTCTATTGCTTCTGTGATGTTGCCTTTGTTGAATTGTGATAATGCCTTGTCACAGAGTACGTTTACGGAACGTGGCTGCTTTTTCAGATATTCATCGAAATATCTTTCTCCGTAATCTCCGTTGTCATGTGTTTCATCATAATATTGATAATATAGTCCTTTCTCTTCAATTGCAAGAAGATATTCTTCATCGATTAGAAGGTCGAGAATTGCCAGATAATTTTCGGTATCGTCTTTTCCATGTCTTTTTCGGGCTAGTCTGAGTGCTTCTTCAGGATTTCCTTGTGCAATGTATTGCTTTGCGGTTTCAATGATTTCGCTCATAAAATCTCCCTTTTTTATAATAATATATCTCTTGTTCGATGAATATTTATTTGTTTTCATATTTTAATATTTTTAGGATTACCTAAACATTTAAATATTATGGGATACAATAGTTATATAAGTTTTGGTATACCTAAATCTGGGCGGAGGTATTTGAAACTAATTTTTTTTAGTCATGGGAGATGTTTTTCGAAAGGATATCCTTCATGATATTAATGGAAGATGGGAGAAAAAGTAATGACAGAACTAATTATTGGATTAGCAGGAAACCCCAATGTTGGAAAAACCACTGTTTTCAATCGATTGACTGGTATGCGCCAACATGTTGGTAACTGGCCCGGAAAGACAGTTGAAAGAGCTGAAGGCCATTTCAAACATGGAAGCTATGAATATGAAGTCATCGATTTGCCGGGGAATTATGCATTGAGTGCTCATTCTATGGAAGAGATCGTTTCAAGAGATTTCATTGTGGATGATGACTCTGATGTAATAGTTAACATTGTTGATGCGGCTAATCTTGAACGTAATTTATATTTAACAGTACAGATGATGGAATTGGGCGCTAATTTAGTAATGGCGCTGAATATGAACGATTTTGCGAAGAAAAAGGATCATATAATTGACATAAAATTGATGAGTGAACTTTTAGGGTTCCCTGTTGTTGAAATAAACGCTAAAACAGGGGACGGTTTTGAAGAATTGCTGACAACAGTCGAAAAACAATCAGCAAATCCAATTGATTCCAGTGCAAAATTGGCTTATGGCAACGACATAAAAGGGCATCTGTCCGAAATTCAGGAGTACATAGAAAAAGATAAAAACTTATTGGATGTTCCTTCAGTCTGGACCGCTGTAAAATTATTAGAAAGAGATACAATTGTAATAGATAAGGTTCAACACTCTTCCGAAGGTTCAAAAATCATGGTCGAGGTTGACAGGGTAAGCAAACATTTGCATGATGTTTACCATGAAGGTCCCGAAGAGGTAATTGCAAATGCAAGATACGCATTCATCGACGGTTTGATGGCGGAATCCGTTAAAAAACCTGCCGTTGAAAAGGAATCCACTACTGATAAAATCGATAAGATTGTAACAAATAGGATATTAGCACCTATCATATTTATTGTTATAATGTGGGTAATGTTCCAATTAACATTCACAATAGGCGCTCCTTTCCAGGATATGATTGACGAAGCATTCGGAGCGTTAGGAGGATTTGTTGCAGGATTCATATCAAATGAATATCTGGCATCATTCATCTGCGACGGTATCATCGGAGGAGTAGGTGGAGTTCTCACTTTCCTGCCGATCATTATTCTGATGTTTTTATTCTTGAGCATATTGGAAGACTGCGGTTATCTGGCAAGGGCTGCATTTACCTTAGATAAGATTATGCATAAACTTGTAGGTCTTCACGGTAAGGCATTCATTCCGATGATTTTAGGATTCGGTTGTGGGGTGCCGGCTATTATGGCAACAAGAACCATGGAAAACGAAGGGGACCGTATGCTTGCCATGATGCTTGTTCCGTTCATGTCCTGTACCGCCAGATTGCCTATTTATGCGATATTCATAGGAGCATTTTTCGCAGAAAATCAAGGTAATGTATTGCTGGCCATTTATTTATTAGGTATTGTCGTGGCACTCATTGTTGCAGCAATCCTTAAAAGAACAATGTTTAAAGGTTTATCAACTCCATTCGTTATGGAATTGCCAACATATAAAATACCTTCCGTAAAAGGGGTATTGTTGCACACCTGGGAAAAAGTTAAAGGATTCCTAAGAAAAGCAGGTACCATCATTCTTGCTTGTTCCATCGTGTTGTGGGCATTAAGCATATTCCCATTGGGAGTAGAATACGGATCTGCAGACAGTTTATTAGGAATGATCGGAAGCGTCATTGCCCCAATTTTCGCACCGCTAGGATTCGGAACATGGCAGGCTGCCGTAGCAATCATTGCAGGTTTAGCAGCTAAAGAGGTTGTTGTTGCAACATTCGGTACTTTAGCAGGTATGGAAGAAGATGATGAAGAAGGAATTACAAGTCTGGTCCATGATACCTTCACTCCATTATCAGCATTCTCTTTCATGGCATTCACATTGCTGTACACTCCATGTTTTGCGGCTATCGGTGCAATCAAACAGGAAACCAACAGTTATAAATGGGCATTGACCATGTGTGCAATTACATTGGTAACCGCATATGTTGTTTCATTCTTGATTTTCCAAATTGGAGGATTAGCAGGATTTGGATAAGTGAAAATTAGTATCTTAACTAATTTTCATTTTTAAATTTTTAGTCATGACTAAATATATTTATATACTTTGAAAAACAATATAGTAATACTAAATTTTTAGTATGCCTAAAAATTAATTTTATTATAATTGGGTGATAAAATGAAAACATTAAAAGATGCAAAACCTGGTGAAACTGTTACTTTGGTCAAATATCACGACACAGGTGATGTGGATTTAAAAAGACATTTATTAGGTATGGGTTTTGTTAAAGGAGCAAAAATCACTGTTAAAAAAGTAGCTACCTTAGGAGATCCTATCGAAATGTCTGTAAAAGGATATGACGTTTGTCTTCGTAAAGAAGAAGCTGAAAACATTGAAGTGGAATAGCTTCAATTTTTCATTTATTTTTTTTTTAAATAATTTTTTTAGAGGCATATTATGAAATGCAGAATGTGCGGTTTCGAATTCGATGAAACCAAACTGGAAAACCGAGGATGTTCCAGTTGCGGAAAACATGGTTGCAACAGTTTCCATTGTCCCAACTGCGGATTTGCCAACTCCCCTGAACTTGACGAGGAATTCGAATTTATCTCAAAATTAAAGGATAAGTTAAGAAAAAGAAATTCAACAAATTAATCTTTTTTTATTTTCAATATCTCTTCAACCGTTTCTTCAATGCTGATTTTTTCTGTATCAACATCCAATCCGTTTTCTTTTAATTTATATAATATTTCGGTTGTAACAGGCGCTTTTAAATGAGCCTTTTTCAGCAGTTCCTTATCTGAAAATATCTGGTGCCTGTCCCCTTCAGCGATAATCTCTCCGGAATATAATACAAAAATCTTGTCTGCAAACTGGTTCACCATCTCAATATCGTGTGATGAGATGACGATGCTTATTCCTTCCTTATTCAGGTTATTCAAGATATCCAATACTTTATCAACGCCCTCAGGGTCAAGTCCTGCGGTCGGCTCATCAAGGATCATTATTTCCGGCCTCATTGCAACAATGCCTGCAATGGCCACTCTCTTTTGTTGGCCTCCGCTTAAATGGTGAGGTGTTTTATCTTCAAAACCGGCCATGCCCACCATTTCAAGGGATTCCTTGATTCTTCTGTTGACCTCATCATAATCAAGGCCCAGATTCATAGGCCCAAAGGCGACATCCTCCTTAACTGTCGGTGCAAATAGCTGGTCATTTGGATCCTGGAACACGATTCCTACTTTCTGCCTTACCTTAAGCAGTTCTTCCCGTTCGAAAATTATCTTTTCACCGTCAATTTCGACATGTCCTGAGGTAGGTTCTGTAAGGCCATTGAAATGGGAGAACAATGTTGATTTGCCCGCACCGTTCGGCCCCATGATTGCAATCTTTTCCCCTTTCCTAATCTTAATGTTGACGTTTTTCAAAGCCTGTGTCCCGTCGGGATATGTGAAAGATAAATCTTTTGTCTCTAAATGAATATGTTCCATATTTGCCACCTAATTAATCGCTAAGTTTTGACTAAAGTAACCTAATTGTCCGGAATACTTAAATAAAACAATTTCCAGCACAATAACAACTATTATGATTATAAGTAAATAAATGTAATCGCTCTTTTCCGGAGATTTTTTCTCATCAAACATTTCGGAAGCGTCTGAAAATCCGCGGCTCACCATACTTTTGTGAACGCGCTCCCCCTGTTCGTATGCCTTCAAAAACATCATTCCAATAGTGTATCCGACCTGTTTCACTCTCCATTTATAGGGGGTTTTTTCACTGTGTATATCGAAGTTCCTTGCCTTCTGGCTTTTTCTGATTGCCGCGAGCTCATCAACAAACAGGAATAGGAACCTGACCATAATGGACAGAATCATTGCAAGGTCTCTTGGCATCTTCAGTTTTCTAAAGGAACTGGCCATCTCCTGCAGAGGGGTTGTTGATGAATATATGATGATTGCAGTCAGACATACAATCATACGAACCAGAAGCAGAATCGCCCAGTTCAGGCCGACATCAGTAACGTGCAACCAGGAATAACTCCAGATAATAGTTCCCGGCTGAATGAAAGGTTGAAATATTATGACCGCTCCACCGAATGGAAGCAGCATCAGTAATCGTTTTGCCGAATCCCAATAGGATAATCTGGCTATCTTCAGTATTACCAATAGCATTATTTCCAATATCACCGGTATGAAGATTTCTTTTGAGATAACACAAACGAGAATTATAAAAATAGTTGAGATTAGCTTGATTCGCCCCTCAAGATTATGGATAGGGCTGTCCTTTGATGCCAAGTCGTCAAATCTCATTAGTTGTGTTATGTCAGCCATATTTATTTCCCAATTTAGTATTTCAAATCTAACATATATATAATTTTAAAAAAAGAAAAAAAGAGAAATTAAAAATTAATTTCTACTTTTTCACTACGTATGCAACACCGTATCCTATAACCAATGTCAGGATTACGCCGATTATCAGCGCAACTATTTGTAACGGTTGGTTGTCAGGATTGTCTGCAAATGCGTAGTCTGGGAACGGAGCATCAGGAATTCCGTTGATTTCTTCAACAGAGAAATCTTCAGCGAGTCCGGAATCTTCCGCTGATTTTTCTAATCCGTCTGGATCACCAGATGCAATGTATGGTGAAAGAACACAGATTACGACACATATAATAACTGCAACTGCAATTAAAGCCATATTTTTATCCATATTATGCATCTCCTTCGTTCCATGCGAGTAAGTCTGGTCTAAATTTATCTAATGCTACAAGAACAATTACAGTTAATACTGCTTCGATTATTCCAATAAAGAAGTGGTATAGTACCATGGATGGGATACCAATGTTCATTGGGAATGTTCCTGCAATACCCATTTCGATAGCACATGCAAGTGCTGCAATAACGGTTGCTAACCATGCTGCAACTCCTGCTGCAGGGTATTTTCCTATAGTTCCGTTCAATCCTTTGAAGGTGTATAATCCTACGAAACCTCCAATGATTGCCATATTCAATACGTTTGCTCCTAAAGCAGTAATTCCTCCGTCACCAAATATTAATGCTTGGATAAGGAGTACAACAGTAAATACAAGTACGGCAGCTTCCGGTGCTAAGAATACGATAGCAACCAATGCTCCCCCAACCATGTGTCCACTAGTACCAAATGGAATTGGCATGTTCATAGACATGATTGCAAAAATACCTGCTGCAAGGACTGCTAAAAGAGGTATGTGTTTTTCATCTAAGTTGGATTTTGCCCATTTTACAGAGAAATACAATGCAACAATTAAGATTACATAGTATATTAGACATTGTACAATAGGTATAAATCCGTCAGGTATATGCAAATTTATTCCTCCATTTATTAATCGTAATACTTTTTTTTATTTTATTTAAATAGGAAGTATTACTAAAACCATTATTTTAAATTAATTCAAATAATGCCAAAGTATTTTTAAATTTTATTTGATATAATCAAATAAAAATTAATTTCTCCCCTTGACATTAATAGTTTAATAAAAAGGCGATATATAAAGATTATTAAAGTAATACTAATTGGTATTATTTCTACTTTTTAGTAATACTCTAAGGTAAAAAATCAGTTTAATTTCCGCATTTTTTGATGTTAATCAAATAAATGAAAATGGCTATTGCGAAATATAATAAAACTTGAATGTCTAAAATTCCGGTTTCAACGCCTAAAATGGAGTATGTTAAAATCAAGGAGTAAATACCAATGTAAAAGTAATTTTTAGTGATTTGAACTAATTTAAATCCGATGCCTAATATAAAACCTAAAAGAAGCATTCCAATAAACACTCCCGCTTTACCGAAATCAACGACCATCTGCCCGATCAGGGTTGGGGTTATGGTTACTTCACTCCTCCATGCAATAATTTTTCCAACCATCATTCTAGGTCCCAGGTCGCTTCCGGGAATTGAACTGGCCAGCATGTGGCCGTGTGTAAGGCCGAAATTTCCGCCAATGAAATCAAGCAGGTTCAGTACATGCAGCGTAAAGTCCGCTCTTGACTGGAGGGTGTATAGCGGGCTGGTTGATGAGGTGATTGTCATCTCTCCTAATGAACGAAAATAACCAATTCCAATGATTGCACCTATACCAATCAGTGCACCGACAATAACTTCCCAAAGGGAAATAATATTTCCATAGAAACCTATGATTATTATGATGAGAAATGCTGCAAGTAGTGGTGTCCTATACCCTAGAAGCAATAAAAATACACAGTCAATCGCAAGCAAAAATAGGAATCTGAACCTTGCCTGGGAACGGGTGATTTTTTCATCATCATAGTCCTTAAGATAGGCACTTGCAATGAGGCAAGTTGCAGGAATTATTAAAAACACCGGCATGGTAAATGCAGGTTTAAGCAAATATCTTATGGACGGTTTTAAGAGGGGTATGCCTCCAACAGATGCTATGCTGATAAAGAAAAATATGATGCTTATTAAAATCAGGCAAAAGCCAATCGAGTACATGTCTTTTCTTTCAAATTGAATAATATTGTCCGAATTGTCATTTAAAAAATATCTTGGAAAAATCGAAGATCCCAAAAAGAATGCAGCAAATCCGATAATCAATGTAATAACCAGACTGTCCGAAATCTTATTCAGGGACAGCAATAAAAAACAGGCAAACAAGAAAAGTATAATTAATGGATTAAAAATATGCTTTTTCAGAATGGTGCTTTTATTTAGAAAACTTAAAAAGTTTTCATCAGGATATAAACCTTTAAAGTAGCTGCAGACCCATTGATTTTCAATAAACTCCAAAATGGAAAAAATAGATGTAAATAAAAAGGATTTGTGAAACTCATCACTTATCCTGTTTATCGCCGAAGTCAAACTAGCGTATATAATGCTCATAATGCACACAACTTAAAAATTCCGGATATTTTTAACTTCAAAGTTTTCGCCGATTTCATTCAGCTGGTCATCGCTGCAGCCATATATTCTGATAGTGATATCATCAGTTATTGCATTGATATTGCCCAAGATTGAGTCAATGTCATTCAAATCCTGTTTTGTTGCTTTTGTGATGATTATCTGATTGTCCATATCGCTGTTCGCTGTCTTGATAGATATTCGTTTATCATTGTCTATTAATTTATTTGTGATTTTCTGCACATCTTTTGAGTTAAGCGAATCAACAGCAAGTGTAGTTGAAAGTTCATAATCGGCGTCTTCAGGTATCTTGTCGGTCAAATCTTTCAATGAGGCAATCTCTTGGGGTTTGATATCAACTTCGCATAGATTTTCATATTTTTCCCCATTGCTCTCTAAGCTGATTTGGTCAATATAAATGTCGGCATTCGGCACGTTTTTGTATAATCCCGCCAGATAAGTCTGGTCATCTGATTTAATAAGCAGCTTAACGTCATTTCCGCTGTTGTCATCTTCCCAAATAACAGTGCCGTTTATTGTTACTTTTTCGCCTGTTGATGAGTTATATCCTTCAACAGTGGACTTTACAACATATCCATCTTTATAATACTTGAGATAGGTTTCTGGAATCTTGCCGATGGTTGATTCATCAAAAGCAGTTTTTTGCAAGTCTGATGAATCGTCAGTACTGATATGAATAAACGCAAATGCAATTGCACATATGACTAATATAATTATTATATAATCAATTAATGTGAATTTGATTTTCATAATTAAACCTATTCTTCGTATAATGCACCTACAGGGCAAACATCAACACATTCGCCGCAATTGTTGCATTTACTTTCGTCGATGACGATTGTATACGCTTTTCTTTGAATGGCTTCCTCAAGGCACACGTCAATACAATCTTCGCAAACTCCGCATTCTTCCATATCTACTTTCAATTAATCACCATTAAAAATTTTAGAATATTATAATTTAATTTAACTATCTCAATGTTTATATATTTTGTTGAATGGAAATGTTAGGTTTGCCTAAAGTTTTAATATCATGATAAACAAATGTTATAATAGGTGCAAAGATGATTTTCAACAAATGGATTTCAATAATTCTGTCAGGATTATTTTTATTATTCTTAATGCTATTGTTCTCAATAGTCTCCATCATGTTTTTAAATGGTGGTTTGCTTCCGGTTATTGGAATAGTGATGTTTGTGATGTTCTATTTTATAACAAGAGTATTCTATAACTATTTGAGAAACGATGAGAAATATAAGAATAACCGCCAGGTATCAAGTGATATGCCTGGTGAAAAATATCTTACAAAGGGGGATTCTGATTTAAAGAAACTATTTGTTGTTATTTGGCTATTGGTCATTTTAGTCTTAACTTCAGCTTCGTTGTGGCTGTATTCATTTAACAACGCATTGGTTTGAATTTGTTATGAAAATTCAGTATTGCCATAACATTTATATACTATGGTTGCACATATTATTACTATATGCATGGGTGCCCGAGCGGCCAAAGGGGAAGGACTTAAGATCCTTTGGCATAGGCCTTCGAGGGTTCGAATCCCTTCCCATGCACTCTTTATATTTTTAACTCTGATTTTTCGCCTTAGTGGCTCAGGTGGTAGAGCGCTACCTTGGTAAGGTAGAAGTCGGGGGTTCGAATCCCCCCTAAGGCTTCATAGATTTTTTCTATTTCTTTTTAGCTTTTTCAATGGTTTTTTGTTGAAATTACATTCGTGCTGATTATTTTTCTTTAGGATTAGGATAAATTATTTAAACTATAAAAACTTTAAAATAAATAATATTCATGTCATTATTTTTTGAATTAATTTGTAAGGTGAAAATATGAATTATAAAAAGATTATACTTGTTGGATTTATTTCAGCATTCGTTGCAATTTTAACTTCTGTTTTAGGAGTTGCGGGTACTGTTATAGGTTCAGTAATTTCATCAATGCTTTATAATATGCTTTCAGAAGCTTTGGAGAAGCCTGTTTCATCTGCAACATTCAGCACTGATTTTGAATGGGAAATTGCATATATATTTCCACTTATAGTCATTGCATTAATTCAGTTACTGTTAATTTTCGCTTTATTATCAGGATGGGGATTGCTGCCTCAAACATTCCTTACAGCATTTCTGTCATTGCAGCAATTTGCAAACTATAACCTATATAGGATTTTAGGAATTGCAATGCTTGTTATAAGTGTCTATCCTCTAATACTGAAACCGGACATTATCAAAAAGTCTCATGGAGCAATTATTGCATTTGTTGGGTTAATATTTTTAGCAAGAGGTTTTGTGGATTTGCATAATGCTATAACAAATGTTTATGATGTCATATTCACATATTTCGACTTTCCGATTGCAGTCATTGCATTAGTGCTGATTTTATTCGTCATATTCCAGATTTTAATATCAGCTAGGCAATATCAAAACGAATTTTCAAGACTGAAACGTGAAAATAGCAATGATAATGCCACTAAAAAGATAAATGTTCGCAATTCAAGAAAAGGCAACGGTTTCGATTATGATGAAAAAATGAAAAACATTAAAAATCATAAAAAAAGATCCAATAAGTCAAAACCAAAGGCGGAAGTTAATTTTAAAGAAAAGACAGGTGAAAAAACCAAATCCGGCATTAATGAATCCACCAGCAAAATTCATTTCGAATCTAATGATTTATTGGACGATTATAAAAAGCAGTGATTTAAATGAGTAAACGCAATCAGACATTAAAGGACATATTGGACATAATTCTTTATGAAAATCCGTCAACTCAAGATGAAATAGCCGAAAAGTTAGGAATCACCCGCAGGTATGTTACTCAGCTTTTGCAGCCCCTTGTAAAAAATGGAACCATCAAAAGGGCATATATGATTGATTTAAAAAGCTATGAAAAAGTGATGGAATCCATCGGAGATTATGTAAAGACTCCCAATACATCGGGCAATGTCCTGATTAATGACATGTTGGCAAACATGGCAAGGCATGTTCATTCACAACTTGAAATGTCTTTTGAAGCTGTTTTGGATTATGATGAGGATAAGGCAAACAAGGCCCTGGAAATGGACTATGCAACCAACAATATGGTTGAAAAAATAAGGACCTCAGTTGAAACAATCGTCAGCATCAATAAACATTCTGAAATTTCAAAATCAATGCTGTACAATGAAATAGCTTACGATCTGGAGCGTATTGGAGATTACTGCGGACATATCGCAAAATTCGTTATTAACGATGTTTATGAAGTTGATGATAATGTCTTAAAGAAACTGAGAAAAATGTATAAGACTGCTCAATCAATGATCAGGATGTCCATGACTGCTTTCATTGAAGGAAAAACAGACCTGAAAGACGATTTAAGTGAATTGGAAGAAACAATCCATATCATGCAGTCAAAGGCCATTAATCTGATTGCAACCCAAATGGCTGAAAGTTCATTCGATGAAAAAGAGCGTTCAAACTATTTTATTTACTTATTCAGACTTATTAAGGCATTTAAAAGAATTGGAGATATTTCAGTTGAAATGATGGATGTGGCAGTCGAGTTTCACGACAATATTCCAAGACCAACCACTCCAAGATCTTTCAGATAAAAAAAGGATTATTAGGAGCAATAACTCCTATTCATCATATATTCTTGTTGTTGCATGCCTGTCTGCCCAGCATTGGATGCAAACGCCAATCGGAAGACCTGCGGTATGTGTGTGCGCTTTAAGTATTTTTACATCCAGGGTGGTTGTTTTGCCGCCGAGTCCCATTGGCCCGATTCCTGAAGCATTGATTTCCTCAAGTATTTCTTCTTCTAATCTGGCCAATACAGGGTCGGGATTTCTTTCGCCGACTTTTCCAAGCAGTGCCTTTTTACCCAATTTCAGGCATAAATCGGATGTTCCTCCAATTCCAACACCAACCACTGTTGGAGGGCATGGCTTTCCTTTTGCTTTCAGGACGGATTCTACAACGAATTCCTTCACGCCTTCAATTCCTTCGGCGGGAAGAGCCATTTTCAGCGCATTATTGTTTTCGGAACCGAATCCTTTTGGCAGAATTGTTATTTCAAGGTAATCTTCATCAATCAGTTCAATGTCAATCGGAGGAATGCAATCCCCAACATTGATGTTGGTGTTCTCACGTGTAATTGGATCCACTATATTCGGCCTTATTGGAACGTTAGTGGTTGCCTTTTTGATTCCCTCTTCGATTCCTTCGCGCAGATTTTCAACTTCAACATTGCCTAACTTAACAAAAACAACAGGCAAACCGGTATCCTGACACATTGGGATTCCCTTTTCCTCTGCAAGTTCGATATTTTTAAGAATGGCTTCAATATTCAGCTTTGCAAGGTCATGCTCTTCGATTTTTAGAGCGTCTTCGAGTGATTTTTTCACATCATCTCCAAGAACGATGACTGCCTGTTTGTAAAGTTCATAAACGGTATCTTTAATAACATCTTTAGTAATCAAAATAAAACCCTTATAAAATTAATTAATCTTATTTTTGGTTTTTGAAATATTTAAATCTTAATTACATTGATGGGGCAAACTGCAACGCAGTCCCTGCACTGATTGCATTTATCCGAATTGATTGTGATGGCTCCGCCCAATATTTCAACGGCATCTTCACTGCAGACTAATAAGCATGGGGCTTGTGATGGGGGTTGGCAGTGCATACAAAATAAAGTTGGAGTGTCAACATTTGGTGTTTGTTGACAACTTCCGCAGGTTGTACATGTTGTACAATTTCCTGATTTAAACATAATTTTTCTATTCGTCTAAAACAAGTCTTGCTCTTGCTTGACTTGTAATCACATGGACAAAGCCGCCCTTTCCGCTATCAGGCTCGTATAATCCTGCCATCTTAGCCAAATATTTTTCCTGATTTTTGGCTTTGATTTTCTCAGGATCAGCAATATTAATAGCTCTTTTGGTACATGCTTTGATACATGCAGGTCCTTCTTCTCTGTCAGCACAGAGGTCACATTTTTCAGCAACTTTTGATTGGAAAGTCATTGCCCCGAACGGGCAAACCATCACACACAATCCGCAGCCGATACATTTTTCGGTATTTACCCTGTCATCGGTAATCGCATCGGTCGGACAGATTTTTATGCATGGCGCACTTTCACAATGTTGGCATACAATGGAATAAAAGGAAGAATCATATTCTATTATTTTTATTCTGCTAGCATTATGGATTGATGCGCACATATTTGAACAGTTGAGGCATCCATCACATAGATTACTATTTACAACAATACTTTCCATTGTATCACCTTATAAGCCTAGTTCTTTACACTCTGCGTCAACGTATTTTTGGATTTTTTCAATGATTTCCTCATTTAAATGTCTGAATCTTTTTTGTGGAGCCAAATATTCTTTTACAGGTTTTCTTTCTTCAGGTCTGTAAGTGATTTCGAATTTGCCGTCCACAATTTCATATAAAATCCAGGATCCGGTTTCTACAGCCAATCTGCCCATTTCGATTGTTTTTTCGGAAGGGTATCCCCAACCGGTTGTACATGGTTGCTGTAAGTGGATATATGCAGGACCTTTGGTTTCTGCAGCCTTTTTGACTTTGTTAACATAATCTTCAGGATATGCTATTGAAGCGGTTGCAACATAAGGTATTCCATGTGCCGCCATAATCATAGGCATGTTTTTCTTAGGTTTGTCTTCTCCGAAACTTGCAGTACCGTTTGGTGAAGTTGTGGTGCTTGCACCGTATGGGGTAGCCCCACTTCTTTGGATACCTGTGTTCATGTATGCTTCGTTATCATAACAGATGTAGGTCATGTTGTGGCCTCTTTCCATGGCTCCGGATAAGGATTGCAAACCGATATCTACAGTTCCTCCGTCACCACCGAAAGCAACTACATTAACATCATCTTTTCCTTGAATTCTAAGTGCACTTTCCACACCGGATGCAACTGCACCTGAGTTTTCAAATGCTACGTGAATGAATGGAATTTCCCATGCAGTCTCTGGGTATGGTGTAGTCATAACTTCTAGACAACCTGTAGCTGAAATGGCTACGGTATTTTCACCTAATGCATTTAAAGCTAATTTAACTGCGATAGATGCTCCACAACCAGCACAGCCTCTGTGTCCTGGTGCTAATAAATTTTTATCAGGAATGTCCACCATTTTTATTCCTCCTTAAGTCCAATCCATGTGACGTCATCTTCAGGACCGTTTTTGGTTATTTCATAGATTTCAATCAATGATTCAGGAGTGATGTCTCTACCGCCTAAACCAGTAATGAATCCGTACATTTCTTTGTCGATTTTAAGTTTCATGTCAGCGTATAGTGCTCCGCTCATTCCGATTGCGAAGTTCTTGTCGACAACAGCCAGTTTGGCGCAGTCTTTTACAACCTCTTTGATTGCATCGACTGGGAATGGCCTGTATGTTCTGATTTTAAGTAAACCGACTTTTTCGCCTTTGGCTCTTAATTCATCTACGATAACTCTTATGCTGCTGCAAAGTGATCCCATAGCAACATATATGATTTCAGCGTCGTCTGTTTTGTATCCTTCAACAAGACCGTATTGCCTTCCAAATATTTCTGCAAATTCATCACAGGTCTTTTGGATTACATCAATTGATTTGTTCATTGCAACATGCATGTCATGTCTTGCTTCCATGTAATAATTCGGATCTGCAAAGTTACCTATGGACATTGGGTCTTTCGGATCAAGATAAGCATGTTCTGGAACATATGGAGGTAAAAACTTGTCTACACTTTCTTCATCTGGGATTTCAACAGGTTCTACTGTGTGAGTTAGGATAAATCCGTCCAAACATACCATTGATGGGAGCAATATTTCAGGATTTTCTGAAACTTTGTAAGCCATTAATGTTGTATCCAATGCTTCCTGTGCATTTTCAACGTAAACTTGTATCCATCCAGCATCTTTTTGTGCAATGGAATCTTGTTGGTCGTTCCATATGTTTAATGGAGCTGAAATCGCTCTGTTTGCATCAGCTAAAACGAATGGTGTTCTCATACCTGCTGCTGCATATAAAATTTCGTGCATCAACATTAAACCTTGTGAAGATGTTGCTGTAAATACTCTTACTCCGGCGCCGCTTGCTCCGACTGCAGCACTTATTGCACTGTGTTCTGATTCCACTTTGACATATTTTGCATCGATTTTTTCGTCAGCAACATATTGTGCCAAGTATTCTGAGATTGTAGTCTGCGGAGTAATCGGGTAAACAGGAATAACTTGCGGTTTAGCTAATCTTACAGCTTCTGCAACTGCTTTATTTGAGGTCATTACTTCTTTTACCATTTCTCATCCTCTCCTTATTCTTTCACCATTTCGATTGAATCTGAAGGACATTCGTATGCACAAATTCCGCATCCTTTACAGTAATCGTAATCAATATCATGTTGTTTGTTTATACAGGAATCTGGACAGAATAAAATACAATTATCACAATCAATACATGACTCTTTATCTAAGATAGGTTTGAAAGTTCTCCAGCTTCCAGTTTTATTATTTTTAGTATTTCCCGGTGTTTTAATTACACATCCTATACTTACCATTATTCTCACCATCTATCCTATATCGTAAGCTTTTTTAGTAGCTTCAGCGTTTAACTCTCCGATTTTTCCTGGGAAAGTTTCCTTAATAACTTCAAGAAGTGAATCAATACTTACCACATTGGTCTTTTTAGCGAAGTATCCTAAGATAATTGTGTTGACAATGTTGCGTCCTAACATGTCGAGTGCAATACCTGTTGCATCAATCTTGTGGACTACGTGTTCTCCACTGCCTTCAAAGGTTTCAGTGTTTATGATTACTTCAGTATTGTCCTTAATTCCTGAAAACACATCTACTACATTCAACAATCCTTCATCTAAAACTAGAACATAGTCCGGATTATAGATTTGGTATCTCATTTCAATTGGCTTATCATCAATTCTGGTGAAAGCCATAACTGGAGCTCCTCTACGTTCAACTCCAAAGAATGGGAAAGCCTGGACATATTTTCCATCTTTGAAAGCTGCTTTAGCCAAAATTTCAGCAGCGGTTACGGAACCTTGTCCACCTCTTCCATGAAAACGAATTTCAATCATTAATTCTCCTCCATATATTTATCATGTATAATCATTATAAATTCTAAAATATATAAATTTTATGATGAAATTTTATTTTTGAATAATTTTGTTTTAATTTTTTTGTTCAAATCTTTTATTTTTTCCCTATTTATTTAAAATTCTCTTTATATTTTTTGTTTTTTCATTATACAACTTCAACACCTTTTTTGAAAAAAATACATTTTTAAAAAATATTAAATTTAATATATTTAAAAATATAATTATTAATATAAGAAAATCGGTTGGGAAGTTTATGAAAGTTTTAATAATTACGGGAGAGTTAGCATATCCTCTGATAAAGGAGGTTGTTTCCGGTTCAAAAGAAGATATAATAGTGCATATTGCAGATAATACTCAGGTGGCTGCATTTCTAACTCCAAGACAGATTATTAAAGAAGTAAAAACATGTTTCAATGACCAGCTGGATGACATCGACATGATTCTGGTTCCTGGCCTTATCAAAAAAGGAACAAAGGAAATCACAAAGGAACTTGGAATCCCAACATTTAAAGGCTCAACCGATGGCGCTGACCTTGCAATGGTACTGAACCTGGTCGGAAGCATTGATTTGTCTGAAGACACCCCTGCCGATAAACTGATTGAAGAGGAAAAGCGAAAGGAAGCCTTCAAATTCATCGATGAGTTTGAAAAGGATGAAGAGAAAATCACAGAACTTCTCAAAAAACCGAATAACATCATGATTAAGAACCTTCCGGTCGGCGAAGACTTCCCGATGAGGGTATTGTCGGAAATAGCCAACGCACCATTTTTATCAAAAGAGGCATTAATCAACAAGTGCCAATATTTTGTTGATTCCGGTGCCGACATGATCGATATCGGAATGGCTGCCGGTGAGGATTTCTCCGATAAGATTCCCGAGCTGATTGAAACTTTAAGGCCGATTGTAGGAGACAGGCCCTTAAGCATAGACACGCTCAATCCAAAGGAAATAAAGGTCGCCGCCGAAAACGGAATAGATTTTGTTTTAAGTCTGGATTTGGGAAACAATGTCGAAGTTCTTGAAATCCTAAAGGAAAAGGATATTCCTGCAGTATTGCTTCCTACCAATTTCTCGCAAGGCAAATCCCCTAAATCTCCTGCAGAACGCGTTGAGGCAATGCATCAATTAATAAAGGACACGGAAGGTTTGCGTTATGTTGCAGATTTGATATTGGACCCTGTAAACAGCGCCAGTATTGTCGAGTCAATCATCGCATGCTACGAATTCCACAAGACAAATCCCGCACCAATGTTTTTCGGTGTTGGAAATGTCACGGAATTGATGGATGCCGATTCCGGAGGCGTCAATGTGCTGCTTGCAGGAATAGGTATGGAACTGGGAGTGAGCATATTGTTCACTCCAGAAGAAAGCGGAAAGACAAGAGGCAGCGTATATGAACTCGCAACCGCTTCAAAAATGATGTTTCTTGCAAAGCACAGAAAATCAATTCCAAAAGACCTGGGAATAAATCTCGTCGCATTTAAGGACAAGCATAAAAGAAATGACATTATCATAAACGAATTGGACGGCGTTGAGCAAACCCGTCAGGACAAACCCTTAAAGTTCGTCAGAGACAAGGCGGGCAGTTTCAAAATCAACGTCGATTACGGCACAACCGTAGAAAACAGTAAGATCACTGCAACTCATTTTAAGAAAAACAAGGCTGACCTTGTAATTGTCGGCCATTCGGCAAAAGAGATATATGAGGAAATCATCACAAAAAATCTTGTAACAAGAATGGAGCATGCCGCTTATTTGGGCGCTGAGCTTAAAAAAGCGGAAATTGCAATGATTACCGGAAAAGAATATGTTCAGGATTTTGATTTATTCAAAAATCCCGACGAATTCAAAAAATAATTCTAGTCAAAATCTGCCGGATCATAAGTCCCCTCGGCCTGTCCCGCCTGCGGGGTTGAACTGTCAGCACTGCTTGATGATGATGCATCCTCGACTGCAGCACTATCAGAAGCGGAATCATCGCCAGATGAGGTGTCGGATTCGGAGCTTGAAGCGCCGGATGATGACTGGGTCGCTGTATTAATAGTATCGGTATTCGGATCGATGTTCGCGATTGGTTGCTGTGCGGATTCATCATTAACTGTTGCAGTTCCAGTTCCGTTCATGATGATATAGGCTCCTATAACCGCAAATATAAGAACTATCAGTGCAATAATCAGCACATTTTCGAATTTCATATTTTAACCTCCCATTCTAAATCAATTACTTATATTATGGTATTGTTACATATATATACATAAAATTTATATTAATTCACATTTAAATTTATTTTAACAACAAAATTTAGGAAGGTCAGAATTTGCAGGTTGAAGATATAAGTATAAAGGACATCGATAAATTACTTTTAGATGCAAGTTATGTTTCAAACAATGAGATTTCAACTACTCTTTACCTATCATTTCTGCTTGGAAAACCTATGCTTATTGAAGGTCCGCCAGGCGTTGGAAAAACAGAGCTAGCTAAAGTAATCGCAAAATCATTCAATAGGGACTTTTTCAGGATTCAATGTTATGAGGGAATCACATTCGAACAGATTGTCGGAGAATGGAACTACCAAAAACAGTTATTGCACCTTGAAGCCGCCAAAAACGATTCAAGCAATGTGGATGAAATCTTCGATGACGAATATTTCATAAGAAGGCCATTGCTCAATGCGTTTTTAAATGACAACGATTCAGTATTGCTCATTGATGAGATAGACAAGGCAGATGAGGAAGTTGAAAGTTTTCTGCTTCAGGCATTGGGCGAACAGGAAATTACAATCAACGATTTGGGAACATTCCAGCTTATGAATGATTTGATTGTCATACTGACATCAAACTCACAAAGGTCACTTCTCGACGAGACAAAGGACAGATGCCTGTTCCTATACATCCCATACCCTACCATAGAAAGGGAAATTGAAATAGTCAAATCAAAAATTCCCGAAGCGGATGATGAGACAGTATCATATGTCGTCAAAATCGTTCATCAAATACGCAATCTCAATTTGATGAAAAAACCGTCCGTAAGAGGTACAGTGGACTGGGTAAAGTCAGTTACCAACCTGGGAACTAAGGACATCGATCAGTCCCTTGAAGATAGCGTTGGCGTAGCCATCAAAACGGAAAGCGACAAAAAACGTGTTATAAAAGATATTTTCAACAAAAACTGATAAGATGATTAATAGAATCGCAAAACTCTCAGCCGATTTAAGAAAGGAAGGTTTGCCGGTAAGTATAAGAAGCACACAATCGGCTTCAGAGGTTTATATGAATTTAGGGGATTCGGACAGGAATCTCTTAAAGACAGCGCTGATGGCAATCTATGTCAAGGACAGATATGACATCCCTAAATTCTTGAAGGTTTTTGATGAGGTATTCGCACTTCCAAACCCCGAAAAGGAAATCCAGGATAATCTGAATCGCAGTAAGGCATACCGGGGTACCGGACCGAAATCCAATAAATACGTCATCAAAAAACAGAATACCATCGGACAGAAAGTCCGAAAGGAAAAAATCAACAATGAAAAACTGAAGATGCTTTCAGGCCAGCCTCTGCTTGATGAAGCCAAAAAACTCGAACGCGATGGGGAGCTGATGAATAAGGATCTTACTAAATTGAACAGATTCGACCCTAGAATGCTGGAGATATGTCAAAGATTAGGTAAAAGAATCGCCAACAAACGTTCAAGACGTAAAATTCAGGCCACTACTCATAAAATTGATATGAGACGAACAATGAGGGCAAATCTGAAATATGGCGGAGTACCCATAGAGCTTGTAAAGGCAAAGCCAAGGCCTCACAAGAACGAGCATCTCTTCCTTAATGACATCAGCGGATCCTGCGAATGGATAAGCAGCTGGTTTTTCATGTTAATGTTTTCAGCCCAAACTGCATTCAAGAGGTCAAGAACCTTCGAGTTTGACAATAAGGTTATTGAAACAACCAAAGCATTGAAGGAAGAATATCTCATAGACTCATTCATAAAAGTAAAGGACATGCGAATCAAACATATGATGGTGCATGGAACTTCAGACATGTATTCGGCATTCAAGCAGTTCCAGGAAAAGGCAAATATCAACAATAAGTCTTATGTAATTATTTTATCAGACTGCAGAGACTGGGCGGGACCAAAAGTGAACGGGGTTCCGGCCAGTGTGGAGCTGGTTGAAGAGATGGTAAGGGATGCTAAAAAGGTGGTTATCCTCAACCCTGAAGAAAAACTCAAATGGGATATTGTGGACAGCTGCGTTTCACTATATCAGGAAGCAGGAGCGCAGGTATTTGAAGTGAACACATTAAATCAGCTAGCCCACTTCGTAGAGCAAATGTAGGTAATGAAAATGCAATGTAGTAAATGCGGTAATCCTAAAGTTATTTATAAAAGAGAACAGTCAGGCCAGCTGCTGTGCAAAGACTGTTTCATAGACTCCATTGAAAAGAAGGTAATAAGGACAGTCAGAAAAGAGAAGCTATTGGATAAGGGCGATAAAGTCCTTGTAGCTTTATCCGGAGGAAAGGACAGCGTCACAACATTGGAAATCCTGAACTCTTTTCGTGAAATGAATATAATCGACATCTGCGCCGTAACTGTTGATGAAGGAATAGCCAATTACCGTCAGGAAGGTGTGGACATTGCCAGAAGGCATGCCAAAAGGCTCGGAATCGAACATAAGGTGGTTTCTCTAAAAGAGGATTATGGAATCACCCTTGATGAGATAATGCAAACTCCAAACCACAGGGGGTCATGCACTTACTGCGGAGTCTTTAGAAGAACCATAATCAACAAGGCGGCCCGCGAAATGGGAGCCACAAAAATAGCGACAGGCCACAACCTTGACGATGAGGTCCAGGCCATAATGATGAATTATCTGGAAGGAAACACGGATAACCTGGGCAAACTGGGAGCAAAAACAGAATCCAAAGCAGAAGAATTTACAGTTAAAATAAAACCGTTAAGGGAAATTCCCGAACGCGAAATAGGATTGTATGTGGTTGCAAAAGAACTTGAAGTGCACTTCGACAGCTGCCCATATGCGATGCAATCATTCAGGGGAGAAGTTTCAGAACTCATCAATCAGCTGGCTGAAAAGCACCCCACAATAAAATACTCCACATTAAGGGGTTACGATAAAATCAAGAATGTATTAAAAAACGAAATGCAGAAGGAATATGCGCATGGAAGATGCAGGAGATGCGGCGAACCTTCTGCAAATGAATTGTGCAAAGCCTGCTCATTTTTAGAAGAATTGGGAGTTTAATAAATGTCATTCAAACTAATATATAAAAAACAAAATGAAGAACGTGAATTGCCGAATGAAAACTACACCATAAGGGATTTGCTAAATGACTTGGAGTTGTCCCCTCAGACAATCGTTTCAAAACAGAACGGCGAACTGGTTATTGAAGATACAGTAATACAGGAAGATGACGAAATCCAATTGGTTCAAATAATATACGGTGGTTAGGTTTGAAGATAAGTTATGAATGCGGGCCATGCTTTTTAAGACAGGCAAAGGAGGCCTTGGATTTATCCACAGATGATGAAGCGCTTAAAATGGAAATCATGGAAGACATATTCAAATTCTTAAGCCATAATTTCAAACAGAATACCAATTCCAACAGCACGGGCTCAAAGATGCACAACATGATCAAGCAAAAAACCGGCTGCACAGACCCGTATCGCAATGAAAAAATTGAAGGAAACGAAATCGCCATGAGGTATTTGCCTGATGTGAAAAGGATACTGGAAAAGGACGACAGTCTTGAAAATCATGTCAAGATAGCCATCATCGGAAATATTCTGGATTTCGGAGCATTTACCCTGGATGATGATATAGAAAGCGTCATAAGAAATTCGCTTGAAAAGGATTTGACCATCAAGGACATTGAAGAATTCGAAAAGGCACTGAGAGAGCACGATAAAGTATTGTATCTTGTGGACAATACCGGAGAAATAGTATTCGATAAGCTGCTTCTGGAAAAAATCAGGGAATATGATTTGGACATCACGATTGCAGTCAAATCCGAACCCATCCTGAATGACGCCTGCATGAAAGAGGCGCTTGATGCGGGATTGGATGAATTCGGAAATATTGTGGAGATAGGCTGCGGAACAGTGGGATATGTGGACAGTGAAATTTCAGACGAATTCAGGGAAATATTTGAAAATCACAAATTCGTAATATCAAAGGGAATGGGCAATTACGAGGGCCTAACAGAAATAGATTTGTCAGATAAAGATGTTTTTTTCCTACTATGCGCCAAATGCAACACAATATCCAGAGACATCGGTGTCAATCTGCATGATATGCTATTATTTAAAAAATAACCGGTGAGAATTATGATAATGGGTTTTATAGGTTTCGGAAAGGTTTCAAAAAATCTTGTTGAAATGATCAAATCTGAGGAAATAATGTTCGTCACTTCAGCCGAAAACAGGTCATCTGAAACAGTTGAAAATATCCGCAAATCCGATGTTCGGATTTTAGACACCTTTAAGGACGTAGCCATTCAATCAGATATTCTGATTTCAGCAAATTCACCAAAAAACGCCCTAAACATTGCCCGGGAATACGGCAAATATGCAAAGGGAATCTACTTGGATTTGAACAATATCTCTCCAGACACAGCACATGAAATCAACGAACATGCTGATAATCTAGTCGATGGGGCAATCATCGGGAAAATCGATTCGCCAAATCCGACACTATTAATTTCAGGTGAAAATGCCGACGACCTGTTATTCCTGAGCGATTTCATCAAAACAGTCAAAATCAGTGACAGGATAGGTGATGCAAGCATTCTGAAAATGCTTAGGAGCACATATACAAAAACATTGTCCGCGCTGCTGATAGAATCCCATGAAATTGCAAAAATCCATAATCTTGAAGAGGAATTCTTTGATGTGCTGTCATTAACCGAAGGAAAGGACTTCAGGGAAAAATCCCTGTCCAGAATAAACAATACCTTAAAAAGTTCCAAAAGAAAGAGTGAAGAGTTAGAAGAAATCATCAGTTATTTCAATGAAAATGAACTGATAATGGTAAAGGCGGCTCTCAAAAAACTCAACCAATAACCACTTTTACCTTGAATCCCTTTTTGGCTTTTTTTATGCTTCCGCTAACAGGAATGAAATGAGAATCCATAATGTATCTCAGATAGGTCACGTCGCGAGCGGGCAGCCTCAAATTTGTTTTGATCTTTTTGCCTTCACTTTTAAACTGAACTGAAATCCTGCCGTTTTTATCAACGTACAAGTCGGTATCCAATCCTTCTTTTGTGATTTTCGTTTCGAATCTGGTCAGATTCAATCCAGCCTCAATGCTTAATGGAGGATTGTCGACAATGATTTTTTCGCTTCGGAATCTGTTGTTCGCATCACGGGCGCTGATTCCCTTTTCGCCTTCGCATGCAACATACCATGCCCTGTCAATAACCCTCTGGACCTTTTGGTTATCAGGAATCACTCCCTGGGCTTCATAACCTTTCATCAAGTCCATCACTTCCCTTTTGCTGACATCCATTTCAATGGCGCTGATTGCCAAACGGGTCATTACCGGACCGTAATCGGACCTTCTGAAAACTGCCCAAATTGATTCGGGGTCTCTGTAAACCCTTCTTTTAATGATTTCATTTATGGTGTTCCCGTTAAGGTAAGCTATCTTTTCAAGGTTTCCGCGGGAATAGGTATTCATTCTTTTATAAATATTCGCCCAATCACGTTCACCAGGAGTCCTGCCGGCATCAATTTCACGCTGTAAAATTTCAATTGTGCTTTTGGGAAGCAATTTCTTAACGTCATTGGAGATTACCATATCATTGTCAATGATGGATTGCCTGATTAATCTTCCGGAATATTTGTCCTTATTGAATTCATTTACAACATGATAATCAAGTTTAGAGCCTAAAAATTCATTTATCGCATACCAGCGTATTTCATTTCTGTTGGTGTAGCTTTTAGGCATGCCGACGAAATTCCCCTCATCAATGAATTTCTGAGCTTTTGATTTAATCTCATCCAAAGAAATGCTTGCGGAGGTGATGTAGTCGGTTACGCCGTCATCAATCATCTGTTTGAGCCTGATGGGAACACTATATGATAAGACTAGTCTGTGATGAAGCCCTTCAAATGATCTGACCTCGTCAGCACCCAATGCCAATGCCATCTCACGGCGGGCATCAAAATCAACAAAAAAGGGGGCATGGTTTGCACTGAAACCCTTATTCAGATAAACTACAACTTTCTTGTTTTTCTCATCGGCTAATTCGCGAGCCGCTTTCAGTAAATGTTCATGTCCCTTGTGGACGGGGTCAAAGTCTGCACTGATTCCTATCAAGTCAAACACCAAAAAAAAAAGAAATTTTAGGATAGTTTAACTATCCATTAATTTTAAAACTCCGCTTATTACTAGCCATAATCCGATTAATGTTCCAAGGATTATTGGATTTGCAACAAAAGATCCAATGATGATATACAATAAACCGAGGACTACTCCAGCTATTCCAATATAGAATCCATATTTTGATGTTCTGTTATTGATTAATGAAACAAGTCCAACGATTATCAGAAGTATTCCTGCAAGATATAATGTGATTTCGGCTAAAAATCCAAGCATTGTAGGATTAAATATTAAAAAGATACTTAAGAATAATAATATCATTCCTAATGCCAAATCCAGTATCGCTCCGGTCTTATTGTAATCTATTGTTGCTATTCCGACAACGAGTAGATATACGGATATCAATAACACTGATAAAGCAATCAAATCGGCCACTCCAACGATTCCCATTATGGGGAATATGATAATCAATAATCCAAGAATTATAGCCAGTAAACTAATAAACTTACTTTTCATTTTTTCCTCCTATTAATAATTAATAATCTAAGTTATATTAATATAGCGGGACATGTTTGATTTCCACTGTTGATGCATTCATGTCTGAATTGTTAATTTCAGCCCGCCACTCATTTTTACATTCACAGTCATATTCGATTTTTGTCTGTGTCAGGTTGTTGGCTATTATCATTTGCTTCAAATCTTTATTACATTTCTTACAGTTATAGGGCCCGCGTCTTGAACCGAAACCGGAAGTATCCAATAATGCAGGCAGTTCTAACTCATCCCTTACAGTATTGATTATTTCAACGCATGACCAGATCCATGGCGGCTGATATGCTCCTTTTCTCCAGAACCTTTCAATTACAGTTCCGCTATGAATTGTTGCAGGGCAGAACGAAAGCCTGTCAACACCAATTGAATCACAATAGTGTGCAGTTTTTATTGCTTCAGCTATTGCCTGGCTTTCAGAAACCAAAATAGGTTTTACAAAGATGTATGCTTTTGACTTCAGATTATATCCCTTGTCTTCCTTTAGGTTTTGCATCAAATTTACAGCATCTTCGAAATCCCTGCAGGTAAACCCCTTATTAATCTTATTTAATCGGGTGTAATCGTCAGATGTTTCAAGACCGATGCTCACTTCAAATAATGTGTCTTCGATGATTTCAAAGATTTCGTCGAGATATTCTTCTTTTACATATTCCGGTCTTGACTCAACAATGATTTCAGTCACGTTGTCCAATTCCATCAATGTTTTCAATATTTCATCACGCGCATCTTTTGGAAGCTCGTATGGGTTTAGGAAACTTCCTGAAGCGAATAGTTTAACTGAGATTTTGTCATCTTCAGCTATTGGATGTCTTGATAAGTGGTCATGGAATATTCTTAAGATTGTTTCTGTATCAATCGGTTCGAGAGTGCAATCGGATACATAACTGCACATGGTACATCCTCCGCTGTCGCCAAGTGCCCATGCACAGCCGGGAGTCGGTAAAATCATAAACAATGTTTTTGCAACGCCGTCATATGTGAGGTCATCATTATACCAGCTTGCCCCAACTTGTTCTGGGGTTTTTGGTTCTTTTCGCTCAAAAGCTCTTTGTCTAATTTCCTTTGTTAAATTTTCAATTTCCATTATAATATTATTATGTTGAGGTTATAATTAAAAATTATGTAAAAATAGTTTGGTAATAAGTTGTGTATAGAGGTTTAAAAAAATAAAAAAAGAAAAAGAGAGCAAGTTTAGAAACTTGCGATTACGTCTCCTAATAATTTGATGGATTCTTCTACGTTTTTACCTACAGGGGATCCTGCTACGTATTGAGTTACACCCATTTCAGCTAAGCCTTCGATTTTTGGAATGAACTCATCAGGAGTACCACATACGGAAAATGCGTCGAGTGCTTCATCGGTTACAGCACCAATAGCTCCACCGAAGTCACCTTTAGCTAAGAAGTCACCCATTTGGGTGTTGAATCCTTCAGGTAATCCGTGTCTTTCGATAACTGGAGGTGGTGAACCTGCTGCAATAAATGCAACTACAATTTTAGCTGCGTTTTTAGCTGCGTCAGAGTCAGGACCAATAGAGGTTGCAGTGTATGCACCTACGTCGAATTCTTTGTCTCCAGCTGCTTCAATACCTTTTTTAATCATAGGCATTGCTGCTTCGTAATCTTTAGGGTTGGAAGCGTTAATTAGAACACCATCTGCGATTTCTCCAGCG
The DNA here is from genome assembly GCF_017406825.1 of Methanobrevibacter sp. Taxonomy (GTDB): domain Archaea; phylum Methanobacteriota; class Methanobacteria; order Methanobacteriales; family Methanobacteriaceae; genus Methanocatella. Next base: position 56,134 of record NZ_JAFQXT010000023.1, read on the forward strand.
GTTTCTAACATTTTAGGACCTTGAGCACCCATGTAAATAGGGATGTGTTCTTGGACAGCTTTTACTCCACCTAATGCTGCTCCGCCTTCGGTTTTTCCACCTGCTAATAAGGTGTTAATGTCAGCTACAGCTGCTTTAATAGTGGATACTGGTTTGGTCCATTCAATTCCTAATGAATCGAAAGTTGCTTTGTCACCAGGTCCAATACCGAAGGTTGCTCTTCCGTTTGAGATTTCGTCAATAGTTGCGATTGCGGAAGCAGAAATTGCAGGACTTCTTACGTATGGGTTGGTTACACCAGGACCCATTTTAATGGTTTCAGTGTTTGCTGCAAGTAATGCTAAAGTTTCGTATACGTTTTTATTGTTGTAGTGGTCTGTGATCCAAGCGTATTCAAAACCGACATCTTCTGCTAATTTTACTAATTTTACAATTTCATCTAAAGGTTGATTTGGTACGAATTCTATACCGAACTTCATATTTTATCACCAATAATATTTTAGGTATTCCTATATATAAAGTTATTATTATTTGAATTAGATAGAAAGTTTTAAATATTAAATATGTTTTTGTTGTATCTAAATTTAAATAGTATGCTATGTTTTCTAAAAAAATTTATTTTAATGATCGATTTGTTCGATATTATACAAATAAAAATTTTTAAAATTTTTTTCTATTTTTTTCTATTTCCTTTTTTATTTTTTATTATAATCGTTTGATAATTCTTTATTTGATTTTTTTTATTTTTTTAAAGTATATTTTTTTATAAAATTTATTTTTGCAATGTTTTTTAATTGACTTTGTTTATATAATTTCTCTGTGTATTAGATGTGCTATATGTTTTTTTGGCGTTGGTTTAAGTCATATTGTATTAACAATTCCGACTATGATGACTGCTTTTCCGCATATAGCTATAAATTATCATATTTATTGTATTAATTAAATTATTAATATCATTGATATGCTTTGTGAGTACCTGAGTTTTTCGGGTATGATGTAAGTTTTGTAGATGTGGTGAAATTTGATTATAGAAACTTTTATATCAAATTTTATATGTATTAATTACTCGTCTATATTTTTTTAGCGTACTTCATAATACTTTACATTATTATGTCTGTTATGTGTTCAATTCTGTTTGATCCTGGCAGATGCTACTGCTATTGGGATTCGATTAAGCCATGCAAGTCGAACGAGTTTAGACTCGTGGCGTACGGCTCAGTAACACGTGGATAACCTACCCTTAGGACTGGGATAACCTTGGGAAACTGAGGATAATACCGGATAGGCAATTATTCCTGTAATGGTTTTTTGTTTAAATGTTTTTTCGCCTAAGGATGGGTCTGCGGCCGATTAGGTAGTTGGTTAGGTAATGGCTTACC